>NZ_JADOEK010000012.1:0-160060 GCF_027563165.1 Alteromonas sp. PRIM-21 | reverse complement strand
TCAATTGATTGGTCAGATTTAGACGACCGTAAAGCGCATTTTCTTTTACGCGCGGCAATATCTCTGAAAGGTCGGCCCATCACACTTTATCAAGAAGTACACTGCAACAAGACCAAAGAGAAACCCGTCACCCACAAAACATTTTTAAAGAGGTTGCACGCTATATTACCTTCTCACTGTCGCCCTATTATCGTTACTGACGCAGGGTATAAAGCGCCTTGGTTTAGAGAAGTTAAGGCACTAGGATGGGACATTGTTGGGCGTATCCGCAAGCCACATTTTTACTCGCTTGATAGAGGAAATACGTGGCAGTGTATTCGACACCTTTACGCTCAAGCGACCTGTCGGCCTAAACGTTTTGATAACAGCCAAATAGTAAGAGGTAATCCCTTTGCCTGTACGCTAGTTCTGTTCAAACAGAAAACGAAAGGGCGTCATGCTTTAAACCCCGATGGTACACGCAAAGCTTCAAAACGCTCAAAAGTCCATGCACAAGGAGCGAAAGACCCGAGGCTGTTAGCGACTTCACTAGAATCTCACCGAAGCTTATCGAAACAGGTAGTTGCTATTTATCGCCAGCGCATGCAGATTGAAGAAGGGTTTAGAGACATGAAAAGCACGAAGTTCGGGCTTGGCTATGAGCAAAATAAAAGTGTGAAGAAGCAGCGCTTAACAATACTGGTATTGCTGACGACGTTAGCATCATTAGTGGCTATACTACTGGGTATAGTGCTCGTCTCTTCCAACAAACATCGGCGCTTCCAAGCCAATACCGAAACCAGAAGCGTGCTGTCATTCCATTACCTTGGACTTAGGGCTGTCGCTTGCCGGATACGATTCACTATGCGACAGTGGAAAGCTGCACTCCAATGGTACAGCTCCATAGTAGACGGGGCCTGGGCCGGAGCCTCATGAAATTAAATTCGTGGGGATCCCTCAGACTCTGACCCCATTAGCTAGTGATTTTTCGTTGGACAGTTATGACATACGTTTTCGTATTCGTTTTGAAATGCACGAAAAAACGGGATTTCAAAGTTTTCATTTATTGAATGATTCACCAATTTAAAAGCTTTTATTTCTGATGATGATAACCAATGTATTGAATTTGGTGGCGCAGCGTTAATTGAAAACCAATAGAAACTGTCAGTTGATAGCATCTCACTTACGTAGTCATTATGTAGACGATGCGCAGAATCTGTAAGTGCGTATTCTTTTGCAGATTTGCAGTTCACAGTGCCACTTCCACTGCAGTGTTGCCATGCATGAACCCCAATATATACATTTTTACCTATAGAGCGTTTCACTCCTGCTAAGAACAAGCTTACTCCTCCTGATGCAATTACACCTCCTTCCAATACATGAGTTTCTAGCTTTTTTTGCCGTATGAAACGTCCTAATTGAAGAGTGACATTATCGTCGTTAGAACCACCATTAGCTGTAAACACGATACGAGTAATTTGTGGTGACTTATCTATTTCTTTGACAACAGCATCTAAAGTGAAACTATCAAAATTTCCAAGTAAAAAGAGGTTTTCTCCCCTTTTATCAATAACCGTTTCAGTCGTAGTTTGCTCTTTTCCTATAGCACAACAGGACATAATTCCCGTGAGAATCAAAGAAGCAAACATTCTAATTGCACTATCCATGTGACGGCTCACTCATCTGTTTATTAGGTCAAAAAAGACACAGTACCATTTATATACTTTGCTGGACTATACTTTAAAGATAATACCTTCACAGAGCATGAAAACCTGACGGGTGGACTTGGGAAGAAGCGCTAGCATTACGTCTTCGTCTATGTCTAACCCGCCGGTGAACTGCCCGAAGGCGGGCATCACAAATAGGCTGTTGTTGTTAGTAAAGCATTTACCAGAGTAACGGCGGCGAGAAATAGTGGTGCGCTTTTTGGGATGATAGTGACCGATAACCTGAGCACGAGTTTCGCTCATTTCTGGTTCATGTCTGAACACCATATTATCTAGCACTATTTCAAAACAGGGCGTTCCAGGAATGCCTTCCGGCAGGTCTGGGTCATGATTACCTTCTACCCACATCCACTCTTTCACTTTATCAACAAGCCTGCATAAGTGCTGCCGGTCCTCGTTAGTCATACGAGACATGCTATGCTTGTCATGAAAGCTATCGCCTAAGCTGATTACCCGCTTAGGCTTATAATCATTAATAATGCTTTCTAAGCGTTTAAGTGTGGCGGTGGAGTCTAAGCTAGGTATGGGGTTCGCATAGCTGCGTAAATAGCTGCCTTTTTCTAAGTGAAGATCAGACACAATCAGCCAGTCGCATGCGGGTAAATATGCCACACCACGCGCATCTAATAACCACAGGTAGTCTACATATTTCGTAATTGTAATGTGGCGCTGACTGACTTTCTCCGTCAGCCACGAATCGGTTATTGCCAACTTACCCTCTTGTTCTTTTCATTTGTGAGCTCATATTACCTATTCAACGCTAGTCCCTGAGAGTAGTGCGCGAACTTCATCCAACATAGTTTCAGCTTCCGCATACAAATCAGCCTGTTCGATGATGGCCTGTGCACCAGCGCCTTTTACTTGCTCACTGCGCACATCAAGTACAATAGGAATGGCCATAGGAGACGGTTTTTCAAGGTTCATTAATATCGCTGAATCTACGTAGCGAATGAGTAAGTTAGCGAGTCGCCGTAAGTCGAGTAGCTCGCGCTCAGCATCAGCACGCGCTACTTTAAGTAATATATGGTCGCGGTCGTGCTCTCGCAACGTATCGTAAATAAGGTCGGTAGAAAACGTTACTTGTTTCATAGTTTTTTGACTGCCGTGATAACGCTGTTCGGTCAACCCGCTAACTACCGCTACTTGTCTGAAGGAACGCTTTAGCATTGGCGCTTGCAACATCCAATCTTCTAATTCGTCGCCTAGAATATCCGGCTGAAACAGTTGCTGTAACTGCCCTTGGGTGATGGCGTTCACTGATGCTACCGACAAACCATAATCAGTCACGCTGAAGCTTAAAGGCTTAATGCCCATTTTTTCCATTCGCCGCGTTAACAACATACCTAAGGTTTGGTTCGCTTTGCGCCCGTCGAAGGTGTAGTACAAGGTATAGTGCGTCTGTCTAAATGGAAACTGCTCCACCAGCACCTTTTCAGGGCTAGGTAGCTGAGAGAACGCCTGCTGAAGCTTCAGCCACTCTTGTACCTGCGCGGGCAGTGCCTTCCAGGATTTTTGATTAGCCAAGATTGCCCGTACCCCTTCTGCTAGATAGGTAGATAGCGGCATTTGGCCACCTGCGTAGCTTGGTATTTTAGGCTCTTTGGCTTTTGCCGGCTTGGCGTGAAGCTGCATGTCGCGGATTGCTTCAAAGCGCAGTACTTCTCCGCCGAAATAAAAGGTATCTCCAGGCGTTAACTGCTGGGCGAAGTATTCTTCTACCTCACCAATGATCTTGCCTTGGTTTCCCCTTCGGATACGCTTTACCTTTAAACGCCCTGCCTCAACGATTGTGCCTATGTTTTGCCTGTGTCTTTGTATAACTCGCCGATTTGCGGGCGCAAAAGTACCATCATCATTTCTGGTTAAGCGCTGATATCGTTCATAAGCATTCAGGGCACTGCCTCCGTCTTGGGTGAAGCGCCACAGCTTATCGAAATCGTCTCTATCTAACCCTTGATAAGGCGTAGCGGTAAGTATCTCTTGATATAAGGCATCCGGCCTATCAGCTTTGCTACATAAACAGTTCAAGATAAACTGCGGAATGATATCTAGGGCGCCTGGCTGAGGGCTTTCGCCATCAAGTTCACCTTTTTCAATAGCCGTAATGGCCGCTTGGCATTCCAGCGCTTCAAAACGGTTTGCTGGTACAAGTAACGCTTCGCTAGGTTCATCTAACCTGTGGTTCGCTCGCCCTATCCTTTGCAGCAGCCTGCTTACGCCTTTAGGCGCACCTACTTGAATGACCTTATCTACATCACCCCAATCGATACCTAACTCTAACGCAGAAGTACACACAATTGCCCTTAGCATACCGCTTGCCATCATAGCTTCGGTTTTTCGCCTTTGCTCTTTGCTCAAACTGCCGTGATAAAGCGCTATGGGGAGCGCAGCTTTATTTGCTTCCCACAACATTTGAAATAGCAGTTCAGACTGAGCGCGTGTATTGACAAAAACCAGCGTGGTCTGTGCCTTCTCTATGGCCTCATAGATATCATCAATGGCGTAACGGGCCATAAAACCGCCAAAAGGCATGCGCGCTTTGGAGTGCAGCATCTCAACTTTTGGCTTCTCCCCCGCTTTTACTTTGATGATATTGGCAACACTGTCACTGCCTGCTAGCCACGCGCCCAAAGTTTCAGGAAACGCTACGGTCGCTGACAGGCCTATGCGTTTACAGCTTGGTGAAAACACGCTCAAGCGCGCTAGGGCGAGTGACAAAAAGTCGCCGCGTTTATTTGCCATTAAACTGTGAGTTTCATCAATGATCACGCGTTTTAGTTTGCCGAAAAGCTTATCGGCATCGGCGTAACTTAGCATCAGCATGAGGGATTCGGGGGTAGTAAGTAGAATATTAGGCGGCTTTTTACGCTGTCGCTGACGCTTATGAGAAGGCGTATCGCCGGTACGCGTTTCCGCAGTTATAGGCAACGACATTTCTTCAATAGGCTGTAACAGATTGCGATGGATATCCTGAGTCAACGCTTTAAGTGGTGAAATGTACAGGGTATGTAAACCATTAAACCCACTCTGATTACCCTTGTTTTCAGCTGGCGAATTACTTTCATTGAGTTCACTAAGCTCTACCAAACTCGGCAGAAAACCTGACAAGGTTTTACCCGCCCCTGTCGGTGCTATCAGTAACGTACAGTCATGTTTATCTTTTTCCACCAACATGGTCTGTTGATAATCACGCGGTTGCCAGCCTTTTTGCTTAAACCACTTAGCGAAAGCGGAGGGAAGTAATGTCATTTACAGTATCTGTTATGCCTTTTCCGCTTTATACGCCAATTCTTTAGTTAAGTTTATATACGCCAACACCTTACTTTTTGCCTTTGCAATAACCATCAAGGCTAAGCGCAATATAACTTGCTTGAAAAAATAAGTATCTCCTGTACTTTTTATTTATTAGTGGATTAAAGTTATTAGCAATAGTTAATATTCGGATACACTTTAAGTATCGACACTTCGAAAACGAGTACACTACACTCGTTAAACTACAAAATATGATTACAGGGAACGTAAATGCGAATTCAATCCATAGATGCCATTAGAGGTTTAGCAATCCTTGGCATATTGTTTTTAAACATTGCATACCATCAAAATTTTCACACCGGCTACGCGTTTTTTGAAGATCCTCTTTTATCTGATGAGATTATCTCAACATTTAGCGCGCTTTTCTTAGATGGAAGATTTCGCACCTTATTCTGCCTGCTCTTTGGAGCAGGTTTAGCTATTCAATTCGATGCTTGTCAAAAGCGTGGGCACAACTTTTTAGACTTTTCTAAATCTCGGCTTAAATGGCTATTTTTATTTGGGTTAATACATGGCGTGTTTATATTTGGCGGCGACATACTGCTTTATTACAGCCTTTGCGCCTACTTTGTACTAAAGCACTTAACGTTAGACCAAGAAGCGCTTCGCGCGAAAAGCGTTAAATATCTTATTGTGGGAAGCATCATTATGCTTGTTTTTGGCATAGTACTTACGCTTGGATACGACTACGGTGGCGCACCTCCATTAAGGTCTAGCGAAGCTTACGCCGAAGAGGTTACGGAATGGCATAGTAGTTATTTGTTCCAAATTGGCGTTCAAGCATCTTTTGTTCTTGCTACCGTTATTGCAGCCCCTTTTTCCATGCTGTGGCAGTCGATGGGGCTTATGATGTTTGGTGCCTACCTTTATAGAAGCGATTTCTTTAACCTTGGTTTTTCTTCTGCTGTATTTAAAAAAGTAGCTATAGTTGCCGTAGCCACCTCTGTTATTACTGTTATTCCTCAGATAATGTTTGAGCAAGTAACCTCAGATGTTATTCCCATGTTTACCAGTATCCCCGCTATTTTCTGTGCTTTTGCCTACGCTCATCTGTTAATCAAAGTGAAAAATACAACCAGCTGGTGGTATCAGTCACTTATTAACTGCGGCAAGGTGGCGTTTACCCTGTATCTAACACAGTCTATTGTTTTGGCTGTGCTGTTTCGTGTAATTATGCCCGCTTACTACCCCGAATTTGCCTATAATGTGACGCTGCTCGATTTGATGTTAATTACCCTTGCGCTTACTGCAATTCAAATGTTGCTGGCGAATTTTATTACTAAGCACTTTGATCAAGGGCCATTTGAAGCGGCATGGCGAAGACTGTATCTGCGCAGCTTTTATAAGAAGCAACAAAGCAAGATGGATCACGGTTTGGTAGAAGAGCAAGAATTGGCGACAGAGGCAAACAAAACCTCATAGCTAACATCCGTACTAAAAGAAGTTATATAAATCCGATTCAGCCAAAAGGACCAGGTAAAGCCTGGTCCTGTAGCATAATGGCGCAACTATCTAGAACCTGAAAGTAACTAGCAAAGTAGCCGAGCCTAATTGGCTTTCGTCAGTATCATAGCCCAACCCAAACCCAATAGATGAATGAGAGTTAAAACAGTAGTAAGTGCCTAATTCAAGTGGTCGATTCGGGGGGTTAAATACGTAGTAACAAGCATTCTCTGATTTGGCAGGACTACAAGAAGTGCATCCATCAACGTGGTTAAAAGCTGACGATACTGGCCTTTATTGCGAGCCGGGTGAGTTTTACATCGACCCAATGAATGAAGTCGCCACCGCGCTTGTCACACACGGCCACGCTGACCATGCACGGGCAGGTCATAACAGTGTGTACGCAAGCTCGGAAACACTGGCAATTATGCAAACCCGCTACGGTGAAGATATGGCTATTCATCAGCACCCTGTAGCTATGGGTGAAAGTATTACTTTTAACGATGTAAAAGCCACGTTTTACCCTGCTGGCCATATTCTTGGCTCTACACAAATTCTTATCGAATATGCAGGCTACCGCGTTGTAGTTTCCGGTGATTATAAGCGCCGTCACGATCCTACTTGCCCGCCCTTTAAAGTTGTCCCTTGCGATGTATTGATTACCGAAGCCACCTTCGGGCTTCCTGTCTTTAAGCACCCGCCTATTGAACATGAAATTGAAAAACTCCTTCACTCATTACGCGTGTTTCCCGAGCGGTGCCACTTAGTAGGCGCTTATGCATTGGGTAAATGTCAACGGGTTATATTAGCGCTGCGAGAAGCAGGCTACTCCAAACCAATTTACTTACATGGTGCGCAGCTAAAACTGTGTGACCTATACAAGCAATTAGGAATAGACTTAGGTGAATTAATTCCAGTCTCTGAGGTTGCAGATAAAAAGACCTTAGACGGTGAGATAGTCATTGCGCCCCCTTCGGCACTTGCCGACAGGTGGTCGCGAAGTTTGCCTAACGTGCGACCTGTTGTGGCATCTGGCTGGATGCAAATTCGCGCTCGCGCTAAGCAAAAAAATGCCGAGCTACCGCTTATTATCTCTGATCATTGCGACTGGCCCGAATTGCTGCAAACCATTAAAGAAGTCAATCCGCAAGAAGTGTGGGTGACTCACGGCAGAGAAGATGCGCTGATGTATCAGGCTGAAAAAATGGGGTTTAAAGCCAGAGCGCTATCGCTAGTCGGTTATGATGAAGAAGAGCAAGGAGGCGATTAGTGGAAGCATTCAGTCACTTACTTGAGCAGCTGTATTTCACGTCTGGAAACAAAGCCAAAGCGCAGCTTATAGCTAACTACATAGCCAATACACCAGACCCTGACCGAGGCTGGGCAATTGCTGCTATGGCAGGTACATTGCGATTCGACTTTTTTAAGCGCAATACGGTAAAAAAGCTTATTACCGAACATACCGATCCTGCGCTTTTTGCCATGAGCTATGACTATGTGGGTGAGGTTAGTGAAACCGTAGCCCATTTATGGCCTTATAGCGAGCCAACAAATTCGCTACCCTCGCTTACCGAAGTGGTAGAAACGTTCGCTTCGGTCAGTAAGCAGAAAGTTTCTGAGACGCTAGCCCATTACCTAACAATAATGACGCCGGCTCAACGCTGGGCGTTACTAAAGTTGGGCACTCGGGGGTTACGTATAGGCGTGTCGGCGCGCTCTATAAAACAAATATTGGCCGATTATGGCAATAAAGACATTAAAGAAGTTGAGACACTTTGGCATGCGGTTACTCCGCCTTATGTCGATATGCTTGGTTGGCTAGAAGGAAAAGCTGACAAGCCTGATATTGAAAATGCCGTCACCTTTCATCCAGTTATGCTTTCTCACCCCATTGAAGATAGCGATATAGACGCTTTCACCAAGAACACTTGGCAAATTGAGAACAAGTACGACGGCATTCGTGTGCAGCTTGTCGTTAAGTCAAATAACCCTGTAGATGATAAGACTCAGAACGGTAGTGGGGCCGATGGCGATAAGCCCGAAAAAGCCCTTTTTTCTCGTACTGGCGATGATATTAGCCACTCATTTCCTGATCTGCTTGAGTCTGTAAGCGGCAATATGGTGCTAGATGGAGAACTGCTGGTTATTCATAATGCAGAACATGGCCTACATCAATCTGAAGAATCGACTGCCCAAAGTGCGGCTAGTCAACGTACCAGTAGTGATAAAAGCGATGAACAGGCTTCATCCGTCACACAGCCAGACGTGGATACCTTTAATGCGCTTCAGCAGCGTCTTAATAAAAAGAAACCTAGTAAAGCTTTACAGTCTTCCGCACCGGTTGGACTAATCGTTTACGATGCTTTAGTGCTTAATAGTGAAGATTTAACTGATAAAACACTAAAGGCAAGGCGCCACGCCCTTGAAGAATGGTTTAGCAACACGAATAACAGCCGTTTGTTTCTTTCTGAAACACTCAATGCCACTTCACCTGAAACCTTGCGCCAGCTTCACGCCCAAGTATGCCAAAACCGTGCGGTAGAAGGGCTCATGATAAAGCGCTTAGATAGTAAGTATGTTCCTGGCAGACCTAAAGGCCAGTGGTTTAAATGGAAGCGCGACCCGCTAGTTGTGGATGCGGTAATGATGTACGCGCAGCGAGGGCACGGCAAGCGCTCCAGCTTTTATTCTGACTACACGTTTGGCGCTTGGGAGGACAGTCAGCTTCTGCCTATCGGGAAGGCGTATTCCGGGTTCACCGATGAAGAGCTCAAAAAACTGGATAATTGGGTAAGGCGCAATGCTGTAGGACGGTTTGGCCCGGTAAGAGAAGTGAAAAAAGAGCTAGTGCTTGAAGTGGCTTTCGACGCTGTACACCCTTCGTCAAGGCACAAATCAGGAGTCGCGCTGCGCTTTCCCCGTATACATAGAATTCGTTGGGACAAGCCCGCCAGTGAAGCTGATACCTTAGCGAATGTTAAATCGCTAATAGAAGGCTGAGCCAGCAAAAACACTTTCTTAGTCGTGTAAAATCGCAGAGAATGGGCCGAGGAAGAAACAAGGCTTGCATCTTAAGAAAATAAAACAATAGGAAATCGCCATGCCTAAGGCTAGTGAAATTAAAAAGAATAACACTGTAGTATTTGATGGGAAAACTTGCATAGTGCGAGACATTGAACGCTCTGTCCCCCAAGGTCGTGCTGGTGGCAGCATCTATCGCATGCGCATGTACGATGTAGTAACGGGCGCCAAATACGATGAGACCTTTAAAGACTCAGATACCCTAGATATGGCAGACTTAATTCGTCGCCCCGCTATGTTTTCGTATATCGATGGCGAAGAATATGTATTTATGGATAAGGAAGACTACACCCCTTATCACTTGAACAAAGAGAGCATTGAGAACGAAGCTCTGTTCATCAACGAAGAAACCGATGGCATTCAAGTTGTTATTGTTAGCGAAGTACCCGTTGCCTTAGACTTACCAATGAGCGTGGAGCTTGAGGTAGTTGAAACCGACCCGTCTATTAAAGGTGCGTCTGCTACTTCTCGCACTAAACCGGCTACGCTTTCGACCGGCCTAGTAGTACAAGTGCCAGAATATATTAGCACCGGTGAATGGATTAAGGTTAATACCGAAGAACGTAAGTTCCAAAGCAGAGCCGATAAGCACTAGGCCGACTTAACGCATTAGCTTGTGCTGCTGGTATAGCTTTAAAAGACAAAAAAGGGTTCAATCGAACCCTTTTTTATTGCCTGCTTCACAGCTTTGAAAGCGATTTTTTAACGCTTCCTACTTGGCGATATTTTCCTGCGTAGGCAGTGCGCTAAATGCGCCATACTGGGTTACTGTATAAGCCCCACAGCGAATAGCAAACTCAGTGGCCTCGCTTACATTCTCAAAGTTTTCGGCCCACGCATCGAACTCATCGGCGTTTTTAACTTTGGTCGAAAGGAAATACAGGAACCCACCGATAAAAGAATCACCGGCTGCAGTCGTGTCTTTCACATCCATTTTTGGTGACGCTAACGTGCCGCTGAAAGACTTAGTAATATAGTGAATTGGCTCACCACCGTCGGTCACCAATACAACCTTAACCCCACTATCAAGCCACTGTTGTACTTTTGCATCGGCATTTTCTTCGCCGTAAAGCTCTGCAAGTTCCTCGCGGCTTGCCTTTAACACAGAGACTTTCTTAGCCGCCTCATCAATACGCGCTGGTGCATTAGCAGTATCATCCCAAAATGCTGGGCGATAGTTAATGTCTAAGCACACCATCATGCCGTTTTCCTTTGCCTTGTTTAAAATAAACTCAGTGCCAGGAATAAGTTCAGGGCCAGAAATTGAACCCGAACAGAAGTGAAGTACCGTATTTTTGTCGCAATCAATGGTAGATAAGTCTTTTTCTGAAATGTGCTTATGCGCGGCATTATCTACGTAGAAATCGAACGAACGCTCACCGTCTTCATCTAAATTTACAAACGCTAACGCCGTATTGCCTTCTTGAGTTGTCCACACAAAGTCAGTGTTCACTTTATAGTGTTCAAGCATTTCTTTAAGGAACGCCCCAAAAGTGTCATCACCCACTTTAGATACCATTGCGCTCTCACCACCTAGTTGGGCAACTGCAACCGCCACGTTAGCAGGCGCGCCACCAGCGTAAGGCTGGAAAGGCTTCATGGCTGGTATGTTGCCATCTTTGGGCGCTGCACCTTGGCTTAACATATCAATAAGCACTTCACCTAAACACAAAATCTTCATACCAGCCTCACTCAAAAAATGTAAATAAAAGACGTTTACTTTGCGTGAACAATACACAAAGTTAACGAATCGTTAATTAATTGGAGCATAGTATTGTCGAACACAACCATTAAATCAACCCAATTGATTTATATTTTTATCAAAGAATTGTAGGATGTCTAGATACTGCATTAGAAACTGTAGACATTTTTGAACAGAAGTAGGCATTCTCTATGCGGATTGGTATTGTTAAACTCACTTCACTTTTAACGGTAGATAGTAATTACTTTGAATATTGAATCGGCTTTTCACCTTCCTTCACAAAGCGCACCAGAGTTACTCGATAATCGCTCCGCGAATGAGCGCGCGATCTTAACCTTAATTCGACAACGCATTGCATTACCTAAAGCTGAAATTGCACAATTGACCGGGCTGTCGGCGCAGTCTGCAACGGTAATTATCAAGAAGTTGGAAACCGATGGCTTAGTTAAACGCTTAGCGCCTATTAAAGGTGGCGTCGGCCAGCCAAAAGTACCTTTCGGTTTGAATGCTAACGGGGCATTCAGCATTGGCCTCAAAGTAGGTCGCCGCGGTTTTGACATGACCTTACTCGACTTGAAAGGCAATGTTAAAGCAACCCTTCATGAAAAATTTGACTACCCCACGGTAAGCAATTTACTTAACTTCGCAGAGCGCGCCTTCGGTGTTTTAACTAAAAATTTAGATAAAGCGCAGCAAAACTTGGTTAGAGGGTTAGGCGTAGCCATGCCTTTTGAAATTTGGAGTTGGGCAGAGGAAGCAGGCGCGCCGAAAAAAGAGTTAGAAGAATGGAAAGAGTTCGACCCGCAAACCGCGCTTGAAAGCTTATTAAAACTACCCGTTTTTATTAAAAATGACGCCGGAGCGGCATGTAGCGCGGAAATGTCTTTCGGTAATCCGAAGCGTTACGATAGCTTTTTGTACATTTTTGTTGGTACGTTTTTAGGCGGCGGACTGGTACTTAACAATCAGCTTATCAATGGCAAAACGGGTAATGCCGGTGCTATTGGCTCGCTACCTTTTCTTAGCCAAAATCATCAACGTCAGTTAATAACGCAATCTTCGCTTTATCTATTAGAAAGCGAGCTTGAAAAAGCAGGGGAAGACGCCAAGCATATTTATGAGTCCCCCTCTTACTGGCAGTGTAATGAATCACTGGTAGAAAACTGGGTGCGCGAGACAGCCAAAGGGCTGGCGTTTGCTTCACAGTGCGCTATGAGCCTTTTGGACTTAGATGGCGTAATCATTGACGGCGCCATCCCCAGCAACATAAAAGAATTACTAGTTGAAGCAACCCAGAGAGCGTTGAAAGACTTGGATATGCGAGGTATTACTCCTGCGCAAATTAGTCCCGGTCACGTGGGCGTGAAGGCCCAATCGATTGGAAGCGCAAACTTAGCACTTCAGGCTAACTATTTTTAATTATTCAGATGTACAGTTAAGGTTTTCATGACAGTAAGTAGTAAAGTGATTCATATTCTAGACGGTGGTATGGGTCGTGAACTTGAAAAGATCGGCGCGCCTTTTAAACAGCCGGAATGGTCAGCACTAGCATTAATGCAGACCCCGGAACTAGTGCGTGAGGTTCATACCCACTTTCTAAACGCTGGTGCCACTGTCATTACTACAAATGCCTATGCCATCGTTCCATTTCATATTGGTGAAACCGCGTTTAAGGAACAAGCATTTTCGCTGGCCGAGTCAGCAGCTAAGCTAGCAAGGGAAGCCGTCACTTTGCAGCAGAATAAAAGCGATAAGCTGTCGGTCGCGGGCTGTGTGCCACCTGCTTTTGGCTCATACCGTCCAGACCTATTCGATGCAAAACGTGTCGCAGAGATTTTAACACCGTTGATTAAAGCGCAAGCCCCTTTTATTGATGTTTGGCTAATTGAAACGGCTTGCTCCATCGAAGAAGCGGAAGCTGTAGTTTCACTAATAAAAACACTCTCTTCCCATCCCATTTGGCTGTCGTTTTCTTTGCAAAATAGAGCGTCTTCTAACGAACCTGTGACTCTTCGTTCAGGCGAGCCGCTAGAAAAAATCGCGCCTTTGCTGGAAAGTGTTGATAGCGTACTATTTAATTGTTCACAACCTGAAGAAATGGAAAGTGCACTGACAATCACACGAGAGTTGAATGAAAACATTGCTACAGGTGCATACGCCAATAGCTTTTCAGAAAGGAAGCGTCAGCATGAAGCTAACGCGCTTTTGTCAGAACTGCGCAACGATATAACACCGCAGCGCTATGCGGATTACGCTCAATCGTGGCTAGCGGCAGGCGCCAGTATCATTGGAGGCTGTTGCGGCATAGGCCCTGAACATATCAAAGCCATAAGTGATGGCGTAAAATCTTAAAGCTGAAATCACGCTAGGGCAGATCAGCGGCGTCAGTGCGCAAAATCCTGTGTTTCGAAGTACACTAGCCCAGACGTGCCGCAGTGGGAAAAAATCTCTTTAATTTGAGTCTTGCTCGGCACACTTTCGACCAGCCTGTTTTTTAAAGCTCTCTGACAATCGTCGACGATAAATAGTGCATCAAACGATGGACGTTCGCCAATAAGGTGAATGTATAAATACTTGTCGCCGAGCCTGATACGCGTCCACTTTTCATCTAGGTTATCTTTAACGCTATCGTCGTCAGAACGTGATGGTTTGTATTGTTTTACCAAGCAACGTTTAAACAATAGCTTTTCAAATGTCAGTTCCGATTTACCCAACCACTTAGTGCCACCTCGCTCAAAATGACCTTTATAAAACTGTGCTGAAATAGAAAATCTTTCACCATCAACGAGTTTATTTAAATCAAAATTTTCTGGTAACAGGGTCACCATGTTGCTGTGAGACGTTGAGCCTGCTTGTAGATACGCAATTAGCGTAGCTTTATGCGGACTTCCTACGGCATAAATAAGTTGGTAATCGTGTGGCGAATAATAAAGGGGTAAGTGACTGGCATAGAGTTCAGCGCCATCTGTAAACAACACCATACCGTGAGAACCAACTCTTGTATGATATTTATGATCAGCGTGTATTGAAGTATTAGCCTTAGGTGCTTTACTCATGCCATTTGCACTTAGTTCTTCTGTGGTTGTCGCTGTTGCCCCCGAGCACGCCATATATAAACACAAGACAGTAAAATAAAGACGCTTCATAAACCTTTTACGCTTAATAACAATTTTATTATGACGATACTGGCATAATAACCACTTACAATTAAGCTACAATAAATACGCATTTAATTCCCAACAGGAAATAATAGGGCTATAAACCTGTGGATATTGAAGACTTAAGAAAGTTCATTGTTGTTGCGCAACATGAGAATTTGAATAAAGCATCTATGCATTTATCAGTCACCACAGGCGCATTGTCTAAAGTGGTGAAAAGGATAGAACAAAAGTTAGAAAGCCAATTGTTTGACCGAGTAGGTAAGCATATTCGACTCAACCAACGGGGAAACAAATTCCTTCTTTATGCCACTCATCTTGTGCACGAAGCCGATCAGGCGCTCAGTGAGTTTAGGGGCAATACTGCTTTATACAACATTACTGTTTCTGGCCCATCGCTCTTGCTTCAATATTATTTGCCAACTTTGCTTGCTAAACCATCCTCTGTACAAGATCGCTTTCACGTTAATATCAACGCTTGCTGGGAAGGGAAAGCGCTGGAAAGCGTTTCTAGAGGGGGAAGCGACGTGGCTATTGCCACCTCTTTTGCAATGGAAGAACAAGAGCAAGACCCGTCATTGCATCGCATATCATTAGGGTCGTCTACCTATGTGGTTGCAGCCGCAAAAAATCACCCTGCGGTAACTGAAGCAAAAAACGGTACATTAACAAGTCAAAGTTTGTACGCTTATGCTTTTGCTTGCCCTGATGTCTCACCTTTTTGTGGAATAAAGCGGGGTATAGGTTCTGATGGGTGGCGAGACGACAAAGTCCCCCGCTCCATACACTATCGATGTAATGATTTTGGCACCCTGCTGTCTATTGTCAGGCAAGGGCTGGCTTTGGCCTACGTACCTGACTTCATAGCGAAAAGCCATGATCTTACTTGCGCGTACGTATCAGATTATGACTTTTGCCATGAAGAGCATTTTGAGTTGATTTACAAACCGAGTATGGCATCAGGCTGGCTTAATCGGTTTGTCGATTCAGTTAAAAGCGTTATTTAGTAACCACATTTTTGGCGCCTTTAAGAAGCGCCTCTTTATCAATTTTATTGGGTACTTCTACGCCACGCCTTGCTGCAGGTCTCGCTTCAATACTGTTCTTCCAACGTATTAGGTTATCTAAGCCTTCAATGCTAACACCAGACCATTCATAGGTACGCACCCAGCACCAGTTGGCCATATCGGCGATACTATAGTCGTCTACCAGATATTCGCGATTTTCTAACCTGCCATCCAGTACGGTGAATAAACGTCGCACTTCGTTTTGGTAACGCGCTATTGCTACAGGGATTTTTTCTTCTAGATAACGATGGAACACGTTGGCTTGTCCCATCATAGGTCCAATGCCCCCCATCTGAAACATCACCCATTGCATAACCTGGCTTTTGCGCTTAGCGTCACTGGGTAAAAACATTCCCGTCTTTTCAGCCAGATAAACCATAATGGCGCCAGACTCAAAAACCACGTGACCGTCGGCCTCTCTATCAATAATAACCGGTATGCGTCCATTGGGGTTCATCGCTAAAAACTCTGGTGTTTTCTGTTCGCCCTTCATTAAATTTACGGCATGGGCGGTATATTCAAGCCCCATTTCTTCAAGCGCTACCGAGGCTTTCCAGCCATTCGGCGTAGCGGCAGTGTATAAATCTATCATTAGGCTTTTGCACTCGCTCTGTTACTCACTGACTCATACCAGCGCGCTAAATTAACGTGGTCGTCAGTCATTCGTATTTTCACCACTCGGGCGAAATCCATGGCGCATAGCGCGGTTATGTCTGCGATAGAGAAAGTATCCCCTGCGATGTATTCTTTTACACCAAGTCGGCGCTCTAAAATATTGAGATATTTAGACGCGTTGATACCCGCTTCTTTGCCATATTCAGGTACCGGTGTCATACGGTCTTTAAAGTAACCTGTGGTGTGTTGAAAGCACATGCCAATTTGCATCATGAAGGCCAATTCTACTTGGCGCTGCCACATGGATATTGTGGCTTTTTCAACGGGCGTTGTTCCCATTAAAGGCGGGTCTGGTTGCAATGCTTCAAAGTAAGTACAAATGGCATCCGTTTCGGCAATACATGTACCGTCATCAAGCTCTAAAATGGGTATTTTACCTAACGGGTTCTTAGCGCGCATTTCTGCACTTAAGTTTTCGCCTTTTTGAATGTCGACCTGAACGTAATCAACATCAATGCCTTTTTCGGCTAAAAACATGCGTACTCGACGTGGGTTGGGCGCGGTTTTCGTTTCGTAGATTTTCATAATGATTGCCACAAACCTTATGACAGAATGTTAAATATAGGGTTCGTTCTAGATTAGTAACTGCACAATCCGCTTTCAAATCACTCTGCCTATGTATAGAACTATTCAGTACTTTTATGGTTATACCTCTGCATTACCATTTGCAGGGGAAAAGGCTAACGCCTAGTCTATGACGACTTTATTGCGCTCCTGACAAATTACGACCCAGTAATAACGTTTAGACGCTTTATTTCATTGTCGGTGAAATGTGCAGACCGGTATTCCCGTAGCGCGCTTTCTAACTCGCTAACCGCAATTGACTGCTTCGATAAGTTGTCGCGATATTTTTCATAGTTAGCAATTTTGCTTTCCCAGCTAGCCTGTTTTTCCCAGGTTTTCGCGAAGCGCTCTGCCACTGTACTACCAAACTCGGCCGCCACAGCGTTGTAGCGATCGTTAATATTGCTATAACTGCGTTTTATCTCTTTGATGCGATGCATATTAAGCGTTGGCTGAAAGGCTTCCCGTTCGGCTTCATTCCCCGCTTTGATAGAAGCGACAATTAACGCTTTTCTTTCCTCTTTGGGTAGCGAGTTTTCTTGTGCGACACGCAAGCGCTCCAGTGCGGCCTCGTCCACCTGCGCTTCTTGGCTAAATAAATAATGGTATTCGGTGTCGTTGAAGTAGGTTCGTCTTATCTCCTCGCGCTCATCAAGTTTGTAAGACACATCCTGTAAACTATGAGTAGCCAAGTCGACCTCCGTCTCGATGGAAGAAAGCGCCACTTTATAATCTACATAACGGGTAAATAAGTCAGACGCTACCGCTTGGGTAGTTGGTGTAAACACGGTGCTAACGTAAGTGGCATAGGCAAACTTAACGGTTTGCGGCTCTTTTGTTGTACGCGTAAATATAAAGCGGTCGAAAGCGTCTTTGGTTGAATAGTTAAGCTCAAAGGGAGTAAGGCTTTTATTTGCGCTTGCTGCTTCGCTTTTTAGAGAGGGGCGCGCATCTGCCACTTTATGTTTTATTCCCTTCTCGCCCAGCTTTTCACTGGTTTCTTTCTGCCTGTTAACTTCCACGCGTTCGGTGGAAGACCCTGCACCATTTTTTTGGGTGTCAGGTGCAAATTGGAAATAAACAATACCGCCCAATACTAACAGAGCAACTAGCCCTGTAAGTATTGGGTACGCATGGCGTACTTTACCTTGTGTCACTACAAGCCCAATCTCTTAAGACGATTAGCCTGACGTACAAACACGTCTACCGGGTCGGTTTCAAACCAATGGGTTATACCAAAACTCTGGTTTACCTCGTCCATGTGGTTCATTTTATAATTGTCTTTCAGCACTTTACCTAAGTGGGAACTACAGGTTGATACTAGACCGTCGTTTGGCTCTTTAAACGCAGTGCCAGTAATAGCTAGGAAAGGGTCGACAATGTCTAAAGCATTGGTATAAGTTCTTCCGCCGCTCCATGAGAAATAATACACGCCATTTTCAGCCAACATCTTACCGTCGTTGCGACAGTAGGCGGTAGGCATGCCTTCAGGGTATTTTTGATTGAACGCTACTGAGCCTGCAGTTGACAGAGAATCAAGTGCTGCGATTGAGTCGGTTGGCTTGTCACGTGGATCTGACCCAGACGCAATTTCAATAATGTTGGCAAATGCATTAACAACGACGCCAGCGGCGCCTTCTCCCACTGAGCCCTCAGCGAAAGCATCCCGTAATTCATCTGCGACTTTACTGCCCCAATTAACACCGGCGACAGAGCTTACCGAAGCAACTTTTTCTGGCGCCACGCTTGCGGCGTAACGTGCCGTTGGGCCGCCGTGGCTATGCCCAATAAGATTCACTTTGTCTGCGCCTGATAGGGCGAGTACTTCATCGATATACTCAAGTAGCTGCTCGCCGCGCACTTCTGTGGAATTTGCTGGTGAAACTTCAGCAATGTATACCACAGCGCCGTTACGGCTGAGTTTATGCGGAACTTTATAAAAGTAATCTACAAAGAGTATGTCTTCAAAGCCGAACAGGCCGTGGACCAATACTATGGGGTTTTCAGTTTTTGCGTATGTTCCTGCGAAGACTTGTCCTGCCCCTACAATTAGTGAACTGACAGCGCTTGTTATGACAAGCAAAGTAACAATGAGAGCATTCCTTGCTCTATTATTTTTGGATATTCTCATCGTGTGTGTGCCTCATAATTATAACGTTGTGGTCTGTGGTCAGACCTTTGTTATAATTATGTAAACATACTGTAAAGATCAACCTTTATGTTGAAATTTCAATAAGGAGGATAAACATTAAGTTGTGATATTTATCGTCAGCTAACTATCAATAACTATTAAATTCAACAAGATAGTACTCACGCAAGAGTAAACTCGCCCATACCATTTTCACTCGAAATACAAAGCATAAACACAATTAATAAACCGTCATCAATTTCTGGAATAGGCTTGAATAAAGTTTACCGCAAGGCTAGAAGTGGTTAGCCACTCTCCCTTGAAAGGGTTGAGTTTCATACCTATCTGATGCTTCAGTGTAAAGTCTTCACCGACCCATTTTTCTAATTCACTAGGTTTTACAAACTTTTGCCAATCATGGGTTCCCACAGGCAAATACCGCATTACGTATTCAGCCCCCACAATAGCAATTACAAAACTTTTAAGTGTTCGATTTAGAGTGGCAAGAATAAGCAGCCCGCCCGGTTTGACCAAGCTAGCGCATTCATCAATTAACTGCTGCTGATCAGGCACATGCTCTACCACTTCAGCGTTTATAACAATGTCATATTGCTGTGCTTCTTTAACTAGTTCACTGGACAACATGTGTTTATAAGTTACCGATACTCCACTTTTTTCAGCATGGCGTTTTGCCACTTCCACACTTACCGCACTTGCATCAATGCCAGTTACCTTTGCACCAAGCTTGGCCAAAGGCTCGCTAATAAGCCCGCCGCCGCTTCCTATATCAACAATAGACAAAGACGAATAATCCGGTGGGAGGTTACCTCTGCCGAAATGATCTTCTATTTGCGCTTTAATGACATCCAAGCGCGCTCGATTAAACTCAAGGGCTGTTTTATATTTCCCGTTGGGGTCCCACCATGACTCTGCCAGCGAGTCAAAGCGCGAAATTTCTTCTTCAGAAAAGTTAATTTCCCCGGTTTTTTTACTTTTATCGAGCACGATTTTTTACCTTCAAACGTAAGTACACTAGTGCTTTTCTATTGACCCAAAACGTTCAGGGTCATAAGGTGAATACATTATGGTGAGCATTTAAGACGTACACCTTTATATTCTAAACAGGCACCTAGATAAAAACACATTATAAGAATATACGTTGTGAAAGAGGGTTCTGATTTTGGCAAACGCAAAAAATGTATATGGTCGACCGCTCCAGCTATGCTGTGGAAATACGGGGTTTACCCGTGAAGGTTTTTGCTATGTACCCGATGCTGATGTGGGCAATCACAGTGTATGCGCTGTGGTTAGCGATGAATTTCTACAGTTTTCCTTACGACAGGGTAACGATTTGATAACTCCCTGGCCTAGCATGTCTTTCCCCGGTCTACTCGACGGCGACAGATGGTGCCTGTGCGCTGCTCGTTGGTTAGAAGCTTACGAAGCCGGTGTTGCGCCCAAAGTGCGACTTGAAGCTACCCATGAAAAAGCCCTAGATATTATTCCACTATCTTTGTTGGAAGAATATGCGGCTGACAAAAACTAGGGGATTGAACAAGATACCTTCCACTGACGAGCTTCAACGCGAGCTTTTCACACCAAATATTGGTTGATGAAAAAATACTAGCCATAAAAAAGAGCATGTTTGCCTAAACATGCTCTTTTTATTTATTAATACAAAGCTTTCTTAGCTTACTGGGGCGTTCGGATAACCATAAGTCGGGTCTCAGACATATCCTCTATCGCGTAGCGAATACCCTCTCGACCTAGACCTGAATCTTTAACGCCGCCATAAGGCATGTTATCCACGCGCCAGCTAGGCACATCACCAATAACAACGCCGCCTACTTCTAGCTCATCCCAAGCTTTATGCGCTTTATAAATATCGCGGGTAAATACACCAGCTTGAAGTCCGTATCGACTGTTATTTACTTCTTTAAGCGCGTCGTCGTAGCTGTCGAAAGGCACTAGGATAGATAGCGGGCCAAACGCTTCTTCGGCGCTGGCATCGCAGTCTTTAGGTACGTTTTCCATAACCGTAGCTTCAAGCATTGCGCCTTCGCGAGTACCGCCACATAAGATAGTTGCGCCCTTTTCTTTGGCCTCTGTAATCCAACCATGCAAACGTTCAGCTTCGCCCTCAGAAATCATGGGGCCGATGAAAGTATCTTCGTTTGAAGGGTCACCAGACACCAATGCTTTTACCTTTTCTACGTAGCGCGACTTAAATTCATCGTATATTTTACTATGTACTAAAAGGCGCTGAACACTGATACAGCTTTGACCAGACTGATAGTAAGCCCCCACAATCACCCGTTCGATAGCGTCTTCAATGTCAGCATCTTCATCAATTACGCAGGCTGCATTACCGCCTAGTTCCAGTACAACTGGCTTTTTACCGGCTTTTGCTTTAAGTGCCCAACCCACATCTGGAGAGCCGGTGAAGCTGAGCAGCTTTAGTCTTTCGTCTGTGGTAAATAAATCAGCGCCATCACGGCTACACGGCAGAATTGAAAACGCCCCTTTAGGCAAATCTGTTTCTGCCAATACTTCGCCAATAATAAGTGCGCCAACAGGTGTACGCGAGGCCGGTTTAAGCACAAATGTGCAACCTGCGGCAATGGCAGGTGCCACTTTATGGGCAGCCAAGTTTAGCGGGAAATTAAAGGGTGATATAAACGAGCATGGGCCAATGGGGACTTTTTTGGTCATGCCTTGATAACCTTTTGCCCGCGCTGATATCTCTAAGTTTACCGTTTCTCCATTGATACGAACCGACTCCTCCGCAGCAATTTTAAAGGTATCTATTAATCGGGTCACTTCGCCTTTGGCATCTTTAATAGGTTTACCTGCTTCAATACACAAAGCTTGGGCCAGTTCGTCTGCACGCTCAGTAAATCGTTTAACACAGTGCTCTAGCACTGCCTGTCTTTCAAAAGGTGCCATTGCGGCCATGGCCGGCTGCGCCTTCTCTGCCGCAGCTATTGCTTTATCAATGGTATCAGCACCAGCCATAGCAACTTTAGTTGCAACTTCGCCGGTGTATTTGTTGGTTACCTCTAGGTCGGTGTTCGCGTATTCGGGTTCACTGGCTAAATAGTATGGGTAGCTTTCCTTCAACATTTTTTAACTCCTTACCTTTTCAATACTGTGTTTAAAGCTTGGCACTCAGCTCTTTAATCGTGTGGTTTAATGTTTCGTCATTCATGCTGTAATCAACAGGGCAATCGATAATGTGCACACCTTTTGTGTTTAAACACTTATCTACCATGTGAATAAGCACGTCTGTATCGTCCACACGCCAGCCTTGAGCACCATAGCTTTGCGCATACTTAACAAAATTTGGGTTGCCATAGTCCAAACCAAACTCGTCAAACTCCATGTTTGCTTGCTTCCACTTAATCATTCCGTACGCATCGTCACGCAAGATGATCACCACCAGGTCAAGGTTGAGCCTTACAGCGGTCTCAATTTCTTGGCTATTCATCATAAAACCACCATCGCCACAAACGCTGAGTACTGGCGCCTCCGGTTTTACTAATTTAGCCGCAATGGCAGATGGTAAGCCCGCACCCATCGAAGCAAGAGCGTTATCTAAGAGCAGGGTGTTGGGATGAAAAGCAGGATAATTTCGCGCAAACCAAATTTTGTAAATACCGTTATCTAAGGTAACAATACCGTTATCTGGCATGACCTTGCGAATATCTCTAACCAACCTTTCCGGTAAAATAGGAAAACGATTGTCATCTTCTGCTTCAGCGCGATGTTCTACATACGCCTGATGCACATCTTTATAGAAATCTAGCTTCCAATCATCTTGGGGGGTGATGCCTTCTTTAATTTGCCAAATGCTGTTAGCGATGTCGCCAACGACTTCCAATTGAGGAAAGTAGACGGGGTCAACGGCTGCTGAGTCGAAGTTAACGTGAATAACTTTTTTGTCGTTGTGATGCATGAAAAACGGCGGCTTCTCTACCACATCATGACCCACATTAATGATAAGGTCAGCACGTTCTATCGCGCGGTGCACGAAGTCGCCATCAGATAATGCCGTATTCCCGGCAAAGCGGGGATCGCTTTCATTAAGCACACCCTTACCCATTTGTGTGGTAACAAAGGGTATACAGGTTTTATCGACAAACTCCCTTAGCATTTTTGCAGTAAGTTTACGGTTCGCACCTGCGCCTATAAGCAAAAGCGGAGACTGCGCTTCTTCTATCATCGTAATTGCCGAAGTAATCGCTTTATATTCAGCTATCGGTCTTCGCGTACTGCTTGGCGTTAATATCTGCGCGCTAGTTTGCTCTGCTGCTATATCTTCGGGTAATTCGATATGCACCGCTCCAGGTCGCTCTTCAGAAGCAAGACGGAAAGCTTCTCGAACCGTTGAAGGAATTCTGTCTCCACTGACAACCTGATTGGTGAATTTGGTGATAGGTCGCATCATGTCGACGATATCGATGACTTGGAAACGACCTTGTTTGCTGGTTTTTATCGGCTTTTGCCCTGTGATCATCAGCATAGGCATAGCACCTAACTGAGCATAGGCCGCAGGTGTCACTAAATTAGTGGCGCCTGGCCCTAAAGTTGATAGGCAAACGCCTACTTTCCCGGTAAGTCTGCCATAGGTGGCAGCCATAAAGCCTGCGCCCTGTTCATGGCGGGTCAGCACTAATTTTATGGAAGAATCTCGCAACGATTCAAGTAAGTCTAGGTTTTCTTCACCAGGGATACCAAAGACGTATTCAACGCCTTCAGCTTCTAACGCTTTCACAAATAAGTCGGACGCTTTCATTTACTGCACGCTCCTTGTAGAGAGGTATTTCGATGGATAGTGACTGTTTGCTACGACTTCAGCATAAAAAACGATTGGTAATTTTTTATGACGTTTTTAACTTACCTTTAATGCTCGCTACTGCCAATGAATATCTTTTGTAGCGCCATTAAACCAGCTATAAGGTATTTTGGTGTGAGATCAGCGTAGGCTTCCTGCTAGGAGACGTGATTTGGCGTAATGGTCTTTGTACAAGACTTTACTGATTCTTAGAGGTTTTCTTTTTCCCACTGGGCAAGCTTTTCCTGTGTGGCTGCATCAACATTGCCTTTGTTTTCACTTACCCACCAACGCTCCATAATACGCACATTTTTTTGGTTAGCTTTGTAAAACACATCCACAATGTCACCAACAAACGGGATAAAACCTAACCCGAAGTCGATAGCAGAATTCTTTACCATTTGAGCGACTAGGGCTTTAGGCATGCCTAAACTTTTTCCAAGCCAAACAATGCGCAAAGAAACGAATAACATGATGGCGTCACCGGCACCGGGGATAAGGCCTACTATTGAATCCAGGCCTATTTTTATGGGGAAGAAAGGGAGCTTAACGGCAGTATCTAATAAGTTCGCCAGCTTCTGCGCTTTAAGTAGTGCCTTTGGTGCTTTTACGTCCACGTGGTGCTCTCCCTTTCTTTCCTTGTGCGTGAGAAGCGCGACTTTCTCGCTTGTCACTTCTCACTATCAATTCTTAAGTTGCTACAAATTAGCGTTCAGCGCCTAGCGCTCTGGCTAATCCTGCGCGCAAACCATTGTCAGATTCTACCGTCCAGCCATGTAGATTTTCTTGCACTATGTCAAACAACACATCAATGTGTTCTTCATCACTGTTTAATGCTGCTATGTATTCATAACGCTCGCCGCCTGCTTCCATAAAGTATTCGCGATTCTCTTCACCAATTTCTTCAATGGTTTCTAAACAGTCGGCTGAAAAACCGGGGCACATAACCTGAATCGATTTAACCCCTTTTTCAGGTAATGATTTCAATGTTTCATCTGTATACGGTGTTAACCACTCTTCACGACCAAAACGAGACTGAAACGTTGTCATATACTCGTCGTGCGAGAGCCCGAGCTTTTCGGCAAGCAAACGCGATGTTTTATGGCATTCACAGTGGTAGGGGTCGCCGTTCATCAAGTAGCGCTTCGGAATGCCGTGATAAGACAAGATGAGTTTATCTGCGCGGCCATGTACTTCCCAGTGCGCTTTTACTTTGTTGGCAAGTGCAGTAATAAAATTTTCGCGGTCGTGGTAGTGGTTAACGAAACGAAGCTCTGGAAGCCAGCGGCGCGACGTAAAGTCTTTTGCAATAGCATCAAAAGTAGAACCCGTTGTCGATGCACTGTACTGTGGATAGAGCGGAAGCACTACAAGCTTGCGTACGCCTTTTGCCAGCATAGCATCGATAGTGTCGCCTATAGCAGGTTTACCGTAGCGCATAGCAAAGTCGACAATAACATCATCGCCGTATTGTGCTTTACAACGTTCTGCAATCGCGGATGCTTGTGCTTTCGTAATAGCCATTAGCGGTGAACCTTCTTCGCTCCATACAGTAGAGTAAGCCTCTGCCGAACGCTTGGGCCGAAAGTTTAAGATGATGCCATTTAATACAAACCACCAAATTGCTTTAGGTACTTCGACCACGCGAGGGTCTGATAGAAATTCTTTCAAATATGGGCGTAGAGCCTGTTTAGTTGGCGCTTCTGGCGTCCCCAGGTTCGTTACAAGTACACCAATCTTATCTGATTGCCCGTGGGTAAAGCCTTTGTTTGATTTGTATTTCATGTATTCATAGTCCGAGAAGTACTGCGCTATATCCGTATTATACTGAATTACCTTAGATTATGATCTGCTATAACGCCAAAAAACTACGATTGCACCAATAGATTTTAGGCATTAAAAAAGCGGCATATGTTTAAAAATAATATTTAAAAACACATACCGCTGTTTAATTACCACCTAATAAATATTGTGGCAATAAAGCTAACTATTTATTTAGGGCTGATAGTAAGTGGCTGCACCTGGACCTACCGGCATGCCAAGTAAAAATACCCAGATGTAAAATAAGATAGTCCAACCTACTATGAAGACCATAGAGTAAGGCAACATCATGGCGATAAGCGTGCCCATACCTAAGTCTTTTTTGTATCTAGCAGCCATGGCTAGGATAAGCCCAAAGTAGCTCATCATAGGTGCTATAACGTTAGTCACTGAATCACCGATACGATAAGCCGCCTGAATAACTTCTGGCGCGTACCCAATTAGCATAAGCATAGGTACGAAAATAGGCGCCGTTACCGCCCACTGCGCAGATGCACTACCTAACGATAAGTTAACCACACCACACATCAATATGAATAGGATAAACACGGCGGGGCCATCTAATCCGGCAGCTTGCAAAAGAGCGGCGCCTTTAACAGCCAGCACAGTGCCTAAATTTGTCCATTTAAAGAAAGCAACAAATTGTGCAGCGAAAAATACTAACGTTATGTAAAGCCCCATGGCTCCCATACTCTTCGCCATAGCATCAATGACATCTTTGTCGTTTTGCATCGACTTGGTCACTTTACCGTAAACAAAGCCTGGAATTGCAAAGGTAATGAAGATGAAAGCAACAATGCCTTTAAGAAACGGAGAGCCCGCCACTTCACCCGTTTCAGGGTGACGCAAAATACCGTTTTCAGGTACTACCGTTAACGCCAGTATTGCGCAAACCACAACAAAAGATATTCCCGCCCAACGCAGACCTTTCTTTTCTAAGTCTGTAGGCGCATCCATAGATTGCTTGCCTAAATCTATTGAAGCCTCAGATGGGTCAAATTTACCTAACCTTGGCTCTACCACTTTTTCAGTAACTAGCGCCCCCATAGTGGCTACCACAAAAGTACTGATAAACATAAAGTACCAGTTTACTTCTGGCCCAACCATGTAGTCAGGGTCAATCATATGCGCTGCAGCTTCTGTTATGCCGGACAACAGTGGGTCAACCGTACCTAACAATAGGTTTGCACTGTAACCAGCAGAAACACCAGCAAAGGCCGCAGCAAGACCCGCTAGCGGGTGGCGTCCTAAGGAGTGGAAAATCATCGCTGCTAGTGGAATGAGTACCACATAACCGAGCTCAGAGGCAGTGTTTGAAATAATGCCGGCGAAAACAATAGCAAAGGTTACAGCGCGTTTTGACGCGTTCATAACCAATGCGCGCATTGCTGCGGACAAAAGGCCCGAATGTTCAGCTACCGATACACCAAGAAGGGCAACAAGCACGGTACCTAATGGTGCGAATCCGGTGAAGTTAGTGACAAGCCCAGTCACTATTCGCTGCAGACCTTCGGCACTCATCAAAGATATTACTTCAATCATGCCGTCTTCTTCACGGCCCTTCGCACCCACAGGGCGTGGGTCGGCAACAGCTAAATCGAAGTATCCTAATATGCCACTTAGTACCACTATGAAAAGTGAAAGCAGCGCAAATAATGTTACTGGGTGTGGAAGTAGATTTCCTAGCCATTCCACCGTAGCGAGAAATCGCGAGAATAACCCACCTTGTCCGCCGTTATTATCGGCAGACGCTGTATTCTTGTTTTCCGTTGTCAAAATCTTCCCTCTGTCGTTTATTTACGCCTACTACATCAAAGTTAACGCTGGGACGGCGCTAACTTCGTACTTAATGAGTGACGTGTTTTAATAATATTCTGGCGGTATTTTACCCGATTTAGTGAAAATTTGGCAGTGGATAGGGAAAATGAGAGGTAAACTCACTGTACACTTTGCTAAATTAGCGTCGCATATTCACAAATAACTGTTTTTTATCAGCAAGTTACTTTTAAATCAGGTATAAAAAAGCCAGTCTAAGTGACTGGCCTTTATATTCATAAAAACGTTTGGTTTTTAGTTGCCGTTAGACTGATTCATATACTTAAAGAAGTCACTGTCAGGTGCAATTACCATAACGTCTTGTTTGCTGTTAAAGCTTTCTTTATATGCATCCATACTACGCAAGAAGCTGTAGAAGTCTGCATTTTTAGAGTAAGCGTCAGCGTAGATTTGCGCTGCAATCGCATCACCTTCACCACGCAGTTGACGAGCATTACGCTCAGCATCTGCCAGCATTACTGTTACTTTTGCGTCAATGTTAGCTTTAATTACTTCAGCCTGTTCTTGACCTTCTGAGCGGTGCTCACGAGCAACAGCCGCACGCTCTGCGCGCATACGTTGAAAGATAGAGTTACTCACTTCAGTAGGTAGGTTGATTTGCTTAACGCGTACGTCAACAATTTCAATACCTAGCTCGTCTGATGATGTAGACGCCTGTTCCATTGCCTGGTTCATTAATGCTGAACGCTCGCCAGAAACGATTTGCGCAATGGTACGAGTACCAAACTCTGAACGTAGACCGTTGTTCACTTTTTGCTTAAGTAGTGCTTCGGCTTGAAGCTTGTTGCCGCCTGTTGATAGGTAGTAACGTGCAAAATCGTCAATACGCCACTTAACGTAAGAATCAACGATAAGGTCTTTCTTCTCGCTTGTTACAAAGCGGTCTGGTGACCCGTCCAGCGTTTGAATACGTGCATCAAGCACACGTACTGAATCAATGAACGGAAGTTTAAAGTGAAGACCCGGTTCGAACACTTTTGTGTCGCCAGTTGCGTCGTCTCTTTGCACTTTACCAAATTGAATAACAATGGCGCGTTCGCCTTCTTTAACTGCAAACAGAGAACCTGATGCAAGCAAAACAAGAAGAACGAATGCTGCAATTAATATATTCTTCATTGTGCTTATCTCCCCTCTCTGTAGCTATCGCCGCGCAAACCTGAACTTGGCGAACTGTTGCGGCTGCGGCCATTAGCATCGGTTACTGGTGCTCGTAAGCCTTCCAGCGTGTTGCGCGTATTTTTGTTGTTCGTAGATTGCTGGCGTTCCATGATTTTATCTAGCGGGAGATACATCATGTTGTTGCCACCTTTGCTATCAACCATGATTTTGCTGGTATTGCTAAGTACCTCTTCCATAGTTTCAAGGTAGATACGCTCGCGAGTAACTTGAGGTGCACGTACGTACTGAGGAAGCAGCTCTTCAAAACGCGCCACTTCACCTTGCGCCTCTAGCGTTACACGCTCTTTATAGGCTTGTGCTTCTTCGTTCATGCGGTTCACTTGACCGCGTGCACGAGGCTCAATTTCTCTAGCATAAGCTTCTGCTTCACGAATGAAACGCTGTTCGTCTTCCTGTGCAGCGATGGCATCATCAAATGCATCCTTAACTTGCTCAGGTGGACGAGCATCACGGAAGTTCATATCAATGATAGAAACACCCATGTTATATGGTTCGATGATAGCTTGTAGTTCTTCCCATACGCGCTGACGGGTTACTTCCCGTCCGTCAGTTAAAACGTCATCCATTGTTGAATGACCAACCACATAACGAATTGCGCTATCAAGAGATTGACTTAAGCTTTGCTCAGGGCTTTCAACGGCAAACGTCCAACGGTATGGATCGACAACGCGGAACTGCATTTCCATTTGAACGCTCACTACGTTTTCATCTTCAGTAAGCATGGAGCCTGATGAAGACTGATCGCGTATTGACTGAACATCAACAGGAATAACAGAGTCGATGAACGTAGGTGCCCAGCGAAGACCAGGCTCAACCTGCTGGTGATACTCACCAAAGCGAAGGACTACGCCGCGCTCAGCTTCACGAATGGTATAAAAACCACTAATGAACCAGATCACGACAAGTAAACCTACTAGAATACCAGCACCGATGCCGCCTAGGCTTTTGCCCGAGCCACCACCGTTACCACCTGACTTTCCAAACTTACCAAATAAGTTTTTAAAAACATCGTCCAAATCTGGGGGACCTTGCTCTTTCCCACCGCGATTCTTCCACGGGTCGTTATTATTGCCACCCGGCTCATTCCAAGCCATGCTGATACTCCATAGATTACTGTTATATTTTTGAATTTTGCATGCTCAATACAGTGTTTAACACTGCTTAATGTCGCACAACATACTCTGATATTCCGTTTTCCAGACGTTTTTCAAGCCTGTTCCAATCGGCAGTGGGCATTCTTACATCAACTACCCAGTCTCCCTGACTGTCGTATTCTTCACTTGCAATACAGTTTAGCTCGTACAACACGCCACGCAATTGACTTTGTGCAGGTGGAATCTTCAATGTATAGTTCACCATGCTTTTAGCTAAACATTCAGTCAAAGCTTGGCTTAACAATTCCGTTCCTTCACCCGTTTGTGCAGACAACCACACTCTAACAGGCACGCCTTCGTCATTTCTTTCTATACGCGGCTGAACGTCGTCTAGTTTATCAATCTTATTACAGATTAGTAATTGTTGAATGTCACCTGCTTCAATTTCTTCAAGTACATCGTTCACCTCGTCCATGGTTTCACGATATTTTGCATCGGCAATATCGACAACATGAAGCAGTAAATCAGCCTCTTGCGTTTCTTGAAGCGTCGCTTTAAACGCAGCAACTAGGTCGTGGGGAAGATGACGAATAAAACCAACCGTATCGGCCAAAATTGCGGGGCCAACATCTTTTAACTCGATTTTACGTAACGTAGGATCTAGCGTTGCGAACAACTGGTCAGCAGCGTAAACGTGTGAGTCGGTAATGGTGTTAAATAGCGTCGATTTTCCCGCATTCGTATAGCCAACTAAGGATACCGTTGGAATTTCAGCGCGTTTACGCGAGCGACGACCCTGCTCACGCTGCTTTTGCACTTTTTCCAAGCGACGAAGAATGGCTTTTATACGACCACGAAGCAATCGACGGTCAGTTTCTAGCTGTGTCTCACCCGGACCGCGAAGACCAATACCACCTTTTTGACGCTCAAGGTGAGTCCATCCTCTGATGAGACGGGTTGAGATATGTCTCAACTGGGCTAGTTCAACCTGAAGCTTACCCTCGTGAGTTCGCGCGCGCTGCGCGAAAATGTCGAGAATAAGCCCGGTTCTATCTAACACCCGGCATTTACACACCGCTTCTAAATTACGCTCCTGAGAAGGAGAAAGCGCGTGGTTAAAAATAACAACGTTAGCATCGTGTGCTTTTACCGCTGCTGCTATTTCCTCTGCCTTACCTGATCCGACAAAAAATTTAGCATGAGGCGCACTGCGGGACGTCGTGATGACTTCGACCGCATTTACCCCTGCTGAAGACACAAGTAATTCAAGCTCACTTAAGTCTTCTTTACTGTTCTCGTCGGAAAAATTAACATGAACAAGTACAGCCTGTTCACCGGCTTCATAACGGTCAAACAAGCGCGTTACCTTTTAAATTATTCACCTTTAGTATTTTCAGAATCTCCTGCGCTAGGCATAGTGATAGCGCGTGCTGGAACAACAGTAGAAATCGCGTGCTTATACACCATTTGGCTTACTGTGTTCTTCAGTAAAATAACGAACTGGTCGAATGATTCAACCTGCCCCTGAAGTTTAATACCGTTTACCAGATAAATTGATACTGGAATACGTTCCTTACGCAAAGCGTTCAAGAATGGGTCTTGTAAAGATTGCCCTTTAGCCATTTGATATCCTTAGTTTTTATTATTCATGATAGAAATTTCACTATCACTGCACGTCTAATGTATACCACACTCAAACATTTAAAGTGTGACTTTCGCTGTAATTTTAATCAAATTATCGTTAGCAAATGTGTCAAGCCATGTAACCTGCTCCCAGCCCCGTAACCACGTAAGCTGGCGCTTGGCAAGCTGCCTTGTAGCGATAATACCTCTTTCACGCATTTCTGCGTAACTCAATTGGCCGTCTAGGTACTGCCACATTTGTCGATACCCTACAGAACGTATAGAAGGTAGATCTTCATGTAGATCACTGCGTTCATAGAGTTTCGATACTTCTTTTTCGAACCCTTGCTCTAGCATCATATCGAACCGGGTCGCGATCCGTTCGTGCAACACTGCCCTGTCTGCGGGCGCTATGGCAAATTGTGCAATGTTATAAGGGCACTTTTCACCCTCTTGTTGTTGCCAATATGTCAACGTCTTGCCGGTACTTCTATACACTTCCAGTGCACGAGTAATACGCTGTGGGTCATTGGGGTGGATTCTCTCACCACTGATTGGGTCTACACCACGTAATTCATCGTGTAATTTAGACCAACCCAAGCGTTGTGCCTGCTGTGTTATATCATCTCGTATCTTTTCATCTGACTTAGGTAGTGGCGAAATTCCATTTATCAAGGCATTAAAGTACATCATTGTACCTCCAGCCAAAATTGGCACCTTGCCTCGAGCTAAAATATCGCCGATAAGCCCATTCGTATCGTTTACAAATTGCGACACCGAATAGCTATCTGCCGGGTCGATAATATCAATTAAGTGGTGCACTACCCCCGCTTGCTCTTCCTGCGTCGGCTTCGCTGTGCCAATATCCATGCCTTTGTATACAAGGGCTGAATCTACACTAATTACTTCACTATCGACCTGAGCTGCTATATCTAACGCCAACCCCGTCTTGCCTGACGCTGTGGGGCCCATAATTGCTATTACAGGTAATGCAGAATTTATGCCATTGGACACGTTATTCTCCCCACACATCTAGCACTAAATTTAAGGGGCGCACTTTAGCAAATTGCTCAATAATTTCCCATTGTTTCGCTTCGCTTTGCTGATCCAACCAGTACCAGAGCATATTTGATACATCGTCGTCGAACACTTGCTCTTTTAAAACGAGCGATGTCATCGCATCTTCAAGAGAATCTAATTCACCGCTACCCTTCATGGATAAAAAGGATTCAAACCATTTTAGCCAAGGTAAATGCCTTGTTCCGGCAGGCACCTGCTGCAAGCGGTACTTTCCGGCTACTTTGTTAATTTCAAAATGCGATGCGTTTAATAATTCGACAAGCTTTTCATCCACATTTTCAAGTGAAACCGCAACAGGCATCAATAGCGGCTGTCCATGCTTCGCTTTTAAAAATAGTTCGCTTAACCAGATACTTGCAACTTTAGTCGCAAAAAGAAGGTAAATTTTTTCTGATTTTGGGTAAATTCTACACAAGGGAGAAAGATTAACGTGAGCATTAGTCCGCTGTTCGCCATTATCACTATCAATGATGTCACTATTTGGCGTCATCAAAGCGTTATAACTAGATTGATAAGCAGCGCCTGGCCCTCGACTTTGCCCTCTGCCTTGCAAAAGCTTAGCGCCGCCGCCCCCACTAAAGCTTCCCGCTGACGACGGTTTCACACTACCGGGATATTGACCGTGACCCTGCGTCGCATTTTGCGAATACGCCCCTGCAGGATAATGAGAGGTTTCATTAAAAGCGCGTGCGTTATCAGGCGCTTGTTCTTGTAGGGGCCTAATGTAGTCGTGTTCTACCTGTGTAGCCATTAAATCAGAGCCCGAAGTGCGATTTGTGTCCATTCCTGTCAAGGGCTGCTCGTCGGTCATGGCGTGTAGTGCATCACTCACCGTTTTACAGATAAAGTCATGCACCAGCCTGCCTTGCTGAAACCTAACTTCGTGCTTAGCAGGGTGAACATTAACATCAACATCTTTAGGATTAACATCTAAATACACCACAAAGCTCGGTTGCTCGATAACGCCCCATACACTTTCATACGCTTGCCGGATAGCATGCATAATAAGCTTGTCGCGCATGCCCCTACCGTTCACAAAACTAAACTGGCAATCATTGCTGCTGCGCAGCATAGCTTCGTTGCCGAGCCATGCGTCTATGTGGAGACCGTCATATTCCGTATTTATGTGCACAGCATTTTGAACAAACTTCTGCCCAACTACGGCGCCAATACGCGTTTGTAAGCTGCCTTCTTTGTCAGCAATAAAGCGTTTTATCACTTTGTCGTTGTGCTTTAAAATAAAAGAAACCTTTGGGTAACTTAACGCAATACGCTTAATAACGTCTTCGATATGCTGAAATTCGGTTTTTTCAGTACGTAAGAACTTGCGCCTTGCAGGCGTATTATAAAAAAGGTCTGCCACATCAATTGTGGTTCCCACAGGGTGAGCCGCTGGCTGAATATTTACCGCCATTTCCCTGCCCTCACAATACGCCTGCCATGCCTCGGCTTGAGACTCTGTACGAGATGTCAGAGTCAACCTACTCACCGAACTAATACTAGCAAGTGCTTCACCGCGAAAACCAAGAGACAAAATTTGTTCTAAGTCATCAAGGGTAGTAATTTTGCTTGTCGCATGGCGACTCAACGCTAACTGCAGTTCACTTTTTACAATGCCTGATCCATTGTCTTTTATTCGAATGCGCTTGTGGCCGCCTTTTTCAATATCGACCTCTATTTTGGTAGCGCCGGCATCGAGGCTGTTTTCTAACAGCTCTTTCACGACAGATGCAGGTCGTTCAACCACTTCACCAGCGGCAATTTGGTTAGCGAGTTGGGGAGATAAAAGCTGTATAGGCAAAGGGCTACCCTATGATATTCAATGTATAGTATTCACTATATGAATTGGTGATGATTTTATATGTAAGCGCGTAGTCGCAATGGCGAACGCCGATAAAACAAACCCTCGGTTTATGTTCTCGGAATATTTAATACCTGCCCTACGCGAACAACATCGCTTGAAAGATCGTTAGCGGCTTTAATACTGCTTACTTTCACGTTATAACGCTGTGCTAATAACGAAAGCGATTCACCACTTCTGACTTTGTGCGTTCGATTATTCACTCTTTCCTGAGCCCACAGTGTACCATCAGGGGGTACTTGCTTGAAGTAGCGCTTAGCTGCATTGAACATTGCGTTCGCTAAACGCTCGCGATGTTTAGACCAGTTCAGGTTTTTCTCTTCTTGCGGATTCGATATAAAACCAACTTCAACCAAAATTGAAGGGATATCGGGCGCGGTTAACACAGCAAAGCTGGCAGCTTGTGGCTTTCTTTTGTGAAGACTGGTCACTTGCTTTAACTCTTCTACCACTTTATTGCCTAAATCATGGCTAGTCGCCATGCTGTGATCCATAGATAGGCCAAGAATGGTCTCAGTAAGGTATCGTTCGCTAGATTTATCATTGATAACTTCAGCAGCTCCGCCTAACAGCTCAGAGTGACGCTCTGATTTTTCTAACCAACGACCTAATTCAGTGTCGGCTCTACGTGTTGATAGTACCCATACCGAGCCACCTCGCGGCTGTGGTTGACTAAACGCATCGGCGTGAATTGAAATAAGTAAGTCGGCTTTTTTCTCTCTGGCAATCTCTGGGCGACGATTAGGAGAAATATAATAGTCACCGCTGCGCGTCATTATGGCACGCATACCGGGTTCCCGGTTGATTTTGCTTTCAAGCTTTTTGGCTATACTCAGCGTGATGTGCTTTTCATACGTTCCTGCGGGACCAACTGAGCCTGGGTCGTGTCCACCGTGTCCGGCATCAATGGCAACAATGATATCTCTATCACGGGCGCTACTTGTATCGTCAATCACCACTGAGCCCGTTGATGACGATGCCGACAGTGTAGCAGATGTTTTGGGCGCACTGTCGGGCAGGTCAACCACAAGCCTGTGACCAAGAGAGCCGTTAGGCGTTACAGCAAACAATGAGGGCTTTGTATTTCTGTTGAGTTCAACAACTACCCTAGCCGATGACTTATTTTTAGGGGTTGAATAGCGCAACTTTTTAATTAAATCACCGCTATTTTCTACGCCTGACAGCTTTGCCGAATCACTGGTGTTTTTAAGATCGATAACTAATCGAAGGGGATTTTTGAGGGTAAAGTAGGTGAACTCTGGCGCAGCCTTCATATCGAAAACGACACGCGTATTGTCCGGCGACGGCCATATTCTTACTCCGTCGATGTTATTTTGTGCGCCGTATGCGAACTGCACCACGAAACACAAGAATAATACCGAAACTATACTGCGCACCATAATTAGCCTTTATGTTATTGTCATGCCGCTCTCGTAAACATCGGAGCCGCTAATTGTTCAATGTTTCTTTCAGTTCAAATGTTCGCTACACGCGTTTACATTGCTGAAGCAATTTAGCACCGTGAGCACTTTTCGCTTCCAAATTGAACTGCCTACCCGCTGGTGTAATATTTATACTAATCACTAAGTCTGGGGATGCCAAGTATTCGCCGCCTTTTTCCGACCATTCAATAAGCGCGATAGCTCCGGATCCGAAGTAATCTCGAATTCCCATGAACTCTAGTTCTTCCGGATCGGACAAGCGATACAGGTCGAAGTGATAAATATTGACGCTATCCAACTCATAAGGTTCAACCAATGTATAGGTTGGACTTTTAACGCTACCTGAATGACCTAGAGACCGAATAAAATAACGGCTAAATGTTGTTTTCCCTGCCCCTAAGTCGCCGTCAAGATAAATAACGGCATCGGTAGGGAGTTGACTCGAAACCGCTTGCGCTAAGTCCTTGGCAAGCTGAGCGGTGTCATCTACTTCATTAGCAAAAAAAGAGGTGTGCGGGTAAGACATCAACAATATTCCACAGTAATGTAAAGAAACACAGTAGATGCCTGCCCGTTCAAGACAAAACCAACCTATTTAGTGGTTGATAAGCGCACGTACTGCGTCGAACAAATCACTCGCTATCATACCACGTTGACCATACAGTTGGGCAATATCATCACCTGCCTTTGCATGAAGCACTACGCCATATTTTGCTGCAATATCCGTTTCCACACCCTGCGCAAGCAATGCGCCTAAAATTCCGCTTAGTACGTCACCGCTTCCTGCCGTGGCCATGCCGGGGTTACCGTGACGGCAAACCCAGGTTTTCTTTTCGTTATCGATAAGCGTGCCCGCCCCTTTAAGTACGCAGACGGCGTGGTATCGCTGTGAGCACTGTCTTGCATAGTTAAAGCGGTCACTTTCTACATCGTCAATAGAAACACCCAGTAAGCGCGCTGCTTCACCCGCATGAGGCGTTAAGATACTGTCCGACAAGGTGTACGCTGTGGACTGCTGACACAAAAGGTTAAGCGCATCAGCATCGATAACCACAGGCTTATTTTGGTTTTGGCAATGTTTCATTGTGGTTTCAAATGCTTCTTCAGCCCATTCATCCTGACCAAGACCCGGGCCAATAACCACGCAAGTCGCCCAAGCTAATGCATCTTCTAAATTGAAGTCGGTCACCATAAGCTCAGGTCTGCCTGCACTTACCTGAACCACCGACGATTCATGGGTATACACTCGCACCATACCCGCGCCACTTCGAAGGGCCGCTTCGCTGGCAAGTCGAATTGCCCCTGCAGTCCCTCGGTTTCCACCAATGCATAACAGTCGCCCGTAAGTGCCTTTGTGGCTGTTGATCTCCCGAGGCCCCATCCCCTTGAAGTGATCGATATTCAGCATGGTCGCGCTAGCTTTGGCTAATGCTTGAAAGGCTTTGCCTATGCCTAAATCAGCGTAAACCAGTTTGCCGCATGATTGTTTGCCCGCTCCTGTGACAAGCCCGGGCTTTATACCCACGAAGGTCACCGTTATATCAGCCTGAACACAGCGTCCTAGACTTTGACCTGTGTTAGCATCGAGTCCTGAGGGGACATCCACGCTCACCACGGGGGTCGATGACGAGTTAACGGCATCGATAACATCAGCAAACTCATTGCGTATATAACTGTTAATACCTGTACCAAGAAGCGCATCAATAACTACATCTGATTTGTCCAATAACGCCGCATCAAACCCATTAATGCTGCCGCCGGCATCAAGCCAGCGCTGCTGTGCTTTACCCGCATCGCCGTCGAGAGTACGTTCAGGCTCCACCGCACATAGATGCACTTGCTTACCTGCGAGTTTTGCGTTGATGGCTGCAATGTAGCCATCGCCTGCATTGTTACCTTGGCCCACCAATACTAAATAAACGTCTGAATTAGGCATTAGCTCTAAACATTGTTTAAATACCACGTCACCGGCTCTTTGCATTAAGGTGAACATGTCACAGCCAGAGTCGGCGGCGGCTTGCCCTTCATTTTCCCTAACCTGATCGGCCCGAAATAGTTTGTATGATAAACTTGACGTTAATTGAGTATCTAGCATAAGCAAATGTCCGAAATTAGTTCTATCGACCTTGTTGAATTGACCAACAATATCAAGGCTTGGGGTACAGCGCTAGGCTTTCAACAGGTTGGCATCAGCGATATTGATCTGCATCAGCACGAGTCACACCTACAGGAATGGTTAGACAATAGCTACCACGGTGATATGGCCTTTATGGAAAGCCATGGGATGAAGCGTGCCCGGCCAGATGAACTGGTCCCAGGTACACTGCGTGTTATCAGTGTTCGCATGAATTACTTACCTCCTGATGCCTCGTTTGCTAAGCATTTAAAAAAGCCAGAAATAGGCTATATCAGCCGCTATGCGTTAGGCCGTGACTACCACAAAGTGTTACGTAAGCGCTTAAAGCAGCTAGGCGAAAAAATAACCGCCTCCCTTGCGCATACCCAATACCGCCCGTTTGTGGATTCAGCACCTGTTCTGGAACACGCCATCGCCGAAAAAGCGGGGATTGGCTGGACCGGTAAGCACAGCCTGACACTCAATAAAGAAGCGGGCTCTTGGTTCTTTCTAGGTGAGCTTTTTATTAATTTACCGCTGCCAGTGGATGCCCCTATCGAAGAAGGCTGTGGAAGCTGCACAGCGTGTTTGACTATATGCCCTACGAGCGCGATTGTAGCCCCTTATAAAGTGGACGGTCGACGCTGTATATCATACCTCACCATTGAATCGGATAAGGACATCCCTGAAGAGCTTCGACCAAAGATGGGCAATCGCATTTACGGCTGTGATGATTGTCAGCTTGTCTGTCCTTGGAATCGTTTCGCCGATATCACTAATGAAGAAGACTTTCATCCTAGGCAGGTATTGCATGGTCAAAGTCTTAATGATTTGTTTAGTTGGTCTGAAGAAACCTTTTTACGCAATACCGAAGGCTCACCTATCAGGCGTATCGGCTTTGAGAAGTGGCAGAGAAATATCGCCGTGGCGTTAGGCAATGCTCCTTATAATGAAGAAAGTATTCGGCTCTTAAAAGAAAGACGGGGCTGTGTAAGCGACCTAGTAGATAGGCACATTGATTGGGCTATTGCGCAACAGCAAAGCAAGCAACAGGCCTCTAGCGGCGACAGTAGACAGCAAGCTCGACTTATTCGCGTTGTTGAAAAAGGCTTACCCAGAGACGCATAAGATTTACGTGTAAATCCAAGCAATAAACCCAAGGTTAAAGGCTATCCCGCAGATGTTATTTGGGCTGATGCAATTTGGTTGTCAGAGTCGGTCTGAACACTATTTTGAGTTCGCTCTTGGGCACGAGTTCGATTTTGTACGCGAGCGCTTGGTAACTGTGAAGCAACAAAAGAAACATTGAGTCTCAAGCCGCGCTGTGCAACCTCAGTGGTAATAGTCGGTGAGCCAAATTGCCACCATGGTTCTCTCTCTAAGGCTTCTATAACCAAAGATAATTCGGTTTCAGAGCCATCGTACTCTCCGGTTATTTCGCAAAGCCCGTTTCCACATTTTACCGTTTCCAACACAAAGCGCTCTTTGTTAGGAGGTAAAGCAAAAAAGGTATTAAGTGACCCCTCTGTTTTCGTATAAAAGGGGTCGGGAGTGACAACTTGAACGCTAGCTTTCTCTTCATCCACAACGCTGGTGTCGGAGTTCGTTGTGGCGACTTCGTTCTTTACTAGCTTAGCAGCAGGCTTAATGACTTTAAGTTCACTGGTTTCCGTGGCACGAGAGCGCGCTAACACATTGGTTAGTCGCTCTTTCTCTGCATTGGATTCACTGAGTTGGTGTTGATAGCCAGAGAATTTATACCCCGCTACCAATGCAAACGCTATCAGCAACAACACAAGCCACGTTTTCATTCCACTTCCTTTACTGAAGTCGCTTACTTGTGATATTGCTTACTAAGGTCGTGCACCGCGTTAACAAACACGCCGGCGTTCTCAGGCGGTACGTCTAAATGAATTCCGTGCCCTAAGTTAAAGACGTGACCGCTTCCTTCGCCGTAGCCTTCTAAAATAGACGCCACTTCCTGCTCAATTCTTTGCGGCTGAGCGTATAACATAGAAGGGTCCATGTTGCCTTGAAGCGCTACTTTATCGCCAATACGTGCACGGGCTTCTTTAATATCGATAGTCCAATCTAAACCTACTGCGTCACAACCTGTTGCCGCAATAGACTCAAGCCACATACCACCGTTTTTCGTGAACAAGGTAACAGGCACTTTACGACCTTCATTTTCACGGGTTAGCCCACTTACAATGCGCTCCATGTATTGAAGCGAGAATTCTTTATAGTCACGAGGAGACAATACGCCACCCCAGGTATCAAATACCATGACAGATTGTGCGCCCGCTGCGATTTGAGCATTAAGGTACTCAGTTACCGAGTCGGCTAGTTTGGCTAACAATGCGTGCAGCGTCGCTGGCTCCGCGAATGCCATTTTTTTAATTTTGGTAAAGGCCTTACTTGAACCACCTTCGATCATGTAGGTAGCTAGTGTCCAAGGGCTTCCAGAAAATCCAATTAATGGTACTTCACCTTTTAGCTCTCGGCGAATGGTGCGAACAGCATTCATTACATACTGAAGCTCACCTTCTGGATCCGGCAGACCAATTTTATCTACGTCCGCTTTGCATGTGATTGGGTTTTTAAAACGTGGGCCTTCACCGGTCTCGAAGTAAAGACCAAGCCCCATTGCATCTGGGATAGTCAAAATATCAGAGAAAAGAATAGCGGCATCGAGTGGAAAGCGGCGTAAAGGCTGCAGCGTTACTTCACAGGCAAGCTCTGCATTTTTGCACAACGACATAAAGTCGCCCGCTACTGCACGGGTCGCTTTATACTCTGGAAGGTAACGCCCTGCTTGTCGCATCATCCATACAGGTGTCATATCAACCGGCTGCTTAAGTAATGCACGTAAGTAACGATCATTCTTCAACGCGGGCTTATCAACACTGGGGAAATTTTGCGACATATAACTCACCTAAATAACTGTATATATTTGAATCGCGAAGTATACCAGCATTCTGAACGAGGTGTGCTAAAACCTGTATTAAAAAGTCGCTGGTTTAATAACAAATCGACGTAGTGTCGATAATTAAAGACGAACATTCCTTGCATACTGTTTAAAAAGTAACTTGCACTTAAAGTGAGTGTTTGCTATTACTATAACCGTTAAATAAAAGAAGCCCTTTATGGGACCGTGCTAAACGTATTGAAACCCTGCTTCGGTAGGGTTTTTTATTTGTCGCCGATGAGAGACACTGTTTTCTCGATTAGCTGCCCTGCGATAGACACTTTAGGCGGAATAGTCGGCAGTGCATCCACTTCAAACCACTGTGCGTCATCTATCTCGTTTTCTTGGCAACGAATTTCTCCACCATCATACTCAGCAATAAAACCTACCATAAGAGAATGGGGAAACGGCCAAGGCTGGCTATTGTAGTAGCGCAGGTTTTTAACTTTTACACCAACCTCTTCAAATACTTCTCGATGAACGGCTTGCTCTAAACTCTCCCCGCTTTCAACAAAGCCGGCAAGGGTCGAATACATATTAGACTCTTTGTGGCGAACCCCTTTCGCTAATAGTATTTTCTCATTATTGTGAATAGAAACGATAATACATGGGGACACCCTTGGATAGGTGCGATGCTGACAGCGGTAACACTGCATAGCCATCTCCCAATCTACACGCTCGGTTTTCGCACCACACTGGCCACAAAACTGGTGTGTCCGCAAAAAATGAATGTATTGCCATGCTCTACCAATAACAGAAAAAGCAATATCGTATTCAGCAAAAAGAAGTTGTCTAAGTGATACTTTTTCCCAGCCGGGTTCCTCTACATGTTCAGCGCCTAAATCTACAACGAAGACAGGTAATTCTCTGTGTGCAGTTTCGTTTAGTGGCGGAAGTTGATGTATTTCATTTACGTACGACGCTAGGAAAGGAATTTCACTCAGATAAGCAACGGGAATAGACTCAGATGATTCTTGTACTAGAACTTTTCCACGACTAAAAACCACCCACATTGCCTGCTGAAAGGTCAACTTCCCTTCATCTAATTTAATCATCATATAGTGTTACTCCTGCGCTTCTGTACTTCATAATACACTAGGGCTGATAAAGGTTACTGTACATTCAGCTCAAAATTTCTAAATTCAAGACCAATAACTCGTTCACTTCGCGTTAGTCTGCCTTAGCACTATGTTTTTACTGCAAACTTTTTCGTGCAAAATTTGTGTCGCTAGTGCACGGTGTTATACTGAAACTTATTGTCGCTAAACGGGTAGCACATACAATGTTGCAACAGTTGGAAAGCGTAAAATCTAAATGGGGTGGCAAAAGTCAGGTCATAGACCGTTGGCTATTAGATAGGCAAGCCTTATTAGTCTCGTACTGTGAACTTGCCGGCATTAACAACCATAGCGAATGTTTGCCCGATGCCGATGAAATAGCAAACTTTTGTGGTGCTTTACTCGATTATCTTTCTGCAGGACATTTCGAAGTTTTCGATATTTTAGTTGAAAGCGACAGCGAAGGTATAAAACTGCGTGATAAACTTTACCCCAGATTGACAAAAACCACTGACGCCGCACTTGAATTCAATGATACGTTTGCGCAAGCAGTGACGCCAGAGCAGGCTGCAGGCTTTGATTCCGCCTTAGCTAAGCTTGGAGAAACATTAGAAGAGCGTTTTGCCTTGGAAGATGAGTTAATTGCTCACGTTCACACAAACAAACGTGATCCAGAAGTAGCGCTTTAATATAACAATGAAAGTCGAGTTTACGGTTATCATCAATGAACAAAACCACACTTATTCATAAGGCACGCGCGTATTGTGAACAGCGCGGCGCTAGATTTACACCGCTTAGAGAAAAGGTGTACGAGATTCTTGTATCAAAGCACGGCCCCATGGGTGCTTATGAACTACTCGACTCATTAAAAGAGACAGAATCCAGTGCAAAACCTGCCACTGTGTATCGCGCTTTGGATTTTCTTCTCGATTTTGGTTTCATTCATCGCTTAGAGTCTACCAATGCGTTCGTAGCCTGTTACCATTTTGGATGTAACCACCCCGTTCAGTTCTTAATTTGTGACAGCTGCGGTGATGTTGCTGAGATTCAATCTGAAGGTCTTCAAGATACCCTCGATAATCAAGCCAAACAACACGGCTTTAAAGTTTCAAAACAAACCATTGAGGCCCATGGATTATGTGCCGACTGTCAACAAACCGAAGAGCACACTGCCCAGGAGAGTGTACATGAATGCTGATTTTGTGAACCCTTTTATTGCCGGCCTGCTCAACGTGCTAGAGACCATGGCACAAACAAAGTTGACCCCGGGCAAGCCCAAACGCAAGCAAAGCGATATCGCTAAAGGTGACGTTTCTGGCTTGATAGGCATGGTAGGTCCAGATGTTCGTGGCTCTATGTCTATCACGTTTGATGAATCACTTGCCCTTACTATTATGGAGCGAATGGTTGGAGAGCGCCCTGAAAAACTCGATGCTGAAGTGGGTGATATGGTTGGTGAAGTTACCAATATGATTTGCGGAAACGCAAAACGAGATCTTGCAGAGCGCGGGTTCGAGTTCGGAATGGCGACACCTATCGTAGTATCGGGAAAGCAACACACTATCAGCCATCAGGTTGATGGCGCTAAAATTATTCTGCCCTTTATGTGCGATGAAGGCTTAGCGCACTTGGAAATCTGTTTTGACAAATAATTTCTGGCACTCTGAAAAAATTACACTCGACAGTTACCCCAGAGGATTTCACCTGATAACCGACCAGGTGGAATCTGCGCTACCGAATATTCGCCATGTTGAAGTTGGGCTGCTACACCTATGGCTTCAGCATACCAGCGCAAGCTTAACGATAAACGAAAATGCCGACCCTACTGTAAGGCATGATATGGAAGCTTTCTTCAACCATAGTGTAAAAGAAGAACTTTCTTTTTTCAGGCATACTTATGAAGGTAAAGATGATATGCCTGCTCACTTAAAATCGAGTATACTAGGCTGTCAACTTACCATACCTGTCCAACAAGGCAAACTTGCACTTGGTACGTGGCAGGGTATCATGCTCGGTGAACACCGAGATCATGGTGGAAGACGAACAATTATTGCCACATTACAAGGGATCGCAGCCTAACCCATATTATAAATGGCACAATTTGTGCTGGCGTATATCGCTAAGCACAACACAAAATTATCTAAAATCGATAATCACTCAACGTTAAACAGGATGTGACTATGAAACAACACTTTAAAATGGCAGCGCTATCTCTAGCTGTACTTTCATCTACCAGTGCATTTGCTCAAGACTCTTCTGAGCCAGAGTACAAAAGCTGGTTTGGTATTTCGGGCATGCATTACAATACTGACGAATCGCGCCCTCTTTCTCTTACCGAAGGTGAAGTATACGACGACGGTTTAGGTGCAACGTTCGAATACGGATTCCGTTTCACTCAAAGCTGGGCTGCCCGTGTAGAATTCACGAAATTGTCTGTAGACTTCCGTGACGGCGGCGATGACAGCGGCGAAATGACTGGCGTAGACGCGCTATACTTTATGCCGGATGACGCGTGGTTTGTTTTTGGTGGTGTTAAGCGCCAATCAGTTGGTGACTCTACAACACTTGGCAACATTGGTATCGGTAAACACTGGAAAGTTGGTGAGACAGCTCGCCTAATCACAGAGATTGCTACGTATCACGATTTCGGTGAAAGCTATAACGACTTCAGTGTAAAAGTTGGTCTTGCGATTCCATTTGGCAAGAGTACTCCTTCTGCTCCTAAAGACAGCGACAACGATGGCGTTGTAGATGGCAAAGATCAGTGCCCAATGACTCCAGCTGGCGTTCGCGTTGATGCGACTGGCTGTAGCGTTGATAACGATAACGACGGCGTTCTAAACAGCGTTGATCAGTGTCCTAACACTCCAGCTGGCACTAAAGTAGATGCTAAAGGTTGTGCGCTTAAAGATGCTGACAACGATGGCGTTGTAGACAGCAAAGACATGTGCCCTGATACACCAGCTGGCGTAAAAGTAGACGCTAAAGGTTGTACAGTGTTTGACGAAGAGACGGTAGAAATCACACTACGCGTTCTATTCGACAACGAAAGCGCTGTTGTTAAAATGCCTAAAGATCCAGAAATCTCTGAATTTGCTGAGTTCATGAAGCAGTATCCTTCAACAACTGCCGTAGTAGAAGGTCACACTTCTGCACCAGGTTCTGAAGCGTACAACATGGACCTTTCTAAGCGTCGTGCTGCTAACTTCAAAGAAGTAATGGTAGACATGTACGGTATCGACAGCTCTCGCCTAGAGACTATCGGTTACGGTGAAACTCAGCTTCTAGACGAAGGCAATAATGCTGAAGCACACCGTGTTAACCGTCGCATTTCAGTGACAGTTAAAGACACAGTGAAAGTAGCTGAAGAAAAGTAATTCATATAGTATGAATTGAAGAAGGCGCCGAAAGGCGCCTTTTTTGTATCTATCGACCCGCCCTAAATAGCGTTTTGCAGAAACGAATGCAGCACGCTATTCAATCGCTAGTTGAAAGTTAGTTAGACAATTAACTCGACCAACGATAGGGCGTTAGTACTCATCTGCGATGGCTGGGCCTGCGTAGTTATCAAAACGAGAAAACTGGCCTTGGAAGGTAAGTCGGCAGGTACCAATTGGACCGTTACGCTGCTTACCAATAATGATTTCTGCAATGCCTTTATATTCACTGTTTTCGTGATAAACCTCATCACGATAGATAAACATGATAAGGTCGGCATCCTGCTCGATTGAACCAGATTCACGAAGGTCAGAGTTAACGGGGCGCTTATCGGCACGTTGTTCTAGCGTACGGTTAAGCTGCGACAGTGCAACTACGGGCACTTCCAGTTCTTTAGCCAGCGCTTTTAATGACCGTGATATTTCGGCAATTTCTAATGTACGGTTATCGCTTAGCGACGGTACTCGCATTAGCTGAAGATAATCCACCATGATAAGGCTTATCCCGCCGCGCTCCCGCGCGAGTTTACGGGCTCTGCTTCGCACATCCATAGGTGTTAGACCCGAAGAGTCATCAACGAACAGGCTATCTTTATCTTTAAGCATAGCCATAGTGTTAGATATACGCGCCCAGTCCTCATCGTCTAGCTGAGCGGTACGGATCTTCGTTTGATCAACACGGCTTAATGACGCCAACATACGCATCATGATTTGTTCAGACGGCATCTCAAGACTGAAAACCAGTACTGGCTTCTCTTCTGCCATCATGGCGTTTTCAATCAAGTTCATGGCAAAGGTGGTTTTACCCATTGATGGACGCGCTGCCACAATGATAAGGTCCGACGGCTGCATACCACTGGTCATTTTATCTAGGTCGGTAAAGCCCGTTGTAACACCCGTTACTTCTTTATTGGTTTTTACCAGCTCTTCTAGACGGTCGATGGTCTTACCTAGGATAGACTCGACATCGCGAGGGCCTTCGTTTTCGCCGGTTCTTCGCTCTGCTATTTCAAAGACTTTACTTTCAGCAAGGTCGAGAATATCTGCGCTGTCACGGCCTTCAGGGTTATAGCCTACTTCAGCAATTTCGTGTGCAACACCGATAAGTTCACGGGTAATAGCACGCTCGCTAATAATTTGCGCATAAGAGACTACGTTTGCAGAACTTGGGGTATTTTTCGCTAGCTCGCCGAGATAAGCAAAACCACCTGCATCTTCTAGTTCATCGTGCTTTTCAAGCTCTTCTGATACGGTAATAAGATCTATCGGCTGACTGCTATTAAGCAATCGCGTGATAGCACGAAAGATTATTTGGTGTGAACGATTGTAAAAGTCGTTATCGGTAACAAGTTCCGCGACCTTATCCCAGCTTTCGGGGTCGATAAGCATGCTGCCTAAAACAGACTGCTCGGCCTCAATGCTATGAGGGGGAACCTTCAATTTATCAACATTTTTATCGTTGTTAGACGCAGACGCCACAAGTAAAGCCTATTCCAATGCACAAAAGTCAGTTGGATATTATGCGCTTTTAACGCACATCTCTCAACAAAGGAAGCAGGTCTTTTATCACGAGAGCCTAAAAAGGCCGCTTAAGCTAAAGTGTTTTTTCTAGCTTCAAAAAGGTGCCATCTATCAAGGTGTAAGTGTTGATATTTTCTTGAAAAACTAGTGTCGACCCCATGGTTGCGTTGTTATCTGAACAAGCCAAACTCACTTGGGTGATGTTGTCATCACTGAAGTCTAGTGACGAGGGCGATGCGCCAAAAGTAGCGAGAAAGTCACTTCCACTCAACTCTTTGGATGTATAAATAGGCGACTCGCAAAAGGCTTGATCAAGTTTCGCCTTCTCTTTCTCGTAGGTTACAGAACGCCCAAGAAACTGCTCTGATTCAGCAGTTGAGTGAGCGGTAATGCCTACGTTGTAAGCTTTAGTAACAACCCAGGTTCCTTCGTAATAAGCGGGCTCTTGAACAGCACAACCTAAGGTTAGCGCACATATCCCAAACGCACCGATAATTAGGCTATGAAATCGCCAAAACCTTTTGACGTGTCCAACAATACTCAATTTACTCTCCGTACATAAAATTTATTAAAATCAGGTAGTTTAACGTAAAAGCTATATAAAAAGTTCACTTGAAGCCACTTGAGTATAGAGTTTTAAACTTTCCCTATAGTTCTAACTAAGCGTCGAAATATCAACATTTAGCGACTAAACAAAAAAAGCTGCGTTTATACGCAGCTTTTCTATCACCACCACATACGCTAATTAATAAATGTGGTCTAAATTGCTTTTTTCAAGCTAAAGTCCCTATCAAGCTTACTATAGCTTATTCATTTTCGATCTATTTCTATACGCCCGTGTACCGTTGAAATATCGACGCTCGCAGCACCACCATTGTGTATAAAGCGCAACCAGCTTCCAGGCCCATACTTTGGCTTTTGTGCTTTTTCGCCGCTAATATTATTCACAATATTTCCACCTGCATGTGTCTCTATATCAAACTGGGCTGATACTTCATCTTGAAAAATAAATTCCATCGCACCACCAACCGAATTAGCTTTAATACTGCCATTCGCATTCAGCCCCAATTTAGCAAAAGTACGACCGTTAACGGTATTTATCTGCAGGCTATCAATATTTTGCAACGATAGCTCAATACGTCCATTCACTGTCTCAACGGATACATCAGGGCTGCTCGATGCGATATCAAGCTTTCCATTTACTGCTGTAAAACTCACAGGCGTAGTGCCTTCGTGAGTAGCTTCTAAATCGCCGTTAACCGTGCCAGCTTCTAACCGGCCTTTAACGTTCTTTAATAGAATATCGCCATTCACAGATTCAACCTCTACGCGCTCACCAATGTTTTCTAATGTCACATTGCCGTTAACGACCTCTACATCTACCGCTTTTGTTATTCCTTCAGCTTTAACGTCTGCGTTGACTGCGGTGTAATGAAGATCGCTTGCCGATGGCACGTAAATAGTTAGATCATCACCATCTCGACTCTTCTGATACCAACTCTTTGAGTGGTGCTCCACCTCTACGTGAATAACAACAACATCGCCGCGCTTTTCGAAAATAAATTCTTCGGTCTGGTCGCCGAGCTCTCCTGTTACCCGAACCTGAGCTTTATCCCAGACACGGATATCAGCCTTTCCATCAATATGTTCAATATCAATTTTAGGAGAGGATGAGGTATCGATGGTTTTATCAACTTTTTCGCCCGCGAATGCGGCAGTAGCGATGCTTAATAATGCTGTAGTTAGTAAAGCTTTAACCCCGTTAGATGAGCTGAACGTGTGCGTTAACTTATCCGATATTGTGTTTTTCATATTTGTATTCATTTGAAGCCCTTATTAAATTTGCTGCCACTTTGGCGCGTGCACTCGCTCAATTAAGGCAATTTGCTGTTGATATACGTGATGCAGCATTTTTATCAATGCTGAGTTGTCTGGATCGTCTTTTAACGCCGCCTTAATAACATCTGCGGCATCATCTAATTCTTTCAGCTGTTCCTGCCAGTCTTGGGTTAGCGCAGGAGTACTTTCATAACTTGCTAGCAGGCTGTTAACCTGCTTTTGCTGTTGGCTGCTCATTGCATCAATCAACGCGTATCCACTGCTTCGACTTTCATCGCTTTTGAAAGCAAAGGGAGCAGCAAACCACAAGACAGTGACCAAGCAAACACTGGCAGCTATAGCCATCCATTGACTTGAAGTTACCCTAGAAGGCGAGGTCTCTTCATTTGAAGCATCGCCCTGTTGAGACGCTATGCCTAGCTCAATTCCACGCCATAGATCCCGTTCTGGATATTTCTCTTTCGCTAACCCAGACACATGCTGAGCAAGCTTGTCATCAAAATCACTCATCATCGACTCCCATAAAATCTTTCAATAATTGCTTAGCACGAAAAAATTGCGCTTTGCTTGAGCCCACAGCCATGTTCAACATGTTGGCAATATCTTCGTGGCGGTATCCTTCAAGTGCATGGAGTACAAAAACCATTCTGGCACGCTCTGGTAGGCGAATAATCAATGCTTCTAAATCCACATCGGTACTATTCTCTTGAGCCGGCATTTCACTAATGCCGCTATTTTCCAAGTTAAACATGCGCTGCACCCAGCCTTTCTGTTTGCGCATGTAAGAGATGGTAATGTTTGCCGTTACGCTATGTAGCCACGTAGAAAACTGGCTTTGCCCGTCGAAATTATCAAGCTTTTTCCACAGCTGAATAAAGACTTCCTGAGACGCATCTTCTGCCATTCCTTTTTCACCAGTAAGCCGATAACACAGTGCGTAGACTCGGCCAACATATTCGTCGTAAAGAGCTCTAAACGCTTGTTTGTCGCCCTCTTTCGCCTTACATATAAGCTCGTGTTCGCCTTACATATAAGCTCGTGTTCGCCTTTGTTACCAAACACCACATTGGCGTGTACAACACGTTGTTGTGTGTGTTCCATTCTTTTCTCTTTGTTATTTGTGATGCTGATTAGCATTAGCACTTGTTAGTGTTATAAGGTTAGTCGTACCCTATAGTAGAAAGGTTTAAATACACAAAAATATTTTTTGGAGTTGCCATGTCTGCCACCTTTACTGTTAACGCTTTGTTTGCTGGAAGACCTCAGCCACTTGGGCCTCGTGGGGCACCAAGTAGCATTGTTAAAACCTCCGTCGAAAAGTTAACGGTACATACAGACAGAACCGATGAAGACGAGCAGGCCAACAAACGCCTTCACGGTGGACCGGAAAAAGTGCTGCATCAGTTCAATCCGACCAACTACCTGACATTAAGAAAACACTTTCCTGAAGGCGAATTCTCGCTAGGCAGTATTGGCGAAAACATCAGTGTAGAAGGCATGGACGATGCCACTGTTTATATTGGAGATATCTGGAAGTTCGGCGATGTAGAGCTGCAAGTAAGTGCACCGCGTGCCCCTTGCAATAAAATATCTCACCGCTTTGGCATCCCCAACTTAGATAGATTTGTTGGAGAACGAGGCATTACTGGCTGGTACTACCGAGTTATTAAAACCGGCACCATTAACGTTGGCGACGAAGTAACACTGCTGCACCGTGAGGACGATACCGTTAATGTCCACACCTTAATGCAATGTGCCCATACGAAAGCCGACAAAGCACTTGCTCAAAAGCTAGCTAAGCTGGAACCGCTTGATGATGAGTGGCGTGGAAAATGCCAAAAGATTGCTGGTAAAGTTGCGGATAAATAGAATAATTTGAGTAGATAGCTTTGCCGTCTCCCTCTTGAAAAAGAGGTGATTCAGTGTAAAAAAACGGAGAAACTTCATTTTCTAGGCGGCGAAGTATGGGAGGCAATTTTGATGGCGTATTTACATAAACCCAAAGTGCACACCGTTTTGAGTTACAGGAAATGTAATAACCCACCTCTTCTTCAGCGTACGGCTTGAAAATTTGATTGAGTGCGTTATGCATTGAAGCGTATTGATAACTCTCGGAATCAGAAAGCAGGTACTCCATATTCGCCCTGCAACTGTCAATGCAGCTTTTATAAGGCGCTGAGAGTTGAGCAGGCCGCTCATTTATCAAGTATGCCCAAACCCCTATATAACCGCAAAGAACAATAGATAAAGCAATAAAAGCACTACTTCTTAGTTCAGACACCTTCAATCCTTGAAAATAACATTAGTTCTTATTTGACTAAAGAATAACCACAATGGCAAGTTTGTTAGTGATAAGACCCGAATGATAGACAACGGTTAAAAAGACACCTTCTCACCTTCATTTAAAATTACCCCCAAACATAGCGGGGACTAGTTGCTTTTTCATTTTCATCAGTCGAATAACGCACAAAGCGCGTACTATCGTCATAAATAGAGAAGTTGCAAATGATAATTATTATTAATAATATAAACTAAAATTTATTTCTTAAGCCGTTATGTGTAAAACACGAATACTCATTATTGAAGATGACGCGACGTTAAGTGAACAAATAACTCAACTACTGCAGGCTCGAGGGTTTGACACTCGCCATGAAAACGATGGTCATGCCGGATTGCACGCTGCGCTTGAGGAAAACTTTGACCTTGTATTGCTCGACATACGCCTTCCATCGTTAAATGGTCTCTCATTGTTGCATCAACTTAGGCAAATTAAACAAACCCCTGTAATGATGATTACAGCATCTGGTGCCGAGCAAGAGCGAATTGAAGGCTACCGCAAAGGCGCAGATGACTACTTACCTAAGCCCTTCAATTTTACAGAAATGATGCTTCGCATCGACGCTATACTACGGCGTAGCAAAGCGATGAATAGTTCAGGTACGCAAAAGTCAGAAATATTGGTGGATGTGCTTTATCTAAATCGCATTCAACAGGTGACTAAATACCACGCTAAGTTACTCGAATTTACACCTATACAATTCAAGCTTCTTTGGATGCTCGTAGAAAACAAGGGCGAAACCTTGAGTAAAGCATTTCTTTACCACAGTGTGCTCAATAAACCCTTTTCTCGATATGACCGAAGCCTAGATATGCACCTTTCTAGAGTACGCAAAAAGTTAGTTGAAACGGGTATGCCCCCTGAGCGCCTTGCCACGGTTCATGGACAAGGATACCGCTTTTCGTGAAAAATAAATTGCTTTGGCGGCTATGTGCATTCATCGCGGTTGGTACTGTTTTGCTATTTTGGGCCATTGCTTGGCTTACTAATCACACCGAAACTAGCATGAGCTTTCTAGATAAGGTTCATCAAGAAACCCTTTACGCCTATGGGAAGGAAGCCGAAAAAATCTATCTGGAAAAGGGAGAAGAAGGGTTAGCCGTTTTCTTAAAAGAGATAAGAGCGAAAGAGAACACCTGGCTTGCTGTGCTTAACTCTGAAATGACAACATTCGCAGATACCAAGATGTTAGATGAGTTTGCTGATAGGTTTCAAATTGGGCGAAGCCCTGAATGGAAAATACATTTGTATTTCTCTGAAAACCCCGTAATGGAAGTGCCTTTTGTAGACAACAACACGCACTTTTTGATTCAGCTTCCACAGCGGATGCGCCCAGGCTCATTATTACTCGCCACCCGTCTATCATTACAAATTGCATTACCTTTAGTCATACTAAGTCTATTGAGCTTTATGCTTTATCGACATGTTATGACACCACTTAAGCAGTTAGAAAGGGCAACAAAAGATTTTGCTAACGGTAACTTAGAAGCCCGTGCAATGGCTACGATGCCCGAGCGAAATGATGAACTTACTACACTTGCTCAAACCTTCGATAAAATGGCACAAAGAACGAGCAGTCTCATTTATAACCAAAGAAGTTTGCTTGCAGACCTTTCTCACGAGCTTCGCACGCCGCTTGCTCGCATTGATATGGCGATAGACTTTGTAGAACAAGACATTAACCGTGAACAAGCCCTTTCCCGCCTGCGCTATGAAGCAAGCACAATGAGAGAGCTTGTTGAAGATACCCTAACCTTTGCCTGGCTAAATACAGAGTCACCTCAATTAAACAGCGATGATTTTGATCTTGTAGAGCTTATCAACGTTATTTGTGAAGATGCCCGCTTTGAATACCCTGATAGAACATTATGCGTAAGCACGCCGGAATGTGCGAGTATAGAAAAAAGCAGTCAGCTTGCTTTGGGGCAGGCATTAGAGAATATTGTCCGCAATGCTTTGCGCCATACCCCGCAGCAAAGCAAAGTAAGCGTGACCTTGGTCAGCGATAACAATAACTACGTTATCACTGTTACAGACGAGGGCACCGGCGTCCCTGAATCAATGCTTGACGCCATATTTGAACCTTTTTTCAGGGTAGACAAGGCGCGTGCAACGAAAAACTATGTTCATGCTGCAAAGCGCTCTGGGTTTGGCCTTGGGCTTGCACTGGCGAAACGCCAAATTGCCGCGGTCGGCGGCGACATATCAGCATGCAATCGCGCAAGTAAAGGCGATAAGCAGCTCAATAACGCTTATCTAAATAAAGATGCAAGCGCAACCAAGCAGACAGGGCTGACGGTAACCATCACCCTGCCTAAGTTTTCTGATGCTGCTTTCGCAAGTTGAGAAGCCTTTTCACACCAAGTAGTGTGCCGGTATAAACTAAGATACAGCAAAGCAGGCTAACCAATCCTGCTATAGTCTGGCCTACAAAGCCAAAGTATTCTCCGGTATGTAGAAACCGAGAAGTGCCCCAAGCCTGGCTTCCTTTTGGCCAATCTGTTTTGTGTAGAACTTTAGCGACTTTACCAGTACCTGTGTCGAAATACAGAGAATATGCTAGCTCTTGGCGGTGACCGATACTCTTATCAATATAAAATCGTGCAACGCCCTCACTTTTACCAATTTCCATCCACATGGAGTACCAATCCTGATAGCCATGCTCATTGGCGTGTTGCTGCGCTTTATTAAATAACATGTGGTAACTGACAACGTCGGCGTCTAGCGTTTCGGGCATTGCCTTCTTTTCGCGTGCAGGTACTTGTTCACCATACATGCCATACAGTGCCTTGTTAGCCCATTCAAAATAAAACAGCGTAGCCGTCGTTCCAATCACAAGTAAAAAAGGCAGTGACCACATACCAAAAACAAAATGCCAATGTCGGCGTCGATGTTGTTTGTTTGCGTATTTTTGTCGCAGCCACATTTGCTGCTTTAAGGACTTTTTCGATATGTGTTTCGGCAACCAAATGATGACACCCGATAACAGCAAAAAAATAAAAATAAGATTGCTATAAGCCGTTATGGTTTTGCCAATTAATTGGTAATCGCCTTCCATTAAGAGGTATCGATGGAGGTCAGTGATGACATGAAATACTTCTTCAACAACCCCTTCACCCTCTCTTAATATGTCTCCGGTATAGGGGTGAATAAGATAGCTATGCTCGCCCGCCCACGCAGGAATGGCCGCTCCTTCGCTATTTAGCCATCGAACGAAAATATGCGCTTCGTCAGGGTGCTTTTCGCGAAGTATTGATACAACTTGGTCAGTCGAGATCACCGACTTTTCAATATCAATGGTTTGCGCATAAGCCATTTCACTGAGCTCTTTAAACTGGCGCTCGTAAGTTAGCAATACCCCAGTAAAAGCCATGATAAAAACGACAATGCTGGCCAATAAGCCAGCAAATAGGTGGGCCCAAAAGACCCACCTTTTAAACGTGGAAAAGTTCATCTAAAGGCGTTACTTAGAAATCGTAAGTCAGTGACAAACGAATATCACGCCCAGCTTCTTGAGGGCCAACAACGCTCGGGAATACTTCGCTGTAATCACCCACACTTGAATGGTCGATATAGGCTTCATCAAACAGGTTAGTAACAGCAAGGTTGACGCTAAGATCATTTGTTACTTCCCATTCGCCATAAATATCCACTAGGGTGTAGTCTGCTTTGTTAAGTGAATAAAGCGAATCAGTCCAGCCATTTTCTAAGGCCTGATGAAGGGTATCTATATTGATATCATCAACCATAGTAATGTTAAAGCCAATGCTGATGTCAGCAGTAACCGTGTAATCTGCACCGAGTACCCAGGTATCGCCGCGGCTATTACCTAAGCCAACAAACTCGTACCCGTTAATATCGATGCTGTTATAAGGCACGCTGTATAGATCTTCACGAGGCATCAACTCAACGTCTACGCTTGAAAACCCAAAGTACAGGTCAACAGAATCCCAGCGGTACGCAAGGTTAAACTCTACGCCAGATGACTCTAGGTCGCCGATATTATTAAATACCGAGTTACCTTGATAACCGCTAAATAGCACATCATCAATGGTAGATTCATAAGCGCTAAGGCGCGCATTTAGATTATTAGCACTGTATTCGATTGACGCTTCGATATTGGTGACTGTTTCAGGCACAACCTCGCTACCAACAACAGGAATGTCTTCCCCATCGTATAAGTACTCATCTAGCGTGAAACCATCACCAATTTGTTTGCCACGAGCCGCTTCTGCGTAGCCAAGGCCAAGGGTCCAAGCTTCGGTAAGTTGATACTCAAGACCGACGTTAAAACTAAGTTCATTGTCGTCTAGTCCAGATGGCTCATCGGTAACTGGTGTGCCGTAATAGTCATCAATTAAAATTTGCTGCTGGAAGTCGAAGTTATCGTAGCGAACACCGTAACTTAGCAACAACTCTGGCGTAATATTGCTATGAGCCTGTGCATAGATACCTAAGACACTACCTTCTTCTGCATTTTGAACAGGGCCTGTTCCAGGGCCACTCTCAACTTCATCTTTGCGATAATCGATACCATAGGTAAATACATGATTGGTAACGTCGCTCGTATTTCTAATATCAAACCCATAGGTGTCAATCTCAGACAGCCAGTCAAAACGTCCGCCACGGAATGACGATGAAGTTTGATATGCTGTAGCTTCTAAAAACACCATCGCACTGTGGTCAAAACGGTAGTTCGCAACATAAGTATCACGCTCTGCTTCACTAGGGTAAAGCGGAGCACCTTCAAGTACTACCCAGTTAGGTCTTGCCGAAAACTCACCTTCTTCATCGCGCTGCTCTGCACTTAATGAAAGGTATTGATTATCCGCAATGTAACCACTGGCCTTAAGGAACATGAGATCTTGATCTGCGGCAGTACCTAGTACTTCATTGCCGTCACCATCTTCAAAGTTATCTCTATCTACCGTACTGTAGTAACCCAGTAAGCCCCAGGAATCACTTAACTTCCCATAAAGGCTGCCGCTATATCGGGTACCATCGTTTGAGAAATAACTCGCCTTTACTCGACCGCCAAATTGTTCGTCGTCTTTTAATAAATCCTGTGCATCTTTGGTCTTAAAGCGAATTGAACCGCCTATAGCACCTGGGCCGCTTGTCGCTTCGCCGGCACCAGCCTGCACATCAATTTGCTTTAAAAGATCAGGGTCTAAAGTAACGCGACCAATGTGGTGAAATAGCGTCGAGGTTTGCTGTGCGCCATCTACGGTTACATTCAAGTACGCGTCTTCTAGCCCGCGAATAAAGATTTTTTGTGCTACACCCACTGAACCGCCAACACTGACCGACGGCGACTCTCGGAAAATATCCGCTAAGTCATTTGCCTGAAACTGGTCAATATCTTCAGCAGTAATGCTTAAGTTAGTTGCTGCGCCTACCACAGCAACTCGCTCTATAGACTTGGCTTCTTCGTTTTGGTTTTCTAAGGATTGCGCGAATACTACTGGGCTGGATAGTGTGCACACTGCACCAGCTAAGACTAACTTTTTCAAGGGTGACTCCATTTGACAATCAACAATTACAAATAAGAAACATTCTCATTAAGTTTTGTCTAAATGGATAGCACTTTTACAATTGTTACACTTCCTCAATTTTTCGCCGTCAAAGACTTCCGCTCATCGTCGTGGCGCACTTTCTGGCCCGCACGTAAACGTTCTGCACCCCTTACAACAAGCGAACGCTTCGGGTCCACATCACCAAACACTTCAATTCTATCGCCCATGCCCACGCCGGTTGTCACCTTCACTTGTTCAGCTTCGTTATTTTCGTTTAGCTGATAGATAAAGGTGCCTGATTTTCGTAGTACTAGTGCATCGCGGGGTATGGTGACACCATCATGAGTATCGCTGCTAGGCAGCGCCACGCGCACTGCACTGCCTATTGGGAAATCGCCTGGGTTGATGGCAATTCTTAGCTCCATCATACGCGATGCACTGTTGCCTACCGGTACAATGGCACGAATAGATTCTTCTACTTGGTTCACGTTATTGTGAACGGTTACGCTCATGCCGTTAACAATATAGGGTAATACGCTAAGGGGGGCGCGCACCTGAACTTCAACACTATCAGGGTTTACCACGCGAAGCAGGGTTTGCCCTACACCTGTGTATTCACCCGGCGACTGCAACCTTTCAACCACCAAGGCCGTAAAAGGAGCACGAATACTGCTTTGTGCTATCTGATATTCGGTAAATTCTAAGTCCAATTTTGCTTGTGCTAAATCCTGTTTAGCATTCTCTAAATCAGCTTCTACTTCCTCTAACTCACCTCTGGACGTGTTTTGACTGGCCTGAAGGTTTTTGTACCTCGCGAGACGTCTGGTAAACAGCTCAACCTGCGATTGCCATCTGGCAATATTCGAAGCATTTTGATTGCGGGTAATGGTTAAGCGAGTATCGTCTACATTAACTAAAGGCTCCCCTGCTTTTACCACATCACCTACCTCTGCCATCCAAGTGATGCGACCGTCTACCTCAGAGGCGAGGTTTGCATCGATAACGCTTAGTACCGTTCCAGGAACCCAGGTTAGTTGTGAAATCGCTTGCTCTCTGGCTTCATCTATTTGAACCAGCACAGGTGGTGGTTGATTGTTATCCTGTGCTTGCGCGCTCAACGAAACACTGCTTGCCAATAAGGTAAACAAACCAAAAGCAAGAAAACTAGAGGCAAACACACTAAGGACGAGAGTAGAAGTCATTGCTTTCATGGTTATCTTTTCCTTACACATGGTCGTTATATTTGTTTTGTTTTACGGTGGATGAGGTAGTCGGCGATGCGCCAGTGCTCTGCATACGCTCGGCCAAGGGTTTGAGTATATTTGCAGGTGACTTTGAAGCCGTCATACGCAATAAGGTAGGCAGTAATAGCAAGGTAAATATGGTACTTACCGTCATTCCTCCCACAATTACAGCCGCAAGACCTCGATAAATAATGCTGCCTGCACCGGGTAGCAACAGCAGGGGCAGCATGCCAAAGATGGAAGTCAAGGTGCTCATAAAAATAGGCCGTAAACGAAGTTTGATGGCTTGCTCTACCGCGTCATCACGGGTCAGTCCTTCTTGCTCGCCTAGACGAGTCTGATGCACAAGTAAAATGGCATTGTTTACTACAAGCCCGAGCAAAATTATAAAGCCAATCATGGTTAACAGGTCCATGGGCTGGAAGGTAAAGATGTTCATGATACGAATAGCGATAATTCCGCCCACCGTGGCTAACGGAATAGAAAGTACTACCAGCACGCTGTCTTTCAACGATTTAAACAACCCGGCCATTAACAGCAGTAGTAACACCATGGCGAAAAGAAAGTTATCAGCCATCGAGGCAATAGCCCCTTTTAAGCTATCCGCGCTGCCGCCGTAATTAATAGCGCCATCGGCAGGCATCATAGCCATAATGGCAGGCTCAACCTCAGAGGTAATCACTTTCATGGCTTCTTCTAAACTCATGCCCTCTGGCGGATTAACGTTTAGCGTAAGGGTTCTGCGACCATCTATACGCTGAATACGGCTTGGTCCTACCGCTCTTTCAATACCTACCAGTTCGCCTAATTGCACCACCTCGCCTGATGGCGTCATGACTGGCGTACTGTTCAAGTCTTCAGGTGTAAACCAGGGTGCTGAGCGGAAGATAATATTCATGCGTTTGGTACCATCGAAGTACTCCCCCACATACATACCATCACCCATGGCACGTACTAGGTTCCCCATACTGCCGCGATTTAACCCGACTTCCATCATTCGGCTGTCATTAGGGTAGAAGCGAAGCTCTGGTTCAGCTTGCTCTAGTGGAGGATTCGAACGCGCATTAGCGTTAGGGAAAACTTCTCTCAATTTATCTAAACCTGCCTGCGCAGCAATGCCGAGCATGGTCTGATCGGTGCCTTGAAGATGAATGTCGATAGACCGACCGTTTCCAAAGCCACCAAACAAATTGCCTTGTTGTGAAAACGTTTGTGTATCCGGCAAATCCTTTAAAATTTCATCGCGAACAATGGCTTCTAACTCTTTGACCTTAGACTGGTCTTTAGCGCGAACGCCCAAATTTCCGCCATTTGGCCATGTAATAATGTAGTAGTTCTTGAGCGCAGGCTGCTTTTCTCCGTCCATGTAGGGCTGCAATCGCTCTTTGATAATTGGCATCACTTCTTCGCTAATAAAGTTTTCACTGGCACCAGCAGGTAAACTTAAGAAGGCGTCAACGGCATCGCGTTTTACGGGCGGTAAATAATCCATAGAAGGCATAAGCAAAACACTGCCTGTAATAGGCACGCCCATAAGCGTTATGACTAATACAAGGCGGCGAAGCGGCGTGCTTGATAGCGACATAATAGCTCGGGTTATCTTAGTCCATACCTCTCGTAGGCTATCAGCTGGCATGTTGCCATTAAGGTATCTAGCGGCAACAACAGGCAATACCGTTACCGCAACCACTAGCGACATACACACTGCAATGGCGATGGTAAGTGCAAGATCAGCAAACAATTGCCCTTCAACATCTTCCAAGAACATGACGGGAATAAAAATAGCAACGGTGGTAGCAGTTGACGCCATGAGAGCACCAAAAACTTCTTTCGTTCCCCGATGGGCACAATCCTCCATGAGCGTTTGTGAATTTGAGTCTTTATTTTCGACTTCGGCGCTCTTGCGGGTTCTTACTATATTTTCCAGCACGACAATAGCGGCATCTAGCACCATACCTACCGCAAAAGCGAGTCCTGCTAACGAGATGATATTGAGCGAGCGACCGGTAATCTGAAGCACCACAAAAGTGCTAAGTAGTGAGATAGGAATGGCCAATGCCACAATGAGCGTTGCCCGCAGCTGGCGCATAAAGAGCCAAAGCACGGCAATAGCAAGCAGTACGCCTATAAACAAATTACTGGTAACTAGCTGCACCGCTCTATAGATAAACACTGAGGCATCGAAGCTTTGCGCCATTACTAACTGTTCAGGGGCCAAGTCCTGTTCGTTTATTTGCGCTACTTTTGCTTTTACGGCTTCTAAGGTAGCTAGAACATTGGCGTTGTTTTGTCTGTCTACGCGAATAGATATAGCCGGATTGCCGTTTTGCACACTGTAGTTTGCACCGTCAGCGCGGGTGATTTTAATCTCGGCAATGTCATTTAAAGTGATAGGGCTGCCGTCTCGCCATTCAAGGATCATTTCCCCCATTTGCGTAGGCTCGTAACGACCTTCAAAGCGAAGTGTGTAACGTCTTCTGCCCACATCGACAAAGCCACCTGAAATATCATTCGCACGACCCAACTCGTTAGCGACTGCCGTCAGATCAATGCCTAACTGGGCCGCCTTAAACGGGTCGAAAACTATTTGAAACTCTTCCACGCCGCCAACACCGCTTTCCATACGCGCTCTGGCAACGCCCGGGATAGATTCAAGCTGAGGTTTAATAACATCGGTAAAAAAGGTCACATAGGTATTAATTTCGTTTGGATTGCCTGGAAGGCGCTGAAGGAAGAAGTAGGTCAAAGCAGGCGCGTCTCCCCCACTTCCAGCAAGCATAATATTAGGAGACAAGGCATCGCGAGGTAGTGGCGGCACGCGGTTCATACGGCTAATCACTTCAATGAGTGTCTTCTGCATGTCCGTCGCTAAACCAAACTCTAGGTTAATCCACGCGTTGCCTTGGTTTGCCCATGCATTCATCGACTCAAGGCCAGGGATCCCCTGCAGCACTTCCTCTTGAGGTTCAATGATCTCCGACTCAATCTCTTGAGGCGACGCAGCGCGCCAAGAGGTCTGGATGTTAATATTAGGCCTTTCAATGTCTGGAAACAGCTGTACCGGTAAATTTAACAGGCTATATAAACCTAAAAATACAAGTAGCGTTATTCCTATACCTACCCCGGTCGCGTTTTTTATTGCTTGCTTAGTGATGTCCATAAGATGGCACTTATGCTTTTTATTGTTTGATTTACTATAGGTCGCGGGAATGACAGAAAAAGTTTAAAGCCATGACAGTAAGATTTTTGGCGATTATTAACATTTTATTTAAAAACCATTTAAAAAACGTTATTTATCGCAGATGAGTGGACCTAAAAAATAGGCTATTTGCCGACACTTACCGTTGTCTGTAATACCCACTTTTAGTTATTCATAGCGGGTTGGAGGGAGAGTGAGCGCATCTAAGCTTTAAAAAGGTGCAATCGGCTAAACGCTAAATTAACCAAAGAGCGAAAGTTAATGTAAAAACGACTGTTAAGTTGTGGTGTCGTTAATTTTTAATGATTGATAGAAAATTTGAAGCCAAAAAAAAGCCGCTCTTAGAGCGGCTTTCTTCAAATACGTCAGCGATTACGCTTCAGCAATGATGATCACTTTGATAGAAGTGATAACGTCAGAGTGAAGTTGTAAGTCGATGTCATACTCACCAGTCTCACGAAGAGTACCAGTAGGTAGTTTAACTTCTGCTTTTTGTACTTCAACGCCAGCTGCAGTGATTGCATCAGCGATGTCACGAGTACCAACAGAGCCAAATAGTTTACCTTCGTCACCAGCAGGAGCTGCGATTGTAACTTCAGCAAGCTCAGCAACTTTTTCAGCGCGTGCGTTAGCAGCAGCTAGTTGCTCAGCAATTTTCGCTTCAAGCTCAGCACGACGTGCTTCGAACTTTTCAACGTTGTCTTTAGTTGCAGGAACCGCTTTACCCTGTGGGAAAAGGAAGTTACGAGCGTAACCAGACTTAACAGTCACTTGGTCGCCCAGGCCGCCAAGGTTGGCGATTTTATCTAGTAGGATGATATTCATCTTAGCTAACCCTTATATTCGCCAAATTACTTGTGTGAATCAGTGTACGGAAGCAACGCAAGAAAACGTGCGCGCTTGATCGCAGAAGACAGCTGACGCTGATATTTTGCGCTTGTACCAGTAATACGGCTAGGGACAATTTTACCGCTCTCAGTGATGTAGTTCTTAAGAGTAGCGATATCTTTGTAATCAATCTCAGTCACACCTTCTGCAGTGAAACGGCAGAACTTACGACGTCTGAAAAAACGAGCCATGGGTGATCTCCTTAAGCGTTGTCTTCAGTGGTTTCAGTTTTCTTTTCCGCGCGCTCTTGGCGAGGTGCAGAATCGTCACGACGCTCACGACGAGGCTCTTCTTTCATCATTGGAGAAGGCTCAGTCACAGCAGTCTTAGTGCGCATAACCATGTTACGTAGGATCACGTCGTTGAAACGGAAAGCATTTTCCAGCTCATCAACAGCTTCTGCAGACGCTTCAGCATTGATTAGTACGTAGTGGGCTTTGTGCAGCTTTTCAATTGGGTAAGCCAGTTGACGACGGCCCCAATCTTCTAAACGATGAATCTGACCACCGTCTTGCTTTAGGATAGTAGTATAACGCTCGATCATACCAGGTACTTGTTCACTCTGATCAGGGTGAACCATAAATACGATTTCGTAATGACGCATTATAGCTCCTTACGGTTGTAGCCTCGACAGTACAGCCGACTGTATGGAGACAAGGAACGAATTGGGATGGCTGTAAGGGCGCGCATTATACGCACACAAACATCGTTGCACAAGCATTAATCAACTTTTGCAATCATTTTGCGCTTGTCATTATTTAAGTAGTTTGTACCAATAACGTTTCGCGGTTAATGCGAAACGCTTTCATGTGGAATAGAAGAAACACGGATTAAAGGAAAGCAAAAGGTAAATTCTGTGCCGTTAAAATCAGAAGTCACGCTCAGTGAACCTTGGTGCGCTCTTGCAATTTCTGATGCGATAAATAACCCCAACCCTAACCCGTCGTTTTTTACACTGCTTTCTTTACGCCAGAAAGGCTGAAAAAGACGCGCCTTAGACTCATCAGATATTGGTGTACCGCTATTTCGCACACTGAGAATGAAATCGCTTCGGTTGGTGATGACTTTCACATATACCGGATACGCCTGGTCGCCGTGAACCAGAGCGTTTTTCAACAAGTTCGATAAAAGCTGACACACCCGCTTTTCATCACAGACCAACTGCTCGGTGATATCAATATGCGTTCTGATAGTGCAATTAGGGTAATTAGTAGCTAGCTCTTCAGCCGTGTAATTCAATTGTTGCGTTAAACTGGTTGCTTCGGCCATTTTCACAGGTAAGCCTTCGCCCATTCGGCTATGAGTAAAGTCCATCGCATCTTCAATTAAACGCGCCATCCTCTGCACACTATTTTTCATTCTCGACACAGCTTTAAATACAGGTACTTGAACAGTGCTGGCTATTTGACTGTCTTTTATTATGTCGTCAAGAAAGCTGATACCAATTTGAATGGAAGATAAAGGGGTCCGAATATCGTGGCCTAAAATAGCGATATACTGCTCTTGAAGGCGAGCAATATTTCTTGCATCGGTTAGCTGTGCCTGTGAACGCTCCATCTGGTCTTTTAATAAAATTTGACTAGATATAAGTTTAGCGAAAGCGCTAATTTGCCCGTGAACAAGTTCGTTGCGTAACTCCCTAGGCTCTGGGTCTAGGCCGCAAAGCGTTCCGAAAAAGTTACCATTTGCATCGTATATGGGGTAGGAGAAATAACTTTCAAAGCCATACATAATAGGAATGGGATTATCACAATATTCACTATCGGCAGATGCATGATTAATCACTATCTGTTTTTTGCTAGCTCTGACGGTTCTACAAAAGGTAGTTTCAATTTCCAAATGATCGCCAGGCGTTAGACCAAATTCGGCATTATCTAATACGGCACACATTGTCCATGCTTCTTCGGTGACTCTCGCAACACAGATAAAACGCAAATCTAAGCTACTGGCTAATATTTGCATTATATAAGGGACTGCTTCGATTGCGTCGATAGCCTGAATATTTTGCTGAACAGCTTCACTCACTACCATAACTTTAGAGTTCCTTTTTTCGAGAGTGTGCTTATGAACACTACATTTCTACTGTTCCAGGTATTTAGGACGCTGAAATAAATTACTAATTTACGGTTTCCGAGGACTTTGAATCCAAGCGTACATGAAGCTCCCAAACTACACTAAAGTATAATCAGCAGCAATGTTACCGATAATGACAAGAATATTTTCTATTTACTGTTTATTTATACAGTATTTTACTGTACAGTTTTCGGGTCTTTAATAAACAGGGGACCTACCATGGCCATTACCACACAGTATGTTGTTACGCACAAAGGGGTAGAAAAATTGGTAACTACCGACAAAAAAGAAGCGGATCAGTACGATAAGATGCTTGATGCAGCAGATAACCTTGCTGACTATATTCACGCAATGGGCATAAAGCTAGACGATAGCGTAGTTGAAGAACTCACAATTATGCTGGCGAAAAACAAAGATAAAGTCGGCAAAATCTTTAAAGGCGCTACAGCAGAAAGCGTATTAGAAGATGAAAGCGCAGAAGTAGTAAAGCTACAGGCCAACGGCTGACAATCGTAGCTCAACTCGCCCTTTATGTCGTTATGATGAACAATAAGTAAGAGCAACTGCCGCTTTAAATGCGTAAGTTCTGATAACATAACTTCGCAAAGTGATGTTATTTGATAACATCACTTTAAAGCGGTACTACCTCCCGTTACTTGCTTCTTGCTGACTGAAATAGGTTGGTAAACAAGTAAGAAACAAAGTACCGCCTTTGCTAATGTGAACATAAGACATATATACAGGTCGGGCTTAGCGTGAATACCATCAATAAAAACAATAGCACTCATTCCCAGCACAACGCAGTGTCTGAAAAGCACAACGCATTAATAGAAGAGTGCAACCTAGCAATTGTAGTAAATAATTTACAGTTTTCGTACAGTAAAGAAAGCCCGCCCGTCATAGATATAGAAGCATGGCAGGTGCCACAAGGTGAACATGTTTTTCTATCAGGCCCTTCGGGTAGCGGAAAGAGTACATTGCTTAATTTACTATGCGGTACTTTGACACCCACCCAAGGCGACATAACCTTGTTATCGCAGCCATTCTCTTCCTTATCAAACCGTCAGCGAGATAAGTTTAGAGCACGCAATATTGGCGTTGTCTTTCAGCAGTTCAATCTTATTCCGTATCTTTCTGTAGCACAAAATATTAACGCTGCAGTGTACTTCGCAACTAGTAAAATAAGTAAAACGGCAGGAGATGATAAACTTCTTCATTTACTCGACAAGCTACAGCTTCCTTCACAAGTACTACACGCGAAGGCCGATGCCTTAAGTATTGGCCAGCAGCAGCGCGTAGCAATAGCCCGAGCGCTTATTAATGACCCACAGTTATTAATTGTCGATGAACCGACTTCGGCGTTAGATAGTGATGCGCGAGATAGCTTTATGTCGTTGTTAAAAGATGTTGCAGGTAAGAGCACCATGATTTTCGTTAGCCATGATAAAGCAATGGAGAGCTATTTTGACCGTCATTGCAGTATCAGTGATCTGAGCCCAAGTACGAACCACGCAATGTCCTCATTCGGTGGCATCGAACAAGCAAAGGAGCGTGCGTAATGCTAAGTACCATTGCTATTGAAAGTCTAAAGCGCAGGAAAACAACGGCAATACTTACGCTGTTAAGCATTACCATCAGCATTAGTTTACTTTTATGCGTTGATATTATTCGCAGCCAAGTGAAAACCAGCTTTACGCGTACAGTGTCCGGCGTCGACCTTATCGTTGGTGCTCCAAGCGGCCAGCTTAATCTACTATTGTCGTCGGTGTTTAATATAGGAACCCCCACTAAGGGCATTGAATATAAGAGTGTTGCATCGCTTAAATCTAACAAACAGGTGTCGTGGCTCATTCCACTCTCTTTAGGTGATACTCACCGAGGTTTTAGGGTGGTAGGTACGACCAACAGCTTCTTTGACCACTTTAAATACGGTGACATGCAGTCACTACAGCTATCTGATGGAGCGACATTTACACAGCCACTATCTACGGTAGTTGGTGCTGATATAGCGGAATCATTGGGATATGAAGTGGGTGATAAAATTATTATTTCTCACGGTTTAGGCAGTGTCTCATTCAATAATCACGACGACCACCCTTTTACTATTTCCGGAATTTTAGATAAAACGGGCACCCCGGTAGATAAGGCGGTGTATGTCACCTTGCAGGGGCTTGAAGAAGCCCACACAGGGCCTAAGCATTCGCCCACTTCAATGTTAGGCCGTAAATCGAGTAATAAATCCACCGCAGACGAGCACGAGCACGACGAGCATACCGGTGAACATGAGACATACAACAGCGAAGCCTTTGCCCCAGAGTCAGTATCAGTTGTGATGCTTGGGCTAAAGCATCGCGTTACAGCGTTACAGCTGCAGTACCAAATCAACCAAAGTAAGAAAGAGCCGCTTATGGCTATACTACCGGGAATGGCACTCGCTGAGCTTTGGCAAATTATGGGAAATGTAGAGTCGCTATTGCTTGGGTTATCTGGCCTTATCGTTATATGCGCGCTAATTGGGCTTGCGACTATGCTACTTGCAACTATGCGTGAGCGTTATCAAGAAATTGCCGTGTTACGAACTATAGGCGCAGGGCCATTTACCTTACTGCTACTCATACAAATTGAAGCTATGCTGCTTACTATGTTGAGTGCTTTGCTAAGCTTAGGTTTGGTGGCCGGGTTAATGAGCGTGCTAAAACCCTGGTTAAGCAGCACCTATGGATTGTTTTTGAGTAGTCCGCTGTTTGGGCAAAGCAGCGTTATTATCATTTTACTTATACTAGGGTGCACCTACTTAGTTTCTCTGTTCCCAGCCGTCGCCGCCTATAAACGCGGCCTACATGCTGGACTCAATACGAACTAGGCGAAGCCCACACGGGGGGAGAGGGCTACTCTCCTACCCGCTTGTCTGTACTGAAACGCAAAATCAGCTCGTGAACTTGATTTACCGTAGCGCGTAAATCGTGGCTCGCTGCTAGCGATGCCTCAGAGGAGCGCTGAGTTTCAGAAGCGCCATCAGCCACTTCCACTAACTGCTGGTTAATATGCTCTGCCACCGTGCTTTGCTCTTCTACAGCAGAAGACATCTCTACCGTAGCATCAGCAATACCTTTCACCGCATTATTTATTTCAAATAATGCCCCACGTGTTTCTTCCACGATTATGCTGCCGTGCTCTGCTGAAGCTAGCCCTTCTGTAGATACCCGCACAGCGCGATCAGAACGCTCAGCCAGTTCACTGATGATATTGTGGATTTTGTCGGTTGATTCACGGGTTTTCGAAGCCAGTGTACGTACTTCATCGGCAACAACCGCAAACCCCCTTCCCTGCTCACCTGCCCTAGCTGCTTCAATGGCAGCATTAAGCGCAAGCAGGTTAGTTTGCTCGGCAATGGTGGATATAATGTTGGCCGCTTCACCTATATCGCTGGTTGACTGAGCGAGCTCAGTTACCGTTGTTGAAATTGACTCTACCGCCTCGCGTAAAGCAACAATTGCCTGCATGGCTTGTTCAGCTTTTTGGTTACCTGTTTCTACGTTAGCTGCGGCTGTTTTAGCACTTTTCGCATTTCCTTCAACCCGCTCAGCCACTTCTTGAATAGCCTGACTCATTTGCGTCACGGCAGACGCTATTTGCTGAGTGGCTTGATTTTGCTGTACAACGGCGGCGCTAGTACTTTCTGCCTGATGGTGGGTTGTATTAGCTATGTTCTCAAGACCTGTTGATGCATCTTTAATTCGGGTTAACGCCGTGCGATTTCTCGCAAGTTCACAGCCTAGCGCGAGTTTAGCCTGGCTTATATGAGGTGGATCAGGAAAGTAGGTTTGTGACACAGTTTCATTTGCGTAGCTTTCAGGACTAAGCGCAAGTAGTCCGTGCCAATCTTTTTTGGCTTTAGTTTGTTGAGCCAACATTAAAATAATAGCGCCGAGTAGCGCTATACCAGCAGCAACAGCGCCATGTGTAAACGCCAATATCAAAACCATTAGCGCACTGAGTACTAATGATGGTGCTAAATGCGAAAGCATTTGTATGAGGCGAACCGCTGGCGATACCGGCGATTTGCCTTCTCTTATTCTTTCATAAACCTTTGTAGCTCTGTTTATTTCATCATTTAACGCAGGAACTCGGACAGATTCATACCCCACAATTGTTTTACCTTCATAAACGGGAGTCACGAATGCCGAAACCCAGTAGTGATCACCATTCTTCCTTCTGTTTTTAACTAATCCCAGCCAGCTTTGTCCAGACTCTAAAGTACGCCACATTTCCTTAAACACGGGCGCTGGCATATCGGGGTGTCGAATCAAGTTATGGTTTTTGCCTATTAATTCTTCGCGGGTAAAGCCACTTGCTTCCACAAACTCGCTATTACAATGTTGAATAACACCACGTTTGTCGGTTGATGAAATAAGGCGGTGGTGAGGGGGGAATTTATACTCTTTTTGGGTAACAGGCTGGTTATTTCTCATTGAATACTTTCTCCATTTTGCAAAGCGTTCGTCCTTAAAGCAGAGAATCTTTGCTTTCTCATAAGACTAGAACATAAACAGCCGCTGTCTAGCTTGAGCAAAAAATTAGAGAAATTTTATATTTTATCAGTGAGTTAGGAAAGCACTTTATACTTTAGGCCAATGGCAATACAACAGACACTTTTGTGCCTCTGCCCTCAGCACTGACAATATCAATCCTGCCATTATGCTCCTCGACAATGGTCATAGAAATTGACATACCCAGCCCAGTGCCCTCACCTGGCGGTTTGGTAGTAAAAAACGGAGTGAACACTTTACTAAGCGTTTCTTTTGACATGCCCGTACCTTCATCTTCAACGACAAGATAGACACTGCCTTCCTCCTTCCGTACTTTTAGGGTTATGCTTTTCCCTTCAGGCGTGGCATATATCGCATTAGTTAAGAAATTTACAAGCACTTGCTGAATTTGCCCTGAGTTGCCGTTAAAGAAAGCGTCTTCCTCTGGTACTTCAAAGCGTACTGTATTGCGATAACGATGCAAATTGTTGGTAAGCTTAATCGCTGTGTTCATGGCTTCGATAGCGCTAATTTCGGAATGCTTGCCCGAACCTGGATAAGAGAAACTTCTTAACGCTTTCACGATTTCGATAATACGCTCAATACCTTCATGAGACTCATCAAACATTTCCGCGATTTCATTTGCACTTTCTTTAAGCGAAAAACGCTTTTCTAGCGCCATGAAATGCGCTGCAACTTCACCACCAGCTTCTTTACAAAGGCTACCTATTTCTTCAAGCGCACGCTGATAATCGGTAAAGATATCTTTTGCAACGACAGTGTTACTTCGCACATAACCAATAGGATTATTAATTTCATGGGCGATACCTGCGGCTAACTGGCCTAACATAGCCATTTTGTCAGCACTGACTAACCTTTCTTCAAGGAAGTCCCGATCCTTTTTCACGTTACTCAGTTCTAGTTGCCTGGTATTTAGTTCACTTTTCTTATTTTGATATCGAGAGGTAATGTTGAGGTAATGCTTCGTGGTATCTAATACGTAAAGTGTTTCTTCTTCTAGATTATCGTCTTTGGTCAACAATACTAACCACGTATATTCCCCCTTCGACATTTCATGCATAAAGTGAAGTAAGCGAGACTCTTTTTCTGTTTCAGGCTGTATTACTGCACTAACACACCAGTGGGAATAGCTTTCTCTTACATCTAGTGGTGTTTCCTGCTTGATAAATTGCGCTAGCGAGGGGGACGTAATCCAGCCCTGCCCCTGAACCAGAACACTGTCATCGTTGCCAATAATGAGTTCGCCATCTTTTAAGGTAAAGGCTTTGCCGCAAAACGCACCGCTGAACTCTACGGCAGATTCAAGCGCCGAAAATATGTAACTCTCTCCAGATGTTGCTTGAGTAAGTTGGGATGCTGTTCGATTGAGGTAGAGAAGCTCTCGCTCCCTTTGTTTAGAGTCTTTTAGTGCTTTGCGTAATGCCTGATTGGCTAAATAGGCATCCTGTGAATAAGTTTCTAAGAAAGATTCAGCGTTTTTACGTGCAATCTTTTGACGCTTAAGTTGACGCTCTAGCGAATTAACACGGGCTTCAAGCGCACGAATGCGTTCGTTTTCGGTGGAATACGAGGTTTCACTCACCTAAAAGCCCTCCATTGTGCGTGCCCTTTAATCGTAAGAGCACGCTTTTTTACGTGTGCTTTAGCTTTTGATAGTTTTATCCGGCTAAACGGTCAAGAAGCATCATCACACGCTCGCTCGCCTGTTCCATTTCTATCAGTTTCGCATCTGCTTCTTCAATATTACCAGCTTGTTTTGCTCTTATTGCTGCAACACCACTACTATGCACTTTTGCATGCGGCGCTTCAATCTCTCTAAAGGCTGTAGTTTGACCAATTGGGCTATTCGCGTTTTCATTGAACCATTGTCCTAAACGACAGCTCACATGATCACTGAAGTCAGCAACAGTCTTATTGCTGAAACCACAAAGCACTTCATAAACGCCAGACTTCCACACAACGAGATCTAACTTTACAGTTTGGATGAACGTAGCCATTGCGCCTTCACTAATGGTTGTCTTCATGCTATCGCAATGTTGCACCATAGTCTCGTAACTACTATTAAGCTGGTTAATGCCTGTTTCTAACTCTTCATTGTTACCACGCAGTTCATTAACACCCGACACCGCTTTCGATGTTGATTGAATAATGCCGTTTACAAGCTCTGATACTTCTGTGGCAGACTTATTTGTCTCAGTAGCCAGTGCTCTTACCTCGTCAGCTACAACGCTAAAGCCTCGTCCAGCATCACCTGCACGGGCCGCTTCAATTGCTGCATTTAAGGCAAGTAAATTAGTTTGATCAGAAATGCTGGTGATAGTGGTTACAAACTTATTGATATTGTCAGCTGTAGTAGACAGACCAGAAATACGCTCGCTCATACTTCCCATCTGAACATTCAGGCCGCTCATGTCAGATACAATCTTGCTCAATGTAGAGGCCGATTCACTAAATAAATCATTTATATCAACGATAGACTGACTCTCGGCATTAATGCGTTCGTAAGAATGTAAAACCGTTTCGCGAACACCTTCAACCTGTGACAGTGAATCTACTAAACATTTAACTACTGTGGCATTGGCAGATGAAACATCTTCGTGCTTGGCAGTCTCTAAAGCCGTAGTCAGCTCTGCATTTTCGGCTTCAAGCAAAGACACTCTGTCTAACGTTTCTTGAAGTCGCTTTTCTAATAGCTGAACTTGCGCTTCTTTTTCTTCGAATTTGCTGCGTGATACAAACATGTTTAGTTACCAATAATTTTTATAGAGTTATTTTGTTCAGACTAACAGAGATTATGTGGTTTCGGCCATTAGCCTGAAGTAGCGTTATTGTTTGATTATCGGCAGGAATTTATAAAACTGTGGGGATTAATTAAACTGTTATCTCTGTTTTTAGTTAGCTGGCAATAAATGAGGTGGTAGAGGCGCACGACGGGTGCTTTTTTTAGGGCCATACCAGGTTGATAGATAATCTAATATCGTTGGTTCTGCCTCACCCAGTGACCACAGCTTCTGTGTATTTTGCATCCAGCGGATAGTCTCCAGCCACCTTTCACGGCTCATGGCATTCTGAGTAATAAGAGAAGTCGAGTGACAGGCACTGCAATGGGCTAACACTAAGTTAAACCCTTCTGCTTTTACGAGGCCTGACTGAGGATCCACAGCAGGCTGAACATGCTCTTTTGATGAACTTGTCATGCTCTCCATATTATTTGTCTCAATATCGGCTGCCGCAACGGGTAGATGAAGGAATCCTACTAGGGCAATAAATCGAACAGTTATGCTAGCCATATCAATTGCCCCACTTAACATACATAAAATCTCACATTCATATACCTACACCACACGCACAGCGATACGGTGACAGGCATTGTTTAAATACCCTTTTGGATTCCATCCAGGTAACACCATAGGCTGTGACTTTCCATGCTCATCTTGTGCTTTAGCCCATACTTCGTAATAGCCCTGCTGAGGGAAGTTTATCTGCGTGCTGAACTGCTGCCATGCATGTCTGTTTGCCGGTGCGTTCAACTGAGCTAGTTGCCAGGTTTGGCCAAAATCAATAGAGGTAAACACCTTGGCAATTTTGCCCTCTCCACTCCATGCATGTCCCCGAACGGTTAGCTTTTCTTTGAGAGAGTGATCGCTGCCAGACTTTGGAAAGGTAATAAGCGACTTGACTGGCATAGCTTCTATAATACACATGTCCTCGTCGGCAACTTTCGCGCCAGGGGCAACAGGTTTGCATGGGACCCGATAGGCTTTTCCTAGCATTTTCGCACCGTCGTGCACGCGATCTCGAATGACTATTTTTTTAAGCCACTTACCTGACGTTGAGGCAGGCCAGCCACCAAATACCAGTCGCAGCGGGTAGCCATTCATTAAGGGAAGCGGTTCTTCATTCATTGCCCAAGCGATTAAGGATTCATCTTCCATCGCTTTGTCAATGGGCACGCCTCGCGAAATAGCCGCCTTGCCCGGTGTTCGGCTCAAGTGCTGGTCGTCACCGTAATAACCAATGTAAACCGCGTCTTCTTTTACGCCCACTGCTTTTAGCACGTCTTTTAGCCTCACTCCCGTCCAGCGTGGGCAGCCTACCGCTCCCGTTGTCCACTGGTTACCGGTGGCGGCCGGTGAGAACTCAGCACGCCCATTTCCACCGCACTCTAGCGTTAACTGATAGGTGTAATGCTTAAATTGAGCTTTTAGCTCTTCAAGGGTAAAGGTTTTTGACTGTGCTGCAGACTCCCCTTCAATAGTAAGCGTCCAACTGTTTGCATCGGGTGCTTGAGGGGGAATACCGTTATTTCTTACGAAAAAGCGCGAAGCAGGTGTGATTGCGTCATCTAATAGGTGTGCTGGCGTTTCTGCGTTTAATGGTCTGTCATTAAGTATGGTTAAGCCATCTTTACCTTTAATAGAAAAAGGCGTGTCGACCTGAGCAAATGCTGCAGGAATAAGCCCCGCAGGCATAAATTGCCCGTACACCACTTCGGCACCGAGTAGCAAAGACAGTGATTTCAAACCTTTGATAAAGCCTCGACGAGTCAGTGTATTGCTGGTTCTTTGAAAAACCTGCTCGTCGGCTTTTACAGGGTCTTTGGCATAAAGTTCGTGAAGGCCGCGTTTTTTCACTTAGATCACCTTATCAGTACAAACGATTTTTATTTAAAACATACTGCTGCAAAATGATGAACAGCCTTTACATGGTGTAAAGAAAACCGAGAATAAGCAGTGCAATCCACAGGGTTTCAGCCACTATCATGACTATGGGTAGCATGCCGACTTCGGCAAGCTTTCCTAAGTTTGATTTCATGCCGATTGCAGTAATGGAAACAACTAAAAAGAAACGAGAAACTTGCGTGCCTGCATCAATTACAAATTCAGGTAACGATACAAAGCTATTAAGCAACATTAATGCAATAAAACCGATGAGAAACAGAGGCATTTTAGGTACTTCACCGCCTTCTGCTTGGGTACTGGCTTTATAGAATCTTTTGATGACAAGCATCATAATCAGTACCACCGGCATCAGCATGGCTACGCGCACCAACTTGGTAAGGGTCGCCATATCTCCCGCACTTTCTGACACCGAGTAGCCTGCACCTACTACCTGTGCTACATCGTGGATTGTGCCGCCAAGAAAAATACCAGCTTCGGTATCTGTCATTTCTAGCTGCCCCGCTATTATGGGATAAAGCACCATGGCGATAGTGGACATAGCCGTTACACCTATAACGGTGAGTAGCGTATCTCGCTCGTGGTTTTCACCTTTTGGCAGTATGGTAGAGATGGCTAGCGCAGCAGAAGCGCCGCAAATAGCGACAGAGCCACCAGTAAGTGCACCAAAGCGTTTTTGAAGCCCCAGCGCTTTTGCCAAGCCCACGCCCAAAACAATGGTCGTAAAAATGGCGCCAGCGAGCATGAGCGCTGTTTGCCAACCTAGCACTGCCAGGTCACCTAGCGCTATTCTTAAACCCAATAGAACCACACCCGCGCGCAGCAAGGTACTTGCGGTAAAGTCGATACCGCAAGCGCATGGCGTATCGTTTTGGTATAAAAACGATACCGCCATGCCTAACAGTAATGCAAACAACATAGCAGGGGCATTGTAGTGCTCACTTAAAAACAAGGCCGCCATGCCCGTGATGGTAGCAATACCCAGTCCTGGCCAAATGTTTTTACATTTTACTGCTATGTCATTCATTGCATTAACGCTCTGAAGCAACCAATGCTACAAGCACTACACGCTTGCGATCGCCAGAGTAAGGGCGACGACCATGCATTGCACGATAGTTATCGACAATAGCCACATCACCGTCTTGCCACTCTAAATCAAACGTGAAGTCTTCAGAAAGCTCAGCAATACGCTCTAGCCCTTCTTTTGGGATAGCGCTGCCGTCACCAAACGTAATGGCTGAAGATGGGTTCTCGCGAACGCCTTTCCAGCCCATGTAAGCTGCAATAAGCTGGTTGTAGAACACTTCAGAACCGTCATCCAATTCGATTACCGCAGGAAGTACAGGTGTAATCGCTTTTAAGCTACCATCTTCTAACCATTCCCAGCTGTAACCTAGTTCTTTGAGCTTAGCTTCACCTTCTTCTACGGTTTCAACACTTAACGTGCTTTTCCAGCTTCGGCCCTGCCCTGAATTGATGTCATTAGCGGCAGGCATAGTGGTGGTGTACTTCAGACCTTTTTCTTTAAAGTCCCTTGCCAGTTCAGGGTTTTCCGCTTTCAATGCTTCAAACAGTTTGTCTGAACGACACAGCGGCGTAGCACCGCCCTCATCTGCTGCAGTTTTGCAAAAGAAGAAAAGCTTACTTGGAGAAATAGGTGTTTGAGCCATTTCGTGATGAAGGAAAATCTCTACATCTTTAGGTGCTTCGTTAGCAGTAAATACACGCTCGGTATAGTTAATGCGCACCGCGTTAGACAGCGACTCTTGATAGGTAAAGTTAGGATAGCCGAAGCCTGCTGAAAAAACGTCAAAGGTCTCTGCTGAATCAAGAGGAAACCCTCTAAATAGCAGCGCACCAGATTTAGCAAGTTTTGCTTCAAGTTCTGCCTGATTCGCTTTAACAAAAGCAACCGTTTCCTCTACAGTGGAACAGCTTTCATTGTTCACGACTATTTCAGGGAACACGCCGCCGTTGTAGTTGTGCTGAGTAGGTACGCTTGCATACGCTACCGCAGAGCTGTCATTGACGTTTTTCATAGTTTACTCCTAGTCGTAAATGGGATGGAAACGATTAAAGGCAGCTTCGCAGAAGTGACCCGGATCGTTAAATCGACGATTCATGTTTAATGCTGAAATAGCCTGCATTTCACTTTCACTTAATGAGAAATCGAAAAGCGCCAGGTTCTCTTTCATGCGTTCTACTTTTGACGTCTTCGGAATAATCGCGTTGCCGCGCTGAATGCCCCAACGCAACACAATTTGCGCTGGCGTTTTACCGTGGGCTTTTGCAGCGGCTTTTACTACGTCCTGCTGAAGTACTGATTCAGTTTGGTCAGCCATTTCAAGCTCTAGGTATGAAAGCGCACCTAAAGGTGAGAACGCGGTAACATTTAAACCGTAGTCTTTTGCTAAACGAATTAGACGTTCTTGGGTAAGGTAAGGATGAGATTCAATCTGTAGCATAGCTGGCTTAATGCGCGCGTAGCTCATTAGGTCATTAAGCAAGCCCGTGTTGTAATTACACACACCAATTTGTTTTGCTTTACCGCTATCTGCGAGCGCTTCCATGGCCTCCCACGTTTTGTGAAGCGGCACAGGGGCAAGCTCCATCTTAGGTTCAGCTGCGTCAGGGTCGTAAAACCACTCTGGCGGATACCGTGTTTCAATTGGCACAAACTTTTGCGCAATAGGGAAGTGGATAAGATACAAGTCTAGGTAGTCTAGCTGTAAATCAGATAGCGTTTTTTCAAGCGCCAGTTCTACATGCTCTGGAGCGTGAAACGTATTCCAAAGCTTAGAGGTTACCCACAACTCTTCTCTGGTACACAGGCCTTCATCAATAGCGCGCTTAATGCCTTCGCCCACTTCTTTTTCGTTGCCATAGTCTGCTGCGCAGTCTAAATGGCGATATCCAGCTTTGATTGCTTGGTATGTTGTTTCAGCACAAATGGCAGTATCTACTTTCCAAAAGCCAAAACCTACCTCAGGTATCTTATTCATTGCTTCATTCACCTTAGAATTTGTTGCATTAAGTTAATTAGTTTTACTTTAACAGTATGCTCTTGTATAACTTCAGCTTCAAACTTTAGTCTTGTATAAGACATAAGTTATTACACAGGCACTCTTATGTCAACAAAGTGTTAACAAACTAAATTAAAAGATCGAGTTTGGCTTTTAGTGATGAGATTGGACAACGCTTATACCCCGGTTTCGGGGGCGGGTATGTTAAGCGGACGTTTATCAATGCCCGCTTTTTAGGAAAGGGCAGTAATGTGAGCGGTAGAAAAGGCTTAGAGCAGACTAGAGGTGAAGCAAGTTAGTCAAGTTCAACTTGATAGTGATAGTGGTCGGTTCTGCATTTACTCTCTCGATACTCTATTAATTTGCCATCAATAGATTCTGTGACGCGAGTGACCAAAAGTAAGGGTGCTCCCTTTTCAATACCTAAGCTTTTCGCATCACTTTTTGACGCTAGAACGGCTTTGATGCTGTCACGGGTTTTAAATACGGTTTGGTTATAATCCGTTTGATAAAAGTGATACAAGGTATGTGGAATATCTTCGCGCTGGTGGATTTCGGGAAACATTTTGAATGGCAAAAATATCGTTTCTAGCATACAAAATTCGTTTTCAAGTATGCGTCTGCGTTTAAGCTTTACCGTTTTATCTTTTGCCGATAAAGCAAGAGCTGCTTGAACCGTTTCACTCGGCTCAACCAGCTCTTTACTGATGAGCTCTGCTTTAGGTAAATCGGCGCCTTTTCCGTCAGCTTGTAACGGGAAAAAGCGAAACAATGCATCTTGAGCGGTATGTTCAGAAACGAATGTGCCCACCCCTTGCCTGCGGGTTACAATTTTAGTGTCGGTAAGAAGTGTTAACGCTTTGCGAACGGTTCCTTGACTCACTTTGAACTCGTCTGCAAGTTTAAACTCACTAGGCAGCATCTCACCGGGTTGCCATCGACGCTCAACAATAAGTTGCTTAATGTATTCAGCTACCTGTTGATACAGAGGCTGAAAAGCGAGACTTGGACCGCTGAGTTTGTGATCGAATTGAGATGAAGACATGAACCCTAACCTAAACGCTTAATTATTGTTTTTATATCATACACAAGAGTTATAGCGCATTTTTGACTTAAATCACATACATAGTAGGAATAACATACATGCCCTTGGAAACACTACTCCCCATGTTCGCCCTTTTAGGTCTTGCGACACTTCTGCAAACATTAAGTGGGTTTGGCTTTGGGCTTATGGTGGTGTCTAGCTTTACCTTGTTTGGTATTTTACCCCTCACAGCGACAACATTTATGGTAAGTTTTTTGAGCCTTTTTAACTCTGTTAGTCTGGTAGCAAGAAACACCGAACAAATAAACAAACGCGCTTTTTCCATTCTCCTTCTTAGCGGTATTCCGTTTATGGGAATAGGATATGCGCTGTTGGAGTACTTGTCCGTTGGTATGGCAACATGGCTTAACCTGTTGCTTGGTTTCGCTATTTTAAGCTGCTGTGGACTTTTATTGGTTAAAAGAAAGCGGGGGCAGCCGTCTGGTAGTGCCTTTGGTTTTACCGTTGCGGGCGGTCTCGGCGGAATGTTAGGCGGGCTATTCTCTACGTTCGGTCCGCCAGTGGTATTTCAGTGTTACAGACAAGCCTGGCCAATTAACGAAATTAGAATTACGCTTCTGGCGGTGTTTAGCATAACGTCGCTATTACGCTTGGCTATAATCCCCTTTGGTACTTTACCTTCGAGCGATGTTTTCCTTTCTGCTTTACTCGCTATCCCGGTGATCCTGATTTTCACAAGAATAGGACGAATGCTTGCGGCACGCGTGCCCGCCGCCTCTGTAAGATTGTTAGCATTGACCATGCTCGCGTTAAGTGGCGTGACACTTATTATCAAAAATATCAGTGTCTAATGTCTCAACATAAACATGAGACAAGCTTACTGTGGCGCAGCTTTGCTCTAATAATAGGGTCAGTGTAACTTCAACTAGACGTCTAAATAAAAAGACAGAGCTCCGATCTAAATCTTTATAATTTGATAATTGCAGATTGACACCCAAGTTACATTTCATTAACTTATGTCTTATATAAGACATCAAGGGTAATGTAGAAATGAGTAACGCTTTTTGTGTAACTGAACCAGATTGGAACAATATTGAAGCTGCTGACATCACCGAGCAGCCCTTTTTGTCAGACGATAAAACACTTATCGTCCCTACGCAATACGGTGAGTTGGGCTTAAGTATCAGCCAGTTTGGCTTACGCATTCAAAGTGACGTTAACGCCACTGATGACTTTGCTATGCTTACACAGTCGCCCGATAAGCAAACGTTAGTATATTCAGGTGACAAGTCGCACAGCACGCTTGTCTCTGGCAATTATCGTTTAGAGATTTTTGCTTCTCCACTACATTTTAAGCTGTATAAAGATGATGTGCTGGTTCAACAAAGCGCTACCGACGGCCACTTTGTGCGCCAGCATCGTTTACCGCCCTTTGCTAAAACAGACAGCGGATGGTTAGTAAGCCTGGAACTTGGTTATGACGAGGCGGTTTACGGTCTTGGCGAGAAATGGGGCAAGCTTGATAAACGCGGCCAACTTATTCGTTCATACAATCACGACGCCCTTGGCGTAAACGCTGAGAAGTCGTACAAAAATACTCCGTATGCGTGGAGCCCTGAAGGTTGGAACCTTTTTGTACATACACCTGCACCTGTCACCCATGGCGTAGGATATGCGCTCTGGTCACAGCGAGCTTATGTGTGCTTAGTAGAAGATAATCTTCTTGACGTATTTTTGTTCCACCAAGACTCACCGGCCCAAAGCATTAAAACCTACAGTGAATTAACCGGCTTTGCCCCTACACCACCTACGTGGAGTTTAGGCGTGATTCTTTCTAAAGCGTATTATAAAGATGCTGATGAGCTGCTCGCAGTAGCCCGTGAAGTACGCGAAAAGAATATGCCCTGTGATGTAATTACCCTTGACGGTCGTGCATGGCAAGACACGGATACTCGCTTTGCTTTTGAGTGGGACCCGAAGCGTTACGAAGACCCACAGCCGGTTATTGATGAGCTCAAAGCGTTAGGTTTTAAAATCTGCGTATGGGAATACCCCATGATTTCAGTGAAAAACCCTCTTTATAAAAAAGCTGCAGAAAAAGGCTGGCTGATAAAAGATAAGCGCACTGGCGAAGCGTATCGCTATGAATGGGACTTGAGCCCATTTGGGGAGGTGCTTACGCCACTGCCAGACTCAGGTATCTTAGACTTTACCCACCCAGAAGCTTATGAGTTTTGGAAAACCTCACACAAACCTCTATTTGACCTTGGTGTAGACATGATCAAGGCCGACTTTGGTGAGCAACTTGAAGACGACAATATGCTGTCGTATAGCGGTGATTCCGGCAATCGCCTGCACAATGTTTACAGTATGCTTTATAACCGCTGCGTTTATGAGGCCGCTGCAGCTTACTGCAAAACTGGCCCATTCTTATTTAGCCGTTCTGCTTGGACGGGAAGCCAGCGCTATCCATCACAGTGGGGCGGCGACCCGCAAGCTGATTGGCACGGCCTCGCGGCAAGTATACGTGGCAGCTTATCGTGGGGCATGTCAGGCGGACCCTTCTTTGCTACAGATATCGGCGGTTTTTACAAAGATACCCGAGATGCAGAGCTCTATGTACGATGGGCGCAAGCATCAGTATTTAGCGCCCACATGCGATTACATGGTATTGGCCCTCGTGAACCCTGGTCATATGGTGATGAAGCATCAGATGCCGTGTTTGACGCATTAAAGCTGCGCTACAAGCTTATTCCTTATTTAAAAGAAACCGCAGAAAAAGCATCTCTCACGGGCCTGCCGGTTCAGCGAGCTATGGCGTTAGCCTTTCCTGACCAGCCGCTTTCTCACGCTTTTGAACACCAGTTTATGTGTGGTGATGACTTGCTGGTTGTGCCTTGTGTCGTGCCTGGCGGCAAAATTAAATACTACCTACCTAAAGGCGAGTGGGTGCGCTTTGGTACCGATGAAGTGGTACAGGGTGAACAATACATAGAAGAGATATTGGCACTTAATGATGTTGCTGTATTCATTCAAAAAGGCAGTCGCATTGTCATGGGTCCTGATGTTCAGCATACCGATATGGATATGTCGAATATCTCACACTGGCCAGCATAGCGCTTAGGAGTTGTTCATGGATATTACCCTTACCCTACTGTCATGTATGGCATTTATGGCGATTGTTGCTGCTATCTCTTACATGAAAACCAAAGGGGAAGTTAACACGCAAGATGGTTACTTCCTCGCAGGAAGAGGGCTGACCGGCACCTTTATAGCCGGGTCCATGATCCTTACTAACCTTTCTGCAGAGCAGCTTATTGGCTTAAACGGCTCTGCCTTCGGCTATAACCTTAGCGCCATGGCGTGGGAAGTAACCGCAGGTATCTCTACCATAATTATGGCGCTTATTTTCTTACCCCGTTATTTAGCGGGGGCTTTTTCCACCCTACCTGAGTTTTTACGAGACCGCTTCGACGACAGCGTGCGTAGAATGACCGTAGTACTGTTTATGGTGGGCTACTCATTAGTGACTATTCCATCGGTACTTTATTCAGGCTCCATTGCAGTTTTGCGACTGTTCGATGTACCGGGCCTTTTCAACGTAAGCTATGAAGTAGGCTTAGTCATAACCATTGTGATCGTGGGCACCATAGGCGCGCTTTACGCTATTTTTGGTGGCCTAAAGGCAGTAGCCGTATCAGATACCATTAACGGTGTAGGCCTTTTAATTGTTGGCTTGCTAGTCCCTATACTTGGTTTAATTGCTTTAGGCGACGGAAGCTTTAGTGTCGGCCTTTCAACTATTGCGACAACAGAAACAGAAAAGCTCAATGCCATAGGCGGCGCTAACGATCCAGTCCCTTTCGGTACTATTTTTACAGGTATGATATTAGCTAACCTGTTCTATTGGGGTACAAATCAATACGTTATTCAACGAACCCTTGGGGCCAAAAACCTGGTTGAAGGTCAAAAAGGCGTGCTGTTCTCAGGCTACTTTAAAGTGCTTGTGCCCTTTATGATGATGCTACCTGGCGTTATTGCTTACCATCTATACCAGGATGAAAACCTACAAACTATCGACCTCGCTTACCCCCATTTGGTTAAAGACGTACTGCCACAGTATTTGTCAGGCTTTTTCTTAGCTGCATTGCTTGGTGCGGTGTTTAGCTCTTTTAATTCACTGCTTAATAGTGCTGCTACTCTATTTTGCTTAGACGTTTATAAGCCCTTCAAGAAAGATAAAGTGAGTGACGAAAAGCTAATACGCGTGGCTAAAATCACCAGTATCGTAATTGCTGTGCTGTCTTTTATCACTGCACCACTGCTTATGTTTGCACCTGAAGGCTTATGGCAAATTATTCGCATATTCACTGGGTTCTACAACATTCCTGTCATCACCATTGTGCTTGTGGGACTGTTTACTAAGAAAGTGCCTGCCCTAGCCGCAAAAGTGGCAATTATCTTCCACGTAATCGCTTATGGGCTATTGAAGTTCGTGTGGGAAGTGGATATCAATTTCATTCACATATATGCCATTTTATTCGCTATAGAACTGACCATTATGTTAACTATAGGTAAACTGTATCCAATGGCGACGCCATGGCATTTTACGCCTAAGGCTGAAGTTAATATGACCCCATGGCGCTACGCTATCCCCTGCGCCATTGTGCTGGTAGGCCTTATCGCTACCCTGTATCTGATGTTCTCCCCAGTGGGCTTTGTAGGCGGGATCAGTAACGCCTTTGTACCGGCTTTAATTGGCTTGTGGGCAAGTTGTTTCGCCGCCATTGGCATTAGCCTTAAGTGGTGGCGGGTAAAATACGAGCAAGGCCTAAAGCGCCTTGCTTCTCAGCCGGCTTAAAACGAACGCTTCGCTCCTGTATAGAAAAAACACAAAAAAGTTAACATAACGTTTGCAAACGACTTAACAATTGTTTAACTTAATTACTCTTATATAAGACATCAGACGAAAGATATCTTTTATAAAGACTGGTAATGACAAATCACATAGTGCGGCGTTTTAAATCATGCCCCTTGTGTAACTAAGAAAAATAAAAAACCAAACACCGTCTACTTACAACGGTTGATATATCCGAAAAATGTTGGCCATTGTTAGTTAGAGCGAGATAAGCGAAATACCCTGGAGAACAACATGAATACAAAAAGATCGATCATCAGTAAGGCGGTAACCCTTGCTATGACATCTGGATTGCTGCTTAACGCAAATGCCTATGCGCAAGATGCAGAGACTGAACAAACCGAAGCTGCAAAAGACGATAAGTCATTCGAGCAGATTGTCGTAACCTCACAGAAACGTGTACAAAGTATTAGCGATGTTCCTGTAGCAGTATCAGTATTACGCGGTGACCAGATAGAGTCAGCTTTCGCAAATAATGTTGAGAATCTTCAGGCTCTCGTCCCATCGGTAAGTTTTCGTAAAGGTACCACAACCCGTAACTCTGCATTAACGGTTCGGGGTATTGGCACAATTTCATTTAGTATCGCAGCAGAGCCAAGTGTGGCAACAGTAGTAGATGGCGTTGTATTAGGCCGCTCTGGACAGGCTTTTGCCGACCTATACGACGTTGACCGTATTGAAGTGCTGCGCGGCCCACAAGGCACACTTTTCGGTAAAAACGCGTCAGCGGGCGTAGTAAATATCACCACAAAAGACCCGTCACAAGACTTAACAGGTAGCCTTTCTACTGAATTTTACCAAGACAACGAATACCGTTTAAAAGGCACAGTGAGTGGTGGTTTAACAGACGACCTTTCAGCTAGCTTGACGGTTTTCCAAGGTAAATTCGATGGTTATATAGACAACGTCTATAACAACGAAACAGTAAATGGCTACGACCGCGAAGGTGCACGAGCTGTTGTGCTTTACGAACCAACCAACGATTTAAAAGTTAAATTTATTAGCGAATTTTACAGTGCTGATGACGACTGTTGTGCCGATTTAGAAGGCGTATCAAGCGGTCGTAACCCAGACTCACAAGCAGCACCAAGCAGCGCAACCATTGCTGATGGTATTGATTTAGAGCAGCGTCAAATTGACCATGATTTTGAGTCTCGTACCATCGACGACCATTCTGCCTTCTCTGTTCAGGTTGATAAGACCGTCGGCGATTATACTTTTACTTCAATCACAGCCCAGCGTTCATGGGAAAATACTGAATTCCGCGAAGGTGACTTCACGTCAATTGCTGGCGACAGCGACCAGCCTGTTTTCGGCGTACCGTTCCAACTGCACGATGTGGGTGAACAGGAGTGGAGTCAGTTTTCTCAAGAGTTCCGTGTTGCTTCTAATCTAGCAGGCCCATTTAACTTCCTTGCTGGTATGTTCTACTGGAACATGGATTCTGAACGTAACTTTACTCGTGATGCTAGTTGCCAAAACAATAATGGTCAGCTTGATCAGGCACTATCTTTTTACGCAGAAAACAATTTATCAGGAGACGACCTAACCAACGCGCTATCAGACTTAGACGCTTACGCTGATTCACTTGGCGTATCATGTAATGCAAACGATATCGTTTCTGCCACTGCATTTATGAGCACCGAGTTTAATAACTGGGCGGTATATGGCGATGGTACTTACGATTTGAGTGATGACATGCGTCTTATCTTCGGCCTTCGCTATACCGATGATGAAGTGTCTTATAAACATCGCCGCATTAGCAACGACGAATATGGACGTCGTGGCGTTGGTGTTCGCCCTGCTACCGAAAACACGGATGCCGAAGGCGTAGTAGATGAAACCAATCTGTCTGGACGTATTGGTCTTCAATACGACCTTGACCAAAATCAGATGGTTTATGCTACTTACTCGCAAGGCTACAAAGGCCCAGGTTTTAATGTTTACTATAACTTTAACCCAGACAACGACGGTCGACCTATTGGCGCTGAAGAATCTGACGCTTTTGAGATAGGCTATAAGTACGCAAGCCGCGACCTATTGTTAAACGTTGCTTTGTTTAGCACCGACATTGAAGGTTTCCAAGCGAATAACTTCGATTGTTCGGACGGTGCGTGTATTACCCGTCTGACCAATGCCGGTGATGTGACAACACAGGGTATCGAGCTTGATATGATGTGGAACGCAACCGACAACCTTACGTTAATCGGTGGTGCTGCATACACGAAAGCAGAAATCGATGAGTTTAACTGTCCTGAAGAAGCGACATGTACTGACCGTTCAGGGCTGGATGTTCCTTTCTCACCTGACATGAAATACTCGCTAACCGCTGAATACTTTATGGAAACAGAGCACGGATTCGATGTTTACTATAACGCATCGTATATCTACACCGACGAGCAGTACTCTGACTTGCCAGGCAATACGGGCGAATTTAATCCGCACTCATTGTTGCCTGACTACAGCATGCTTAACGCAAGCGTGAGTTTCTCATTCAAAGACGATGCATTCCGCGTATCTTTGATTGCTAAAAACTTACTTGATGAAAGCTATGCAACAACGTATAGCGGCGATAACTTCCGTTATCAAATCCCTCGCGATGCAGACCGTTACTACGGCGTAGCCTTCAAGGCACAATTCTAAACCTTCAAAGCGTGTGTGTTTAAAGGGGCGTGTATACGCCCCTCTTTTTTTGAAGGCGATAACTTAAGCGCTAAAGCAGTTAAATACACAATTAACTAACGGCTTCCTGCCCCTGCCTCTATTGCATGTTAATTTATCTCGTCGTGTTCATGATGATGAGAATGGGCATGCAAATGATCATTCTCATCGCGGCATGGCTCTCCCGGTAGTTCAAACTCTACGGTTGTATGTGCAAGTGCAAATGGCGCTAGACGTTTATGAACCTCAGCTTTTAACTGACGTAACTTTTCATTGTCCACAGCACAATTGATGACGACATGAACGGTAAGTACATGTTGTTCACCATCTAAAGACCAAAAATGTAAATGATGAAGCTCTTCAACATGCTCCATAGACAGCAACGCTTGGCTAATAGCCTTTCGCGTAGATACGTCAGGCACACCTTGTAAAAACAAAGACATTGTCTGCACAACGTATCTCACTACGTTTATTAATATAAAGAGGGTAAAACCTATCGATAATATTGGGTCGAGAATGGGCCATTCTACAAAGTGAAGTACAATAGCTACGACTAGCACCGCCACCCACCCCATCGCATCTTCAATTAAGTGCCAGTTAAGCACTTTCTCGTTCATCGTATGGCCACCATGAAGCTTGTAAGCCGCGAACCCGTTTACCAATATTCCCAATACAGCAAGTCCTATCATCCCTTCCGTTACAGGCATCTCTGGGTTATAGAGACGGGGGATGGCCTGAGACATTACCCAAATTGAACCAAGTATTAAAATGAGACCGTTAATCATTGCTCCCATTAAACTTAGCCTTTTAAAGCCATAGGTATACTTTTCGGTAGAGGCTTTATGACCTAGTTTACTTAAGTACCAGGCTAACCCAATTGAGAGGGAATCGCCTAGGTCATGAACAGCGTCTGCCATTATAGCCACACTGTTAGTGAGCCAACCGCCGATAAACTCGATAATAGTAAACGTAAAGTTCAGCCAGAATGCCCATCCGATACGAGTGGAATCTTCCTTAGAAGAAGTAGTGTCGACATGATGATGGTGATTGTGCATAGGCTATGCTCTTTTTAAACTATAAAGAAAGCTTATCGTGAAGCACTATTTGGTGCGAGTGAAATACTCCAAACACCTTATTAACAACCGTGCCTTTTCATTTGTAAATGCTGAGTGAATCGTTAAAACCATCTTTTTGAAGAAAACTATTAATATCATACAAACCACTGATAATATTTACATTTTTATATTTTTTCCGATAAATACTTATTCTACTAAATGTTAATTTTTTGAGAACAGTATTGATCTTTACGTGTCAGTGGCTTAATGTAATGTAAGCGCTTTCAAACAGCCATTTTTATTTGACCCATTTTGTAAGCGCTTACACAAGCTTTTTACGTGGCATTTGCCACAACATAAAAACCCAATTTCTTTTGATCAGGGCTGAAAACAATGACGAAAAAAGCATCTCAACTCTCGCGGATAGCTGCCGCGATCTCAGTCACAACCCTATTTGGCTGTGGAGGTGGAGCAACAACCTCTACAGATATCGACGTTGTTGACGCAACGGTTCCCGTTACCGACTGGGAGCTTGTTTGGAGCGACGAGTTCGATGGAACCAGTATTAACGATGATAACTGGACCCATGAAGTAAACTGCGATGGTGGCGGTAACAATGAAGCCCAGTGCTACACAGACAGCGAAGATAATTCATTTGTGTCTGATGGTAGCCTTAAAATTGTTGCACTGCCTGCCGAAGAGGGTGCACCTAAACCTTATACGTCAGCCCGATTAATTACTCAGTATAAAGCCGATTTCAAATACGGCCGTTTTGAAATGCGCGCTAAGCTACCAGAAGGTCAAGGTAGCTGGCCTGCATTCTGGATGATGCCTACTGATTCCGTCTATGGCGGCTGGCCGCGCTCTGGTGAAATCGACATTATGGAAGCGGTAAACCTGAAAGCAGCAGACGCAGACGGTAACCCTGAAAACCATATTTACGGCACCCTTCACTATGGTCAAGAATGGCCGAATAATGATAGCTCTGGTCAAGCCTATTCTCTTCCTGATGGCGCGAACCCAGCTGATGACTTCCATACCTACGCTATAGAATGGCAGGAAGGTGAAATTCGCTGGTACATGGACGGCTATTTATATGCCACTCAGCGTCGCTCTGAAGTGCGCTATAACGCAAATGGTGATGCCACAGGTCTTTCTCATCGCGGTTGGTACACTGAGTACTTTGACCAAATTACTGGTGAACTTGAAACCCAATGGAATAACGCCCCTTACGATCAAGAGTTTTTCATGATCCTTAACTTCGCTGTGGGCGGAAGCTGGCCTGAAGCAGTTAACGAAACGGGCATAGATGCAGATGCATTCGCAGACGGTCAAACGTTCGAAATTGACTACGTGCGCGTTTATGAGTGTGCCTCAGACCCTGAAACTGGTAAAGGTTGTGAGACTGTGCGCCCTGGTTACGACAGTGTAGATGATGCATTGGTAGAAGGCGCAGCCCCCATCCCGTCACCGCCTTCTACCGGTATTCCACAAGACTTAACCATTTTTGATGGTACACCTAATCCAAACTGGGCAGCTTGGGATTGCTGTGGTGGCTCTACACCTCAACTTGTTGAAGATACTGAGCTTGGTCAAGTTTATGAGTTTACCTTTGGCGCAGATCCTACGGTAGTCGGTTTTATCAGTCGCGATGCGTTTCTTACTGACCCAGAAGGTGAAGCCTCTCCATTTGATGCATCTCCCCTTGAAGGCATTGGTAGCTTAAAATTTGATTTAAAACTTGTTTCTGCACCTAATAATGCTGAAGCAAACTGGAACCTGAAAGTTGAAAGTACTGAAGCAACTACAGACGCCTCTTTTTCACTTATGAGCGGCTACGTTGGGCCTTCAGATACTGCACCTGCTACACCGCAAGTGGGCGTATGGGAAAGCTATCAATTTCCCATCAGTATGTTTGCTGAAGCAGAACTAGATACCAGCGCCATTGATACCATTATGATTTTCCCTGACTGGGGCGCAGGTGAAGGTGCCGTTTATCAAATTACTAATGTAGAAATTTCACAGGACGGTGCGGTTGCATATCCTGAACTTACTATCTTCGAAGATGGCCAAAACCCTGATTGGCCCATGTGGGACTGCTGCGGTGGTTCTACGCCAACTGAAGAAATGGATGATGAAGAGCACGGTTTAACTGCAGAATTCCGTATCGGCGCAGAACCTACCGTAATGGGCTTTATTACTCGTTCTGCCGCTGGTGGCGGTGATACCCCATTTGATGCAACTGCACTTACAGATGGTGGCCTTCTACAATTTGATATGAGAGTAGTGAGCGCTCCTAACAATCCAGACTCTACGTGGCTATTTAAAGTTGAGTCTAACGATGCATCAACTGCGGTAGAACTACCATTAGCGGATAGCGTTGAAGGTCAAGCGCCTGTAGAAGGTGAGTGGCAAACCTACACTTTCCCTATTTCTGACCTACAAGCTCGTGGCTTAGATGTTAGCGCCATTGACGTCATTATGGTATTCCCTGCTTGGAGTACTGGTGAAGGCGCTGTGTATCGCTTAGACAACGTAAAAATATACCACCCTGACAGTGGACAAGATGCCCCATCAGCGTCTGGCATTACCCTATTTGCTGACACTGCGGCAGATCAGTGGCGTATTTGGGATTGCTGCGGTGGCTCAACGCCTACCGAGGAAGTTGATGATGCAGACCACGGAACAGTTGCTGAGTTTCGAATTGGCGCAACGCCAACGGTAATGGGCATCATTGCTGATGATGGTCACTCTTACGACGCGTCAGCACTACTAACTGATGGTGCTGTGCGATTTGAAATGAAAGTAAGCTCTATGCCTAATAATGCTTCAGCGCCTTGGTTGTTCAAAATTGAATCTATCAACGTGTCATCAGCCGTAGAACTTCCTATTTCAGCTAGCCTTGAAGGTGTAGACCCTGTTGAAGGCGAGTGGCAAACCTATACTTTCCCTCTTCAAACGCTTTATGACTTAGGTCTGGATATCAGTGCAATCAACGTCATCATGATGTTCCCTGCATGGGGCTCTGGTGAGGGCGCAGTATACCGCGTTGATAATGTTGAAATTGCAGCGCAATAGCAAAGCATGTGTCGCCTAAGCAGTGCTTAGGCGGCATACAAAATTGATAAGAATTAGTAGGGCAATTATGAAAAACACACCTTTTAAAAAGACCCAGCTTGCCACATCAATGGCTTTGTTGATGGGCTCTTCTCTTGTGCTACCCGCGTACGCTCAAGAAGCAGAAACAGCAACGCCCGCAGAAGGCGAAGTAGAAGTTATTCAAGTTAGCGGTATTCGCGGCAGTATGATCCGCTCAATGGACCTAAAGCGCAGTTCGAGCGGTGTAGTAGACGCCATATCAGCTGAAGAGCTAGGTAAATTTCCTGATACCAACTTGGCTGAAGCATTGCAACGCATTACCGGTGTAACTATTAGCCGAAATAACGGTGAAGGTAGCCAAATTACTGTTCGTGGTTTCGGCCCAGAATTCAATCTGGTAACCCTAAATGGCCGCCAAATGCCGGGTACCGGTTTTACCCGTTCTTTCGACCTTGCTAACCTTTCATCTGAAGGCGTAAGCACGCTAGAGCTTCAAAAAACTGCCCGTGCAGAAAACCCGAGTGGGGGCTTAGGTGCTACGGTAAATATCATTACTATGAAGCCGCTTTCCCAGTCAGGACAAAACGCGACTATTTCAGTAAAAGGTATTTACGATACGTCTAATGAAGCAGGTGACGATGTCACCCCAGAGATCGCAGGTGTTTACACCAATACTTTCGCCGATGACATGTTCGGGTTCGGGGTGTCTTTTTCGCACCAAGAGCGTGATTTCCAACAGCAGTCGGCAAATATTCAAGGTTGGGTACTTCAAGAGAACGATGCACTGCCTGAGCTAGATCCCAGTGATGTTGTCGACAACCGCACTAATATTACCGATGCGGCGTTCTTCCCAAAAGACATGAACTACAGCATTAATGATGTACAGCGCGAACGTTCAAATGGGCAAGTTACCTTCCAGTTCCGCCCTATAGATGAGTTTACCGCGACCATAGACTACACCGCGTCTCGTGCAACTACCGGCACTAATAGTGTGGGTTGGGGTATTTGGAACAACTTTGGTGCTAACATCAATGCTTACGAGCTTGATGAAAATGGTACTGCTGTTTATGCAGATATCAGCGGCGATGACGGTTCATTTACCGCAAGCCGCAACACTACCCGCGTTGATGCCCGTTCACTAGGTGTAAACTTAGACTGGATGGTAAATGACGATTGGCATTTCCGTTTGGATTACCATGATTCTTACAACAAAACCGACAATGGTTATGACGAAGGATTGGGTAGCGCTGGGCAGATCATTCTTGGTTCAAATCAATTAGATTCTAAAGTTTATGACTACCGTGAAGGTGAAATCCCTCAAGTCTATGTAAACTGGAATAACGGCACTAATGAAATTATGCCGGGTGAAATTGACTCTAACTTCAGTCAGTTCATCTATTCACCAGGACGTTCTGACATTGAGCAACTGCAGTTAGACGGTACTTGGTATAACTCTGCGTGGGATATTCCGCTTGTTAAAATTGATTTTGGTGTAGCACGCACAGAACAGTCTCTATCTGGCTTTACCGCATGGAGCGGACTACGCGGCGGTCCTGGCTTTAGCCCGTCGTTCACGGAAATCTTCCCAGACAGTATGTTCGTTCGCAACGACACCTCAGGCTTCTTAGACGCCTTTGATGGTGGCGGCGCAAGTATGAACCCAGGCTACTACTACACCTTTGACTTTGATGAAGCCATTGCGCGTCAGCTTCAATTCATCACTGCCGACGTTGTGGGTGAAAGCAATGCGTATTCTATTGACCCATATTTCAGCGGTGACCCTTCGGTAAGCAATGTAGAAGAGACAACAGACTCAATTTACGTTCAGACCGAATGGGACTTTGACGTTAGCGATTACTACGTTCAAATTAACGCCGGCCTTCGCTACGAAGAAACAGAAGTACCTAGCACTGCTGAAGTTCGCGTACCTATTCAGGTAAACTGGGTTGCGGCTGGTGAGTGGATCACTGTTTTCCAAGACGGTGTTGAAGAGCAGGACTTTACCGGTAAGTACGATGTATTGCTTCCTATGTTCGACGTGAAAGTTGATGTAACTGACGACATTGTTGCCCGCTTCTCTTGGGGTAAATCGATTACTCGTGCACCTATCGGCTTCTTACAAGGCGGACGTTCGTTTAGCGGCAGCCCTAAAATTGGTTCAAGAACCGTGTCTGAAGGTAGTACCGATCTTAAGCCTTATGAGTCAACTAACTTAGACTTATCTTTCGAGTGGTACTACGACGAAGCGAGCTATGCGTCAGTCGGACTATTTAGAAAGTCGGTTAAAAACTACATCGATACGCAAGGTGCACTTGAAACCTTTGACGGACTGAATGACATCTATCTTGGTCCAAGATGGCAAGAAGCGGTATCTGCACTTGAAGCAGACGGGATTCAAGCCACCGACAGCAACATTTACGACTACTTCTTATCGGCAGGTTATGCTAACGAAGAAGGCGTAGTTGAGCCTAATTCAGATGACCCTCTTATTGAGTGGAACGTGGTGAAGCCACGTAACCTTAACGAATCAAAAACCGTTGAAGGTATCGAGCTTGCTGTTCAACACACATTTGGTGAAACGGGCTTCGGTTTTGGCGCTAACGCGACGCTGGTTGACGGTGACGTAGAGTACGACCCATACAACCTAGAACAGCAAAACCCGCTAGTAGGTATCAGTGATTCAGCTAACTTCCAAGTGTTTTACGAGAAGGAAGGTTTGTCTGTAAAAGTTACTTACGCATGGCGTTCAGACTATGTTGTTGGTATTGGTCAAGCGCAAGGTTCATCAGATAACCCAGCTACCCAGTTCGACACCTTTGGTCAAGTTGATGCCAGCATCAACTACGATGTAAATGAGCACCTAACAGTGTTCCTAGAAGGTGTAAACATCAACGACGAAACCGAGCGTGGTTACGGCCGATTTGAAGAGCAATTCTTATTTGCCCGTCAGTATGGCCCTCGCTACACGCTAGGTGCTAGATACAGCTTCTAAGTATAGTAAGCACTTACGATAAGGGCCTTTTTAAGGCCCTTTTTTAATTCCAACCCACTAAAATCATCAAACATTTCTGCCATTTTTTGGTAACCTCACTTCATAAGCTCAGGTATGAGTAGTAGAAGAAGAAAGCAAGTGAAGTATAAGAAGTGTATTAGCGCGCTAGTGCTATTTTTGATGGGAATTAATTCTACTTTTGCGATTAGCGGTGATAGATATTTCCAAGCATATTCCCAAATTATAAGCAGTAAACCCGATAGTAAAGAAGCGTTGGTGTCATTAGTTTCTGACTTTGAAAGCTTATCTACACCGTCACCTGTTGCATCCGTTTATATCGCTTTGCTACATTCAATTATTGACCATCCAACTGGATTTGAAAAATACTACCTTGCTCCGTCACATCACCTTGAAAAAGTAAAAAATACCCATCCCTCTTTGTACTACCGACATAAAATTCTGTCAGCCTATAACTTGGCTATACAAGAAAAGTGGCGTTTAGCTCACAGCGAAATTGATAAAATCATCGCGTTTGCTCGCAACAAAGACAAAGAACTTTATTTTGATGCCCTTGCCACAAAATCCATTTTCCTTGCTCGTATGGGCTTAATAAGAGCATCGCTAAATGACAGCGCGAAAATTATAGAAGAACTCCCCTCACTATCTGAAAAACAATTTTTTGGAGATGGTGCAATCGAAACCATGGAGCTTGAGATAGGGCTCAGTATGTCTTACCTAGGCGAAGATAAAAACGCGCTAGAACTGTGTTCACGAGCAGAAGCATTCTTTCGTAATAGACCAAAGGCAAGTCCCCACAGGTATTACCAAATTGCACTTGATTGCCAACGAAGAAGTTTTGAAAATTCAGGTCGCATAGACGAAGCATTGAATACGCTTGAACGTTACATCGATTACGCAACCTCTATTGAAGATTGGGATACTTATGCCTATGGTCTTGTCTCAAAAATTGAGTATTTTTATACCTTAGAAAAAGTTAACGCGGCCCATGCATTAATTGAAAAAACCGAGGACTTTATATCCACACTACCTGACTCATACGATACTAATACCTATCAAATCTTTCGATTTAAAGCGCTAGTAGAGAAACGCGAGTTAGAAACAGCTAAAGCACTGATGGATAATATTATCGACAGCCTAAGCGCCGATTACAGCTCATCAGATTTGCACTGGGCGCAGTTTAGATCTATTCAGTCTTCTTTCTTTGAGCAGTCAGGAAACAAAGAAGCGGCTATATCAGCATTGCGCGACAGCAAAGACTTTTATCAGTCCCTTTATTACCAAACGGACGATCGAGAGGAAGTGTTTAGCGACTACTATGAAAGCGCCCTTGCTGAGCGAAAACTGCAACTTTTAGAGAAACAGCATGAATTAGCAGGTGTGGAACTCGCAAACAGCAACAGAACAAATTTAATTCTGAGTGTTGGAGTGCTGACCTTAGTAGTACTTTTAGCCCTTATAACTTATCTATACATTGTCCAGCGAAGACTGAAAAGAGAACAAGAAACACTTGCAACCGTAGATACACTGACAGGCGTTCGCAACAGAAGAAGTTTACTCGGCGCTGTACAGTTAGAGATTAGCCAAGCAAAAGCCTATCAAAATAATTTATCTTTGGCGTTGATTGACTTGGATAACTTTAAAGCCATCAACGACAACTACGGCCATGAATGCGGAGACGATTTACTTAAAGCGTTTTGCGAGCATGTATCTAACTCCATTAGAAAAACAGATACTTTTGGACGCTATGGCGGAGAAGAGTTCATTTTATGCCTTCCAAAAACCTCAGCTTCCGAAGCTAAAAAAGTTGTAGATTCAATCCTTGATAGCTATCGACAATTGCGTATTTCTACTGAAATCAGTGAACAAACCTTTTCCGCTGGCATCGCCGAATATCAAAAAGGTATTGAAACGTCGACACTAATCAATCAATGTGACGATGCACTATACGTAGCTAAACGATTCGGTAGGAATAGAGTTTGTATTTTTAGCGACGATGATTAAAGAGCATCTAATATTGAGGGTTTAATAGAAGTAGGTGTGTGGCTTTAGTTGTTTACAAACAAAAACGTCGCCAAGGCTTTGCCCCGGCGACGTTTTTTAAGGTCTAGTGATAGAGCTTTAACTTACTCTTGGCAGCTTATACTCGCTGATTCTGCCGCACTTGGCGTAAACTGAATATCTGCTACGCTCAAACTTGCCTTACCTGAGCTGCCTAGCTCAAACGGTACGACAAGACCAGTGAAGTCAATGCCCTCGTCAACAAAGCACTGCAGGTCAATACTCACGTTTGTCCATGTATCAGCAGGCATTGCTTTTAGCTGCTCGCTAATATCAATCTGCGTTGAACAGCTGCCCGCAGCATCCCCTTCGCCCTCACAGTTCATGCCCACGGTAACAGGCGCATTAATATCTGAGTGACGGCTAACGTTAAAGCTTAACGCACCTTCTGTAAGTAGTTGTGCACTTAAATCTTCACGGAAGAAGCTTTTGCTAGCAAAGCGCATAGCCGCAAATTCAGAGCCATCAAAGGTGACTTTTCGTGCATCTTCTTGCACTACTTTGTCTACAGTGCGGTAGGACAGCGCACCAAGGGTGTGAGTGCTTGCATTTACAGGTAACGTTTCATCACCTGAATACAGCCATAGAACCCACGGTGACTGCACGGCACCATTAAGGATTTCCATCGGCTTGTTGCTGTCAGTGCTGACTTTTATTTCAGTATTTAACGTATTGCTTAATACATTTTCATCGCTGAAAGTAAGACCAAAACCATAAGGTAAGAGCGGCTCGTAAGCCTCATCGCCTTTATTAACTATCTGCTGAGGCTCTGATGGCCAAGAGAAAGATAGCTTTCCTTTGAAGTCTTGTTCGCCAAACAGCACATCAGCTACCGCAGCACCTTCAGAGCCAGGTAACCAAGCGGCGACAAAAGCGTCAGATGCATTAAGCTCGGCATTTACCCACATTGGGCGGCCGCTGATAAACACAGATACCACAGGAATACCTTGAGACTTCAGCTTTTCAAGTAGCGCTAAGTCTTTCTTACTGCCGTATTGGTAGATAAGCGTTTCTCTATCGCCGTGGCCTTCTGCGTAAGGCTCTTCCCCGAATACCACAATGGCGACATCTGGCTTAGTTTCAAAATCGCCCTCAACAGAAAGCTCTACGTTACCACCTGCACTTTCGACATGCTCTTGTATACCGTCGTAAATAGAACTACCGCCTGGGAAGTCGGCATTAGTATTGTTGGTACCTTGCCACGTAATACTCCAGCCACCAGACTGCTTACCAATGTTGTCGGCGCCATCACCGGCCACTAATATATTTTTATTTGCAGAAAGAGGCAGAGTTTTATCTTTGTTTTTCAGCAGTACAAGTGACTCACGTACCGCTTGTGCTGCTACTTCGCGATGCTCAGCTTTGCCAATTAATGAACGGTTACCTGAAAGTGGTCGATTTGCTGGGCTAGGCTTATCGAAAAGGCCCGCTCGTACTTTCACACGAAGAATACGGCGCACAGCATCATCGATACGCGTCATCGCGATAGTCCCATCTTTCACTTGAGCGAGGGTGTTGTCGTACAGTACCTTCCAATCGTTAGGTACCATGAAAATATCCAGACCCGCGTTGATAGCTTGCGCGCAGTCTTCGTTATTACAGCCTTTTACTTGGCCGTGACCGTTCCAATCTCCTACTACGAAGCCGTCAAAGCCCATTTGGTCTTTAAGTACATCATTTAATAGGTACTTATGACCGTGAAGTTTGTCGCCGTTCCAGCTGTTGAACGATGCCATAACAGACTGCGCACCAGCGGTTAATCCGCCAACATAACCTTGGGCATGAATATCGAATAGCTCTTGCTCGCTAGCTACGTTATCACCTTGGTCGTCTCCGCCTACGGTACCGCCATCACCGACAAAGTGTTTTACCGTGCTGATTACACGCTGATCGCTTAAAAAGTCTTTGTCAGCAGCACCTTGAAGACCTTTAACCACTGATGCAGCATACTCTCTTACAATAGCCGGATCTTCAGAGTAGCTTTCATAGGTTCTACCCCAACGGTCGTCACGTACAACAGCAACTGTTGGCGCAAATACCCAATCAATGCCCGTCGCCATCACTTCTTTCGCTGTGATATGTGCAATTTTCTCTACTAAATCAGGGTTATTTGCCGCACCTAAACCTATGTTATGAGGAAATAAAGTGGCGCCAATAACATTGTTATGACCGTGAACAGCATCGGTACCCCACATTGTCGGGATTGTTGAACCATCTAGGCTGTCGTCAATGGAAGCTTGATATAGCTTTTCGGCAAGTTCCACCCAATCTTCAGGAGTTGCATGCTTGTCGTTATTCGGAAACGCGCCACCACCATTGAGGTAAGAGCCAAACCCATACTTACGCATGTCTTCAACAGTGATATTGCGAATTTCTGGCTGTATCATCTGCGCAATTTTCTGTTCAAGCGTCATGGTAGATAAAATATCATCTACCTTTTTCTCTACCGCAGGGTCTGACTTTACTTCGATATCTAGCTTAGGCCATATCTCACTGGCTTTATTCGTTTTTTCTACGGCACTGTTAACTGAAGAAGCGTCTTCATCGGATGCACAAGCGCTAACTAAGACACTGACCAATGCACCTGCAACAACCTTCGCGATTAGACTTTTTCGCATTATTAATCCTCGTTACTTTTCAGTGGTTTGAAATTTAGATACGCGACTTCCTACAAGGCCGTAATAAGCAATGTAGAGATAGCACGAAGCGGGTAATAGGAATGAAAGCGTGACCCCAATCGAGTCGGCCAGCATACCTTGAAAAAGTGGAACGATAGCTCCGCCCACGATAGCTAGGCATAAAATACCTGAACCTTGCGGTGTGTCCTTACCTAGTTGCTGTAGTGCAAGACTGAAAATGGTAGGGAACATAATTGAATTAAATAAACCTACGCCTAATATACTCCACAGCGCAAGGTCACCCGTACTTGAAAGCGATAGCAAAATAAGGCCAATTGCTACACAAGCATTAAAGGCCAATACATAACCACCTGAGATTTTTTGCATAACGACAGCGCCGATAAAGCGCCCTACCATGGCTCCGCCCCAGTAATACGCCAGCAGTTTTGCCGCGCCAGCTTCAGTTAGGCCGCCTACGGCTGGGCTAGCTAAGTAGTTGACTAGCATACTGCCAATGGCAACTTCAGCACCTACGTACATAAATATACCCACCGCACCTAATACAAGGTGCTTGTGATGCCATGCGCCGCCTTTAAATACACCTGCATTTGCGCCTGTGTGGTTAAGCTTAGGTAACTTCAAGTACATGAATACAAGAGCAAGAAGCAGTAGTGATGCCGCCAGTATAAGATAAGGAACCTGTACATCTGATGGACTTGGCGTGCCGCCACCGTGCTCACCTGTGGCACCGTAGATAAGATAAGAGCCGAAGAATGGCGCCACTGTGGTACCAAACGCGTTGAATGCCTGGGTCATGGTAAGTCGTGACGATGCTGTTTTCGGGTCTCCAAGTGCTGTAACAAATGGATTGGCAGACACTTGAAGTATGGTTATACCTGACGCCAACACAAAGAGCGCCAACAAGAAAACACCATAAATTTGACTAGACGCAGCAGGGAAAAACAGCAAACAGCCTACACATGCTATACCTAAGCCAAGCACAATGCCTTTTTGGTAACCAATGCGCGACACAACCATTCCCGCAGGGAGCGAAACGATGAAATAAGCGCTAAAGAAACAAAATTGAATTAACATTGCTTGCGTAAAGCTAAGGTTAAAAGCTCCTTTTAGATAGGGAATAAGAATGTCGTTCAAACATGTAATAAATCCCCACATGAAAAACAACGTGGTAAGTGAGATTAGCGCAAAACGGTAGCCACCGTTTGCCCCTTGCTCTTGGGCGGATGAAATATTCGGCTGAACTGGTGTGTCCACAAGTAACCTCTGTTGCTATTTTTCTGATTAATGATAAATTTACATTTGAAAGCGCTTACATGCTTATTCAAATTATTTTGTAAGCGCTTACATTGAGTAGATAATTACATGAAGCGTTATCGAATTCAATGTAAATATGATGTTATTTGCTTAGTGATTAGCAAAGCAAATATGACGAAATTGTTATTGCTAGGACATTTCTACGATGAAAGACATTAACCTTCCATCCAATTCCATGATGCTTTCTAAAGACTTTCTGTTTGGTGTAGCAACATCAAGCTTTCAAATAGAAGGTGACAGAAAAGGAAGGTTGGACTGCATTTGGGACACCTTCTGTGAAAAACACGGAACTATTTCAGATGCAACTAACGGTGATGTAGCTTGCGATCACGTTGCGCTTTGGAAGGAAGATGTAGCGCTTATCGATGCCTTAGGTGTCGATGCCTATCGATTATCTATTTCTTGGCCCCGCGTTATGATGCAAGACGGCACTGTTAATGAAGTAGGTATGCAATTTTACGTCAATTTGGTTAACGAAGTCGTAAAACGCGGTATGAAAGTGTTCGTTACGCTTTATCACTGGGATTTACCACAGTACCTAGAGGACAAGGGTGGCTGGCTAAACCGCGATACCGCCTACGCATTTGAAAAATACGCAGAGGCCGTGGCAAAGGCATTGGGCGAAAAAGTTTATTCTTACGCCACGTTAAACGAGCCATTTTGCTCTGCTTATTTAGGCTATGAAGCCGGTATTCATGCGCCGGGTAAAACAGGGGTGGGCAACGGGCGTAAAGCAGCGCACCACCTGCTGCTTGCGCATGGATTAGCATTGAAAGTACTTAATAACCATTGCCCGAATAGTCAAAACGGTATTGTGCTTAACTTTAGCAATTGCCATACAACAACGAATTCTAATGAAGATAAGCACGCGGCTAAGCTGGCCGACGACTACCATAACCAGTGGTATTTAAAGCCGATAATAGAAGGTAAATACCCTGATGTTATCGACATGCTCGATGCTGATAGCAAACCAGAAATACTTGAGGGTGATATGGATATCATTTCTCAACCTATCGACTATTTGGGTATTAATTTCTACACACGCACTCTGTATCAAAGTGATGGAAATGGTTGGTTTGAGATTGTTCCACCAGCAACAAACGAGCTAACCGCTATGGGCTGGGAAATTACCCCTGACGCATTTACCGAACTGCTGGTTGATCTTAATGAGCGCTACGACTTACCGCCTATTTATATTACCGAAAACGGTGCGGCAATGGATGATGTTCTTAATAACGGCGAAGTTATAGATGATACGCGTACTGCTTATTTTCACACTCACTTAAATGCCGTAAATAGAGCGATGGAAAAGGGTGTAGACATTCGCGGGTATTTTGCATGGAGCCTGATGGACAACTTTGAGTGGGCGCTGGGTTATTCAAAACGTTTCGGCATTGTATATGTTGACTACGAAACCCAAAAACGCACCTTAAAACAAAGTGCTTTAGCCTATTCAAAACTGGTTAAGAGTCGTATAAATGGGTACATTAGCGGTATTAAATAAGGGCAATTACTAGAAACCGTATGGCAACAATTTACCAAGTATCAGAAGCAGCTGGGGTATCGCTGGCTACCGTCTCTCGCGTTATGAATGGAAACGCGAAAGTAAGCGAACGCACCCGTAAAAAAGTGGAAGACGCTATGGCATCGCTGGGCTATCAGCCCAACGCCATTGCACAATCTCTGGCATCAAACCGTACCAATAGTGTGGGTTTACTTGTTTCCGAACTGCATGGCTCATACTTTGGTGACTTGATGAGTACGGTTGAACACGTGCTAAAGAAAAGTGGTAAGCATGTAATCATAACCGCGGGACACGTCGATGAAGAGCGTGAACACGAAGCCATAGAGTTTTTGAAAAGCCGCCGTTGTGACGCGCTTATCTTGCACGCTGAGGCCGTCTCTGACGACTACTTGAAAAAGCTGGTCGACAGCAAAGTCCCGGTTGTAGTGATTAACCGAAAAGTAGACGATCTAGAGCAACATTGCTTTGTTGTAGACAACGTAAAAGGTGGCTACTTAGCTACGAAAGCGGCCATTGACGCGGGTCATACGAAGATAGCTTATATTAGCGGACCGCTATTTAAAAAAGATGCGAGCGATCGCCTTGCTGGTCACAAAAAAGCCCTTGAAGAAGCAGGACTTACATTTGACAGCAACAGCTTGTTTGAAGGCGACTTCCATGAGTCTACAGGACAGGAAGGGATGCATCACCTTCAAGCTACGTTCCCAGACTTTACCGCCCTTGTATGCGCAAACGATGAAATGGCCTCTGGCGCAATGACGGCGGCTCGAGAAGCTGGATTTGATATCCCAACTCAGCTTTCCATTGTTGGTTTCGATAACGTGCTATTTTCGCGCTATCTTTATCCTAAGCTAACAACCATTAATAACCCTATTCACGCTATGGGAGAAATGGCCGCTTATTGGGTACTTGAACATGTTTATGACATTAAAAGTCCTATCCCAATTGAGCACTTATTTGTTCCTGAAGTCGTCGATAGGGACACACTAGGCAAATTATAAAATGCATAAAGCCCTGACTCCCTCGCTATACTACACGCTCATTGTTTCCCTTGGTGGATTCATATTTGGTTTTGATGCCAGCGTAATAGCCGGAGCCAATGGCTTTATCGACGCCGAATTTAACCTAAGTGATTGGCAGCAAGGTTTTGTAGTCAGCTCTCCTACGTTGGGCGCACTTATTGCCATGCTCTTTGCAGGCGGCATAAGCGATGCAATCGGAAGACGAAAAGCCCTGATTCTAGTGGCTTTCTTGTATTTGCTTTCCTCCATAGGCTCTGCCCTTGCCCCTAGTTTCGAACTGCTAGTGCTGGCTCGCTTTATTGGCGGCATAGCATTTTGCTCACTCATCATTGCCCCACTGTATATTTCAGAGATTAGCTCACCAGAAAACCGTGGAAAAATGGTATCGGTGAATCAACTCAACATTGTATTCGGTTTCGCCCTATCCTATTTCACTAACTACTACTTGCTACAACTTAGCGGCAGCGGAGCAGCTTGGGTTGCCGATTGGGGTTTAGACACTCACCTATGGCGCTACATGCTAGGGCTTGAAGTCATTCCAGCCGCGCTGTGGTTTGGCCTACTATTTACCATTCCGCGTAGCCCTCGATGGTTAGTACTAAAAGGTAGGCAAGAAGAAGCAGAGCAGGTGATAAACCGCCTTTTCGATAAGGCACAAGCCCATGCACTTGTTAAGGATATTGCGTCTTCGCTTGATGAGAAGACTTGGACGCTACGCGAGCGCCTTGGTTTTTTAAAAGCAAAAGCCATGCGCTTTCCTTTGATGGTAGGAATCATAATTGCCATTGCGCAGCAAATTACCGGCATCAACGTTATCTTTTTCTATGCACCTACTATTTTTGAACAAAGTGGCGTGGGTACCAACGCCGCCTTTATGCAGGCAGTATGGATTGGTGTAGTGAATGTCGCCTTTACTGTTGTGGCAATGATGACTATTGATAAGTGGGGTAGAAAGCCACTACTCATTGTGGGTTTGACCGGTGTTGTAATTAGCATGGCTATCTGCACCTATGGTTTCAAACAAGCCACTTACCAAGTTCAACAAACTGCCGTTAGCACTATTCAACAAAGCTCACCCGTCGCAGCAAGCAAATTAGAGCCTTTAACCACCCAAGTCTATTATTCGGACGTGGAGTTTAAACGGGCACTTAAAACTGTTTTATCAAGTGAAGACTTTGATACTTACCAACAGCCATTGCTAACTAGCAGTATCACAATGAACGCGCCCTTAGTGCTATTTGGCATTATCGCGTTTGTAGCCTCTTTCGCTATGTCTTTAGGCCCTGTGATGTGGGCGATGCTAGCCGAAATTTTTCCTAATCAAACTCGCGGTTTGGCTATCTCTTTGGTGGGCGTGATTAACTCCTTAACCAGCTTTCTAGTTCAAATTATCTTTCCATGGGAGCTAGCTAACTTAGGGGCAGCCACAACATTTGCTATTTACGGCTGTTTTGCATTAATCAGCCTCATTTTAGTTGCTAAGCTATTTCCGGAAACTAAGGGTAGAAGCTTAGAAGACATTACAAGAACCTTTGAACACAAGGCTATGAAATAGCGCACTGTGTTTGTCGTGAAGTCTTAATGTCTGCTTCGCCTAGTTGAAGGTGCTTTTTTACCTTTAGCGTATCTGGTGTTGTGTGAGACGCTACCAAAACCAAAGCAGTAGAAGAAAGACTATTCAGTACCTTGCTCACCTTTTGTTGTGTATAAGAGTCTAGCCCTTCAAAAGGCTCATCTACAGCAAGAACTGGCGGCTTTGCTAATATTGCGCGAGCTAATGCCAAACGCTTTCGCTCGCCACCAGATAGAGGCCTTCCAGCTTTTCCTACCCAACTCGTCAAAGGCAGGATCTCTTCCAAGCCAAGCGCGGATAACAGATCATACATTTCATTTTGAGAAATATCGTTACCCGCTGGGTCTAGGTTTAAAGATATACTCCCAGATAACACGACAGGTTCCTGCTCTACATAACGCCAATTTGTCACCATGCCCTCGGGCATACCTACACCGTCAATTTCGCGCGCCCCTATCGCTGGCAGCAGACCAATAATTGACTGCAGCAATGAAGACTTACCGCATCCCGACGGCCCCGAAATACAAACAACACCATTCGCCGGTAAAGAAGCATCAACCATACTGGCATGGCGACCTTTTGCAGAAAACTGAATTAAATTAAGTGAGTGTATTATTTCTCTATCACGATACTGCTTAATTGGCGTGGCTTTAAGTTGCTTAAGAGCACTGACGCTTTGTTTATACTGCGCAAACTTACTTACACTTAAAAAGCCTGCACTTGCCCAGTCTGGCGCTGCCAATAGAACCATGGGTATGATGATGGCGATAGGTGCAAATACAAAGGCCGACGCCACGGGTGAAACACCCGACATGACTAGAACAACAAATAAAAACGCTAATCCTTGAAACCACCATGCTGTTCGTTGTGCCTTAGCTTTTTGCGCCTGCTGATAACGCCATACCTGACTAGCACTCGGTATTTTAGTGCTGTTAGGGTTAGATGAGGCAGAATCACTTTCAATCATCGATTTGTCCAGATGCCAAATGGCACTGCGGTTGAAAAAATCGGAAGATTGCTGGCGAAATAGCTTGTTTGCTTTATTGGCTTTTTTCGCAAGCGTTAGTGCGCTTAGGCCTTGCATGGCCAAAGAAACTAGCCAAGCAACAAATAGCGCCAGAATATAAAAAGCGCCTGGGAGGTCGAGGTACACCGCAGCAGCGCACAAACCTGTGAAGATAAATACAACGCTTGATAGAGGGGCAACCCATGCAATCCATTTGCTCGCAAGCTCTTCAGTATGTTGCGCTAGTGCTTCTGTGGTATAGGCCTTATCAGTAATCTGACTGTTTTCTAGCTGACGAAAAACGCGCACCCGTGCTCTTGCAATGCGTGCTAGGAGGTCATTGTGTCCGAACCACATACTGGCATAACCTGACGCAATACGAAGGAGCGCCAAAGCGCGAATGACCACAGCAGGTATTACATAGTTAAACCCCACTGGCGCTATTGCACTAATCGCGATAAACCAAGCAGAAATAACAAGAATACTAATCCCTGCTATGCCATGCAAAAGAGCCAGAAGTAACGTCAGATAAGCGGGTTTTCCGTTATTCAAAACTGAAGCTCCTTTTCTGATCATTTGAATCTTTATTTACAGCGCTGGTTACTACTTTCACTACACTTGCTACATGGCAGTCTTGGTTATCCTGTTCTATACCAGTATCACTTTGCTCATTATTCATTTGGCTGAGTGACGATTTTCTCTCAACCGACCAAAACTGATTAAACCAATTAGTTGGCAACGCTTTATGAGAGGCCCATATCAAGGTTTTGCTTTCACCTAAACGCTTAATCAACTGAGCTAACCTATGGTGTTGCTCATCGGGTAAATGTGCGGTTGGTTCATCAAGAAGCCAGATACTTTCATCACGCAATAACGCTCTTGCCAGTGACAAACGCTGTGCTTCGCCGCCCGAAAGTTGAGGGTAGTCTGTCATCACTGTATCAAGCCCATAGGGCAACAGTGTTAACCACCCCTCAAGTTCAACATCTTGCAGCGCTGTCATTAAGATGTCATCGGAGTAAGTATCGTTAAGACATAGGTTCTCCCGCACTGAACCTGGCGTGATGACTGGGTGCTGAGTGATCCACACTACTGGCTGTTCGAATTTATGGGTCGCTGGCCTTTGGCCACTAAGCGCCTCTAACAATAAGGTTTTGCCCGCTCCAGATTTCCCATTAAGAAGCACCTTATCGCCTTTTGAGATTATCAAGGAGTTAGCTTTTACTAAGGCAGGTTGTACGTGCCCTTCTTTAAGTGAAGCAGGCTCGCACAAGTCGAACACGTTGAAGTTAGAAGCATCTAGTAACCGTGACATTTCTTCAGGATTATCGGCGCTTTGAGCACAAGATTGTAGTGAAATCGTATTAGCCACGTGTGAGTACAAGGGAGCCAGTTCTTGTTGCGCTGCTTCAGCCTGAGCTTTTTGGTGATACACCTGCCCCAGTTTTTTCATTTCACTTAGTAACAAGGGTACGGTAAGTAAAATCCATAGGCCTTGCTGCAAGGTTATAGCCGGGCCAATTTCAAGCTCACCTAATAGCGAAAACCCAATAAATACCGCAACCAACGCCACAGAAAGCGTGGCAAAAAAGTCGAGCACACTATTAGATAAAAACGCGACACTGACGACTTTCATTGTACGTGTATTTAAATGTTCGCTTGCTTCTTTTAAAAGGGCAGTTTGACTTTGATGCGCTTGAAAATTTGATAGCATTGGCAACGCCGCTAAGCGGTCTGTAAATAAGCTTCCCAGCCTTTCAAGAGCGACAAAGTGTTTACGATGCAGTGCAGCTGCGCCCTTACCAACAATAATCATGAAAAGCGGCACAACGGGCAGAGTGATAAGTAAACCAAAACCAATAACGGGATTGACATAAAAAATCACTGTTAATGCTAATAAAGGCACTACAACGGCTATTGTTTGCTGAACACGATATTCCAATGCCCAATCTGTAAAAGCTTGTAGATTCTGTAACCATAGCGTTTGCCAGTAATAAACTGAGTGCTGTCGAACCAAGGCATGTTGGCGAGAAACAAACACCTTACTTAACTTCTGCTCCAGCTTGTTGAGCACCGAGTCTTTCGCTCGGCACGACAAGCGATTCGCTACGCCTTGGAGCACCCAGGTTATTCCCAAGCAAACAGATAAGCCCACTAGATCACTTTGTAACGCGGGTGTTTTATTCACCACCCAGTCTTGTGCAATGCTAGAAAAGTAGTAAAAGCCAATAATTAAAGAAAAAAGCGACAAACACTTAACCGCTACCTGTGACATAAGCGAACGGCGCAAGCCAAGCGTGTGCGCGCTATCCATTTCCTTACACCACTGAGTAAGTGTTTGTCTGCTGGGAACCTTTTCTTTAATCACTGTTAGTTTCTATCTTTTTGGTTGTTTCGTTTCTTATAAGTGGTGGAGAGCTTGCTGCAAAAAGCCCCCTTCCACCTTTCAATAATTCTGATAGCGCGGAGTTTTCCCCACTTTCAAACCTTCAGCAGCAGAGGCTGCTGAAGGTCCCAAATGGATAGGTTAACGGCGTGTTCTGCGGCCAGCCTACCTCCACTTCTATTCTTGGTCTTCGGGTCTATCCATGTTCTCCGTCGACTCCAACCACATGGCGTTGATAATGCCGAAAGAGCACGCCAGTAAAACTCCCAATATCCACGCGAAATACCACATAGCCCTCTCCTTAATAAATGGTGTGAGATTGGTCAAGATCATCGTTTTTAATGCGACCGCGCATTACGTAGAAGCTATAAGCCGTATAGCTAAGTACAATAGGTACAAAGATGCAGGCAACGATGAACATAACGTTTAGTGTCATATGACTCGACGTAGCGTCCCATACTGTAAGGCTGGCTTCGGGCATAGTGATGCTTGGCATTAGGAATGGGAACATTGAAAAACCCGCAGTTAAAATTACGCCTGTAATAAACAGCGCACTTGATACGAACGCCATACCCGCTTTGCCTTTCTTAGAGAAGAACGCGCAGGCAAGACCAGCCACTACACCTAATACAGGTGCTATCACCATGAAAGGATATTTGCTGTAATTGCTCATCCAAGCGCCCGCTTCAATAGCTACCTCTTTCTTAAGCGGGTTCGATGTAGCAATGGTGTCTACTGCAGAGGTAATTACAAAGCCATCTAAACCAAATGCTACCCAAAAACCTGCAACAACAAACAAGGTTACGCCCACAAGGCTCAAAACCACTGACACGGCACGGGCTCTCACCTCAATAAAACCATCGGTTTTCATTTGTAACCATGTCGCACCATGGTTAAGTAAAATAGCCACTGACAGTAATCCGCTCACTAAGGCAAAAGGTGTTAGCAGCCCGAAGAACGACCCTGTGTAAGTTGATTTCAGGGTGCTGTCTAGCTCAAAAGGCACCCCTAATAGCAGATTACCGAACGCTACACCAAAGATAAGCGCTGGAACGATACCGCCCGCGAACAAGGCCCAGTCCCAAGCTTTGCGCCACTTTGGGTTAGGCAATTTACTGCGGTAATCGAAGCCAATTGGACGCATCCATAAGGCGATTAGCGTCAATGCTAAAGCAAGATAAAAGCCTGAAAACGCCGTAGCATAAATCATCGGCCACGCAGCAAAGATTGCACCACCTGCTGTAATAAACCACACCTGATTACCATCCCAGTGAGGCCCAACAGTGTTAATCATCACGCGTCGCTCTTTATCGTTTTTACCGATAAGTGTAAGCAAGGCACCCACACCTAAATCGAAGCCGTCAGTTACGGCGAACCCAATTAGCAGAACGCCAACTAAGCACCACCAAATGACACGTAACAGTTCATAATCAATCATGCTTTTGCTCCTTGCTCATCAAGGTCAATAAGATCAAGCTCAGTTTCAGTCTTTGTATCCTCGGGAGGCACAGGACCTTTCTTCGCGAATTTTTTCATTAGGTAAAAGCCAATGATGAACATTGCTGTGTAGAAGACGGTATAGGCAACAATAGTGGTTACGACGTCGCTAATCGCCAAATTAGACACTGAGGTATGAACCGGCAATACTTCTGCAATAGACCATGGCTGACGACCATATTCAGCGACGAACCAGCCTGCTTCACACGCAATCCAAGGAAGCGGCAGGCCATATAGTGCGCCTTTTAGCAGCCAGCGAGGCTGAGTGATTTTGTGTTTTGTGCTGTAGTAAAAAGCACATAAGAAAAGCGCCAGCATGATAAAGCCTGCAGCAACCATGATTCGGAAGCTCCAAAATAGTGGCGCTACCGGAGGAATGCTGTAGTCAACGGCTTGTTGAATAGCAGTTTCTGAAGGGTTAGAAACATTATCGGTATAAGGCTCTAACAACATAGCGTACCCAAGACTATCTTTGTTCGCTTCAAAAGCAGCGCGTTGCTCAGCGGTCGCTGTGCCGTTTCTTACATCATCAAGCACTTCGTACGCTTTAATGCCGCTTAAGATACGCTCGCGGTTTTCTTCTTTTAAATCTTTTATACCTTTTACTTCTTCAGTTAACGAGCGTGTAGCAATAATGCCCATTGCCCACGGAATCTGAAGTGCATACTCGGTTTCTTCTTTTTCATCGTTCGGTATACCGAAAACGGTAAAAGGAGCGGGTGCGGGGTGGGTTTCGTACTCTGCTTCTACAGCAGCCAACTTCACTTTTTGTACGTCACCAAGTTCATAACCACTTTCATCACCCAACACAATAACTGAGAGGGTTGAAGCCAAGCCAAAACTTGCAGCAATGGCGAAAGAACGGCGAGCAAAAGCAATATGCTTATGTTTTAGTAGGTAATAGCTTGAAATGGCCAACACAAACATAGCACCGGTCACGTAACCTGCAGATACTGTATGAACAAACTTGACCTGTGCAACCGGATTAAAAATGACTTCAGCGAAGCTGGTCATTTCCATACGCATGGCTTCAAAGTTAAATTCAGCGCCTACTGGATACTGCATCCAACCATTAGCGATTAAGATCCATAATGCTGAGAAGTTTGAGCCTATAGCCACCAACCAGGTTGCCATAAGGTGTTTAACCTTAGACATTTTGTCCCAGCCAAAGAAGAACAACCCCACAAAGGTAGATTCCAGGAAGAACGCCATCAATCCTTCAATAGCCAGCGGTGCTCCAAAGATATCGCCCACATAGTGAGAATAATATGACCAGTTCATACCGAACTGGAACTCCATGGTTAAGCCAGTAGCTACCCCAATGGCAAAGTTAATTCCAAACAGTTTTCCCCAAAACTGGGTCATTTGCTTGTATATCTCTTTACCTGTCATTACGTAAACGGATTCCATAATAGCAAGTAAAAAGCTAAGCCCTAACGTTAAGGGTACAAAAATAAAGTGGAACATCGCAGTTAATGCAAATTGCCACCGCGATAGTTCTATTAACGTATCGCTCATGGGTTATCTCCCTTTTCAAGCAGGTGCGCTAAGCGCATGAAATAAAAATGGGTCGTTTAATATTCAGTGGGATATCTACTGAAATTTCAGCGTTGACAGCTTTATCTGCTTTGTTAGAGCACGGTCTGTGCCACTTGCCAAATTGGTTTCACTTTAAAAGCAAAGCTTGGTCGCAGAACGGCATCTTCGTACGCTGCGGGAGGATTATTCCATGGTCGAAAGTTGAGCACTTTGATCCATCGCAAGAATCTAATATGAAAACCGCGTCATTTTTGTCAAAAAAGAGACAAAAATGACGCGAAGGAGAGGAGAATGTTGAGCACTTTGTCAGTGAGACACTGTGGGACTAAGTTGTAAAATCACCGCTATTCAGGTTGATATGTAAGCGTGAAAGCACCGCGCAAATCACCAACCTTAAACCCCGTAGCTTGGTCATCAGGGTAATGCTTGGCAATAACGTCTTTCACCGCAGGGGCTACATTAGTGCCATGGCACGCCATACAAAGTTGACCTTGTTCAATGGCCATCATGTAGCGAAATTCACCGCTTTCATCATCATACTGATATGCGTCTAAGGGTCTTTTAAGCGGTTCACTAGTTAGTTTGTTTTTCTCTAAAAGACTAGAAAAATGCGCTAGCTGTTCCCGCTCCCAGCCATCCGGTGCATTATCCGGGTTACGTACTTTGAGTGAAGTACGTCCTACCGCCCAACCATTCTTGCTTAGGCTATCAGCAATTGGCCCTGCGGCTAATTGACACTCTTCTACTCCCGCTGTTAAACCACCAGATTTTATAGCTTGTTGAAGTCGCGTTTTAAGCCCGGCGCCAAGCGCTTTTACGTGCCCTTTAGCCTGTTTGATTTTTATTTGAGCCTCTCCTTCTTGCGCATCAATATTAGTCATTTGAGGTTTTTCAGCGAGACTACAGCTGCTTAACATTGCGCTTAATATCGTGCTTAACGCCATTAAAGCCACATATTTATTCATAAGGTAACGCTCCTGATAACTGAGTTTATGGCTACTGAAGCCAAGTCATTTATCTCAAACAGTGAACAAGCTTTGTGCCAGTATGTTAAATTGATGAAATAAAATTAGAATTAACTAATACGCTGACAATGAACATATCAATTGTACAAGCAATGATAGATGCAATAGACAAACCCGCTATTTTCATCAATCAAAACTATATTATTGAGGCGGTTAATGCGCCTTACAGAGACACGTACCCCGTTAATATTAAGTTAGGCTATAGCACCTGCTATCAGGTATCTCATCGCAACAACAAACCCTGTGATCAATGCGGCGAGCAGTGTCCCATGCAGCAAAGTAAGACGACTGGACGAGCGGCGAGCGTGGTACATATTCACTCCACCAGCGAAGGCCAAAGTTATTGCGATATTTTGATGCGTCCAATATTCGATGGGAATGGCGATTTATTAGGTTATTTAGAAATTTTAGATAAGCTTGCATTTGCATCTAATCGTCCTGCAGCAGGCAAAATGATTGGCGAGTCTAAAGCATTTAAAACTATGCTTAATAAAATAAATCGCGCTGCAAATTCAGATATAGCCGTATTGCTGCACGGAGAAACTGGCACAGGTAAAGAGTTGGTCTCGCAAGCATTGCACTCTAGTAGTAGTCGTGCAGACAAGCCTTTTGTCGTAATTGAATGCACTGGACTGTCTGACTCTTTGCTTGAAAGTGAGTTATTCGGCTATGAAAAAGGTGCCTTCACTGGCGCTACTTCAAACAAAAAAGGGCTAGTAGAAGCGGCGGAAGGCGGCACCCTATTTTTTGATGAAGTAGGTGATATCCCCCTTGCCATGCAGGTTAAACTACTAAGATTGTTTGAAACCCAAACCTATCGCCCCGTGGGTAGTGTAGCCTCGAAGAAAGCTAACTTCCGCTTGGTTTGCGCATCGCATAAGAATTTAAAAGAAATGGTAGAAAGAGGCGAGTTTAGACGCGATCTCTATTACCGAATTGCGGGCTTTCCTATTAGCCTTCCATCTTTGCGAGAAAGACAGTCAGATATTGCGCTTATCGCAACGCACTTTTTAGCGCAGTCGCAAGAGAAAAAGCGTTTCAGCAAAAAAACACTAGAGAAATTGAGTAGCTATACTTTTCCGGGCAATATTCGCGAGTTACGTAACATCGTGGAGCAATCCATATTACTTGCCGATGAGACCGTAATATACGAGTCAGACTTACCTGACCTTGACGATGACTTTACAGGCGAAGACCTAAGCCCAGTGGCAAATAGTAATGGTAAATACGTTCGAAAAGTGGGTGTTAAGGGGCTAGCAAAGCCTACGAATGAAATTATGACCCTAGAAGAAGCCGAGTACGCTTATCTTGCTGAGGTTTATGATACTTTCAAAGGCGATATAAACCAGCTTGCGGACCAGTTGGGCGTGAGTACACGTACCCTTTATCGAAAATTAAATAAAGCCGGTATCAAAGCTGGTACAAACGAACACAATTAATCAGTGGAAATAAACTGTCGTCACAGGCTATGATAAAAGTGCGCAATTAAAAAAGATAAAAAATGTCGATTAAACGCCTGATAGCCTTAACACTTTGCCTTTGTATGCTTTTGCAAAATGCATTAGCACTCGGCCTTGCTTCGCATACTATGCAGCATGCGCGTAAGTTGGTGGGCGACGATATTGAACTTATCTGTACTGGCAAAACCATGCGCTATATATCGGTAAGTGCAACAGCGCTTGAAGGTGAATTTGTATTTATAAGCCCAGAGCTACTTAAAGCGCCTGTCGAGCATGTAGATTGCACCAACGGTACGCTGGCAGACCTACCTAACATTGATAATTTTCCGATCGATTCAATGGCGGTGTTATCCTTAGTGCGCTATCGCGCCTTAGTATCTCGCCTTGCAGCAGCGCCCTACACATCGTTTGCGTTTGCCGCCCCGCTTGGCCGCGCTCCACCAATTGCATAACAAAACCTAAAAACACACTTAACGCGCATGGTTGAACCGTGCATATAGTTCGTTTATTTAATGGAATTGTTATGAAGTATTCTTTACTGGCATTCGCTGTTTCAGCTGCCTGCACAACTGCACACGTTTATGCAAACACACCCGAGTTCGTTGACAGCGCTTCAACAGAAGTGATTACAGTTATTGGCTCTTCGCTTAATGATAATACAGTAGAAATTGAGCGAGAAACGGTGACCGCCGCAACCAATATAGACGCTGATTTTGGCGATCAGTTAGCGCAACTGCCTGGCGTATCTGTTTCTCGAAACGGGCCGGTTACAGGTCTTATTCAATACCGAGGGCTTTTCGGTGATAGGGTTGGCGTATCTATAGACGGTGTAGATATAGCAGGCGCAGGGCCTAACTCCATGGACTCGCCATTATCCCACGTACTGCCAGAGCCAGGGCTTACAGCTACTTTGTATCGAGGTATTGTTCCGGTGAGTGCTGGGGTGCAAACGCTAGGTGGTAAGCTGCGAATTAACGCCGATGCAGCATCTCTTTTTGCTTTAGGAAGCGGTATTACTGGCAGTGTAAATGCCAGCTTAATTGGTCCGGGTAGCGGACAACAATACCAGGGCAATGTGCTTTACAAAACCGACCAAGCCTTCGTTAGCGGCGCGTTCATGCATCAGCAGCGTGATGAGCGAGAATCGGGCGATAACGCCGTTATACCTAACAGCCACTACCAAAGAAATGGCGGCAAATTTAGACTTGGCTATAAATGGGGAAAACACCAATTCGATGCTAGCTATCAACAGCTTAATACAAATGAAAGCGGAACACCAGCGCTCGCCATGGATATAGGTTTTATTGATGCAGCGTGGTACCGACTAGGTTATCGCTACAACACCGGCGAAGCAGAGTACTTTGCTATAAATTGGTTTGGCAACAGTAACCAACATGCTATGGATAACTTTTCCCAGCGCATGGTGATGTCTGAGAGCATGGCAAGAGAAAACAATGCAGACGCTATCGCTCAGGGCTTAGATGCCAAGTATGTTATGCCACTGGATAGTGGCGAGCTTGAGTTGGGCGCTTATCTACACCACAGCCGAAATAACTCTGTTATAACTAACCCAAATAACGGTATGTTCTTTGTAGATAACTTTACTAATGTACAAAGAGATACCGCGAGTATTTATGCCCAATGGACAGTAAACAAGCAAGATTATTCGTCTACGCTTGGTGCGCGATACACCCGCATTAATATGGATGCCGGTGAAGCGGGTTCTAACATGGTGATGATGAACCCTGCAGTTGCTACGTTAGTCAGTAATTTTAATACCGCTGAGCGTGACGAAAACTACAACATGTTAGATATAGCCGCTACCACGCGATACCATGCGAGCGACTCGCTTGATATCGTGCTTGGTATTTCTCAGAAAAATCGCGCTCCTACCTATTTCGAACGTTATACCTGGCTGCCACTTGGCATCTCGGGCGGCATGGCTGACGGCTTTAACTACATAGGCAACCTCGAGTTAGACAATGAAACTGCGCGTAAATTAGATATGGGTGTTGATTACACCTATAAAAATTGGACTATCTCTCCACGCCTTTTCTATCAAGACATAGAAGACTACATTACCGGCTCACCTAGTACGAATATGGCGGCGAACATGGTATCTACCATGATGGCTGGTACAGAGCCGTTTCAGTGGACGAATACCGACGCTGTTATCAAAGGTGTGGATATGACGGTGCAAGGCCAGCTTAGTGAAAACTTGAGTGTGCGAGCAGTAGCAACCATTCAGCACGGTAACCGTGATGACATTGATGACGCTTTGTTCCGCATTGCGCCAGAGCAGTTATCAACAACAGTTCAATGGAATACTCAGGTATTTGACGCGCCGCTTCAGATGCAGCTTACATCTGAGTTAGCAGGTGCACAAAACCATATCTCGGCACTGCAAAGTGAAGCCCGCACAGCAGGCTATGGTTTGCTTCATATCTCAGGGCTTTTAACGCTTTTTGATAGTGCGCAGTCGAATCTTCAGGTTACGGCAACTATTCACAACCTGTTCGACAAACAATATTCCCCACACACAGCCGGCATCAATCGAGTAATGAATGCCGATATTGAAGTAGGTGAGCGCGTGCCTGCTGCTGGAAGGGAATGGCATCTGTCACTGAACTATCGCTTTTAAGCAGCCAAAAAATAACGGAAAAAGGCAAAAACATGCTGAGCTTAAGAAGCTAACTTCTTAAGCTCTTTTTTCTATAACAAGCTTGTTATAGCTTGCCATAGCAGGCGCAGGGCTAACAGTGTCACCACCAATTTGAACGCCAGCATAAATTTTTCCGCTGGAATACGCCTCAATACCTTCAAGCCGAAAAACGTGCCGAGCGCACCACTGACAATCATAATGATGATAAGTCCCGCCCACTGTGCAAATGAAAACCCTACAAAGGTAAACACAAAAGCTTTAAGGCCGTGCTGTAGTGTCATACAGCTAGCAAATGTGCCGGTTATCTGCATTTTGCTGTAATTATTTCGATGTACAAACGCCGCCACCAAAGGCCCTGTGGCACCTACAAACATTGAAACCAAGGTTGTCACCAAACCCGCCAACGTTCTACCTGCGGGCTTCATTTCTTGTGCTTTGGGTTTACTCCCCCACACTAAGAATAAAATAAATGCGGCAACCGCAAATTGAATTATCACTAGCGGCAGCTGAACCACAACAAACGAGGCGAAGAAAGCACCAACGATCGCGCCTAAAGAGAAGTACTTCAGCATACGCCAATCGATATGTTTTACCGTCATCAGTGCACGGTTACCGTTTGAACCAAGCTGCACCAGGCCGTGAACTGGGATCAGAGCACTAACCGGCATAGTACTGGCCATTACCGCCAGTAACAAAACCCCGCCACCAATTCCCAGTGTTGCTGTCATCATAGACGTAAAGAACGAAGTAACAACAAGTATGACTGAGGATGACATCGACAACGTATCGTTGGCCGTCAACCAGCTTAAAAGTAACTCCAAGAGTCAAACCCCACCTTGATTTGGGACACTGTTTGAGTGGATTTAGTGATCACAATATCATACAGCGCCGTTTAAATATTGTGCAAAGCTCACCCGTTTCTCATTAGGTTATTCATCATGCCTTCTATTAGTTATTTAAACAAAGCACTTCAAATAATATGCGACAAGCACAGTACAAAAGACGCCAAGCTTGTTGCCAGGCAAATCCTCCATAACAGTGGCTTTACTGATGAAGATATCTATAACTGTTTAAAACAGGGCTCGATTATTCGCATTACCATATTTGAAGCCTAGAGTAGCATTACACCTTTCATCTTATACCTTACACTTACCGCTTACCCATCCGCTCGAATGGGTCTAATTTCTTCACCTAAAAAACACGTTGACTTTATCTTTAGCGCACAGGATACTCAGGTCATTAAATACTCACTAGCAGCACACTGTTTTTAAACACTATGCCTAAAAACATGAATACATATACTGCTTACTCAGCGTCTGCGCTGATTATTATTCTCGCTATTCTAAGGAATGGGCGGGTTAGCTAGTGCGTAAATAGAATTCACTAAACCCGCCGCAAAGGCGGGTTTTTTATTGGCTCGTCTTGCGGTAAAAAAACGGAACGACAGCCATGAACAATCCAATATCTCACGTGTTACAACAGTTGCATGACGCAGTAAACCGCGGCGATCAAGACGTCTTATCCCAATGTTATGCTAGCGATGCAAAAGTGGTCGCTACCCCCATGTCCAGCTCAATGCAAAACCAGACTACAGACGAACATGCCACGCAGCGCGACTGCGTTAACGCCTTACTTAAATTTCAAAAGAAATTTATGCCCGATCATTTTGTTACAACAGGAGACGAGCGGGTTATACAAGCCGGTGACGTAGCGCTAGTCGTCGCCAAACTTTATCTTGTGCCCAAAGCCACACCGAACGCCCTACCCTGCGAGGGCAAGCGCGCCGTTTACGTTTTGCAAAGGGATGTAAATGGTGAATGGCGCTGTGTCATCGATAACTTCTTCGGTACTGACCTGTTGGATTTTGCGTGACCTACACCAACATACGAATTCAGAATCAATAACGGTAGAAAGCAATTGGGAAATAGGCGCTTTTATACATAAGGCGGAGAAAGAAGCGAGGGCTGTTATAAACGAAATTAACGAATGTATAATAAATATGAAAGATCCAAAAAATAAGGGCATATCGCTATGCCCTTAATCTGTGTATTGTTAGATTCAAACACTCATTAGCGTTTGTAAAACACTACGCCTGATCAGTGGTCGTGGTCGTCGTGCTCGTGTTCTTCTGCAATACCTAACCAAACCGCACCTGAAGGCTCAAAATCCAGTTCAAGCAAGGTTTCCGTGGTCTCGGTTTCCAAACCAACAGCAAGGATAGCTTGCGCAACAGGGTCAACAACAAACAAGGCTTCTTCGTGTTGCGATGCCGTCATGCTAAATGACTGACCTTCTGCTAGGTTTACGGCGCTGGCACTGGCCACATCAATTTTGTGCGCAAATTCCCAGTGAGTGTCACCGTCTTCTTCATGCGCTTCTAGCACTGTTACAAAACCTTTGTCATCTAAAATAACAAAGAATTCACCGCCCATTGAGAAGCCGTATGACACTGCATGAGCGTCAGTCTCTGGCTGCCAGTCAATCACGCTCATTGTGCTAGTTACAGGCGACACATTGGCCAAAATGGCGCTGCCACCGCCGTGCTGTGAAGCAATACCAATAAACGCTTCTGCGTGTTCGTGTCCATACATTGTGCCAATGCGCAGATCGCCAAGCCCATCAATGTTGTCAATAAACGCGCTGGTAAATACCTCATCATCTTCGTTTAATATTAATACGCCGTCGCTACATCCAAATGCCACAGCCATTTCGTTTTGAGCGGCGCCATGTAAATCAGCACACTCGCCATCAAAGCGTTGCTCTTCTTCGTACTCGCCATCATGCCAGTGATATACCGCAACACTGTCTGGCAAGATTGGATTAGTAGAACGAGACTCTGCATCATCACGACGTACAGTACTAATTAGCATGTCTCCACGCGGTTCCGCGACACCGTGCATATTTACGGTAAACTCCAAAGTAGGAACTTCTGTAATTTCACTGGCAATTTGGGTATCAGTTACTACTTTTACCGCTGCCGGCATGCTGGTATCGGCATTTCCGTCGTAAAACACAGCAAGCTGACCATCGTGGGTTACTACGTGAGTCGGTTGACTACCTTCAAGTGTGAAATCAGACAAACTTGGCGCCTCTTCATAGTCATGAAGGTGCTCTACGTGGTCTTCACGCCATAATCCACCATCGAGAAATTCAGTTAATCCGTTTGCTCGGCTGTTGATGACTGCAAAGCGGTAGTCTGCTGAGGCGCTTACACTACTACCGTCATGGGTGGTAGAGAAGGTATCGAGTACTGAATCATCATCTAAATCAAATACAGTGAGCGTATTTGAAGCAGCATCGGCGACTACTAATCTGCCTTCACTTTCTATTTCATAGTCTGAGTCGTGGTCGTCATCGTGATCATGGTCGTCGTGGTCGTGATCATCTTCTGGCACCTCAATAGGATCCAGCTCTACAATGTTTGTTTCTGCATCACCACAGCCTGCAAGCAAAAGCGCACTGGCTATAGCGCTTAGCGTAAGTCTAGTTTTCATGTGTGTATCCCTATCAATAATTTTTTTAAGCTGATTTTAAAAATAACCACGTACACCGAAGGCAAAGTTTCTGCCTGGACGCGGTGCAATATCTTTCAAAAATGAAGTGTGAACGCGCGCTTCTTCGTCTGTGAGGTTTTCACCGCTCAGGTATACAGATAAGTCGACGTCACCCATTGGAATGTCATAGGTGATTGACGCATCAACAAGGGTGTAACCGTCTGTTTCAGTCTCGAAGGTTGAGATGTCGTCTTGTTTGGCAAAATGCGTAATGTCTAAGTCGGCTCGAATGTTGTCGAGTGTGTAGGCAACATGTGTCCCCACGCGCATAGGCGAGGTACGCGGCAGTGCGCCACCATCTTTAAGTCGGGCTTTAACGTAATCGGCGAAGAAATCAAGCTTTAGGTTATCAGTGGTTTGCCAAGCAACCTGTAATTCAAAACCATGAAGAATGGCGTCAGCTGAACCAAATAGGTAGACAGGTAATTCATCGCTGTGTTCGTCTTCGCTGTGCTCTTCATCACTGTGCTCTTCTTCTCCATGATCATGGTCATGACCACTTTCAGCGAATAAGCCAGTTTCTTCCTGGAAATAATAGTTATCTACTTGGTTATAAAAAGCATTAAATACAAAGCCAACATCGCCCTGTGTTTTTCTGAACGTTAGGTCGATATTGTTGGCCGTCTCAAGATCGATAGGCGTTTGAGAAAGCACAAACTCCCCTTCCTCTGACAAATCAAACAAGGCGCCTATTTCATAGGTACGGGTGCCAATATGCGGGCCGAAAGAAAGGAGCTCAGACGCTGAAGGCGCACGCTCTGAACGAGAAAGTGAAATACCAACGTTATAGCTATCATTGATGGTGTAAACCACACCTGCCGACAGTGACATAGGCGTAAACTCTTGGTCTACGGCGAATTGGCGAACAAACTCACTGCCTTCGTGTTCGTCGTGATCGTGATCATGCTCATCTTCTTCGTGCTCTTCATCATGGTCGTGAGCATCTAACTTGGGCAGCAAAACACTCGAAGCGTCCAGCGTTACTCTTTCTGCTCGGGCCCCTAACTGAACCAAGAAGTCACCAAAATGACGTTCTTCCATCAAAGCTATAGCGAACATCTCCATTTCTGAAGGAGGTGTAAAGGCTTCTTCACCTTGCGCCGAAACGTCCGCGCCTTTGTAGTGAAGACTTACACCGCCACGCCAGCCGGCCATAGGTTTATGCAATAGCTCAACGCGAAGTTCTTCGGTTTCATTGCTAAACGTAGTACCGACAAAACCACTCTCTACTTCAGCGTGTTCGTAATCGGTATAGCCCGCTCTAAAGTGAACACTTTGCAAAAAGTCATTAGTAAAGCTGTACTCACCTAAAAGTTGATACTTAGTCTGCTCAAGATCAGCGAACACTGATGAGTAATCACCATGGCTATGACCAGGTACGCCGTACTCTCGCTCGAACCTTTCTACCGCTACACCAACATAACCTTGGTCAAATAAGTAGCTGGTACCTAACGTAAACCCGTGGGATTCTTCGTTGCTATTCTCAACTACATGCTCGCCATCCGGGTCGTCAACATCAGGCGCCATTGGGGTTTCATAGTCATTTGAGTCGCGATAAAAACCGTCAGCATAGAAGGCTATGTTGTCAACGCCAGTGGTCACGTTAAACGTTCCAAGTTTCTGGTCGTTAACGGTTTGGGTTTCTAGTACAAATTCACCCCGTGTTTCAGTGGAGGTTGGCACGCGTTGGTCAACTACGTTAACCACACCGCCTATTGCACCACTTCCAAAGAAAAGGGTTGCAGGCCCTCGCAGCACTTCAATTTGGTTAGCGGTTGAGGCTTCACTTGCCACTGCATGGTCTGGACCAACGCGAGAAACGTCGCTCACATCCAACCCGTTTTGCGTGATCAGTACCCGTGGTCCGCTAAGGCCTCGAATTATTGGCGTGCTTGCCACGTTGCCATGAAAGTTAGATTGTACGCCTGGCAGTTTCTCTAGCGTATCGCCCAGCGTGGCGGCTTGCTGACGTCGTAAGGTATCACCTGATAACACGCTCACCGGCGTAGCCGACTCCATGACAGACAAATGCATAGGCGTGGCGTGCACATCAATCACTTCAATAGCACTTCGCGCTAAGACAAAGTTAGTGCTACCTGTAGAGTTCGATTGCACTGTTGCCTCTTCATGTAAATGGGCAAAACCAGATGCAAAGATATGCAGCGTATACTCACCGTCCTTTACGTCAGAGAAAATGAACTCACCCTGCTCGTTGGTGCTGGTAACCCGCTTTAGTGCCTCAATTTCAACAGTGGCGTTGGCGAGAGGCTTGCCTGCTGCATTGGTTACCGTGCCAGAAAGCGTTTGTGCCAGCACTAACGGAGACGCAAAAAGTGACGCAGGCGCTAAAAGCGATATGCCTAGCGCCAATCGGGACAGTTTCATTATTCTAACCTCTGAATTTGTGTAATGTGATAATGTATCAACTTTATTTTTATGGTATGTTATATTGTAACGTTCACGCAAGAGGTAAAAATGAAAACCATTTCTATTACGTGGAAAAAATCTAAAAAAGCGCGACGCGCCTCTTCAGCTTTTCTTAAAGTGGGTGCTTTTGCCGGAATGAGTTTAGTGGGAATCAGTACCGGAACTGCTCATGCTGTAACTCATACCCATGGCGAAGGTAAGCTACAAATCCTACAAGCGGGAAGTGAATGGCAGTTTGTGCTGCAGTTACCTGTTGCCGATGTATTGGGGTTTGAGTACACACCGTACACAGCTGACGAAAAGAAACGCTATCAGAACATGCAGGAATTGTTTCTGCGCTTCAACGACATTTTTACCTTAAACAACACGTGTGAATTGCTCGATACCACCCTTGAAAGCCCTTGGGAAATAGCCGAGGGACATGATGAACATGACAAGCATGATGAGCATGATGAGCATGATGAGCATGATGAGCATGATGAGCATGATGAGCATGATGAGCATGATGAGCATGACAGTGAACACGAAAGCGACGCCCATCACAACACCCATTCTGATTTTCGCGTAGCGTACCTGCTTAGCTGCCAAAAACCTTTAAAGCATATTGAAATGACAGGTTTTTCCCATTGGCCAAGCTTGCAGCATGTCGACACTATTTGGGTAACAAACAAAGGCCAAGGCGCTATGGAAATAACCCCACGTCAGCCAACGTTATCCATTAACAACTAATTATTTTTATACTCTGAGGCGCAAGTTTCATTAATGAAGTATGCGCCATAGCAATATTCGGAATGTACTATGAATTCAATAACTCAAGGAAGCAGCGCAATGCCAAAAGTGCAGCTCATTTCAGACAGAATCGCTATGATCCTTTCATCGCTTTGCGTCATCCATTGTTTATTAACGCCTATTCTATTGATTTCCATACCGGCATTGGCAAGCGTATCTATTCTTAATGATGAAACATTCCACCAAATATTGCTGTTTTTTGTACTGCCTGTTGGCGCCTTTGCGCTTTCAGTAGGCTATTTACATCATAAAAATAAATGGGTGGTGTTAGCTGGCGCTACTGGTCTTACATTATTAAGCAGCCCACTGCTGGTCGAATGGGTAGGTTTAGGGCACGAGGTGCTTGGCGAATATGGTGAAGTTATTATTACTGTAATCGCTTCATTTGTTATTGTCAGTGCGCATATTGCCAATTACCGCCTCAGAGAAGCTACTCAGGGCTCTACCTGCGACGAGCGGGAGAGAGCACAATCACACACCTATTAGTTTCATCACTTCCTCATATACGCGTGTTCTTTGAGCGACACCTACAAGTATAGCGATGTAACAGTTTTTAAGGTTTTATTCAGAGGTAATTTTGTCTAGTTTCACTTATCGCGACACGGTACTACCCGATGTCACTACTGAGCAATCTACTGCTCAAGTTCCTGCTATTGATAGTGTTGGGATGCAGGGCATTGCAATACCCCTGCATGTGTTAGGTAAACGCGGAGAACGCTTAAGTAGTCAGGCAAAGGTGGATATAACAGTAAGTTTAGATCATCCCAACGCCAAAGGCATTCACATGTCTCGTTTGTACAACCTGCTTCAGCAGTACTTAAGCAATAAGGACCTTCACAAGTCGGCACTAACCACGTTAATGAACGCGCTTATCGAGTCGCAAGATGGGCTGAGTAAAAGTGCGCAGTTAAATTTGCATTTTGATCTAACCGTGTCACGTCCAGCGCTTATTAGTAAAACGTCAGGGTATCAGTCCTACCCTACTTCACTGTGTGTAATGCGTTCATCAGAGCATTACAAAGCGCAACTCAAGCTAAGAGTGCCTTATTCCAGTACGTGCCCGTGCTCTGCATCACTTTCACGTAAGGCATTGGCAGAAGCCTTTGTGAAACAATTTGAGAGCAAACAATTTGAGAGCAAGCAATTTGCCGGAATGCAACCTGAAGAGCAGCAACCAACTATAGAAGAAATGGGCGCTTGGCTTGCTTCTAAAGAAGCCAGCATTGCCACGGCTCATGCGCAGCGCTCGTTTGCCGACATAACTTTGGACTTAGCTAACAAAGATATTCCTGATTTTATTGGTATTATTGATTTAGTAGAGAACGCGCTGGGCACGCCGCTTCAAACCGCGGTTAAGCGAGAAGATGAGCAAGCGTTTGCGAAACGCAATGCCGAAAACCTAATGTTCGTTGAAGATTCGGTAAGACGTCTACATGCCGCGTTCAGTACGTATTACCAAGCAACCTATTTTCGTGTAAAAGTAGAACATCAAGAAAGTCTGCATGCACACGACGCTATCGCTGAAATATCAGGTCCAGTTCACCGATAAAATCATACATGGTTGTGTACGTTGAAATTCGCAAGCAGAAAAAACGATAAAAGGAAAATAACATTGTTATCTGTAAACAAATTCGCTGATATCAGCAAACTAACGTGCATTAGCGCTGCGATATCAGTTATCGCGGCATGCTCGTCAACACCATCCACCTCGCTGGCCGGTGAAAAAGCGCATACGCTTTCTAACGCCGTGATATATCAAACCAGTAGCAAAGAGTACCCTGTCCTCTCAAGCTTTGTTTACAACCAAGCTATTGCCGCACTGCCAACGCGTTTTGCTAAAGGCGACGTTGTAGTCATGGATGTTGATGAAACCGTGCTAGATAATAGTGCCTACCAAAAAGAGCGCGAGAGTGTCGGCTTAGGTTATTCATCAAAAAGCTGGGCTGACTGGGTAAAGCGTGAAGAGGCCACACTGGTTCCCGGCGTCGCTGAATTTATCAACGAAGTTGTTGAGCGAAATGGAAAAGTGGCGCTTATTACGAATCGCGATAAAACGCTTGATAAGCACACGTGGAATAACCTTTTGGCACAAGGTTTACCGCTGACCACCAGCAATACCTGCGTAGTTGGCCGCACTGCTGAAGATAAAGAAGCAGTCGCACTAGAAGGTATGGTTAATGACAAAGACTTGCGAAGAATGCAGCTTACCCAAGGTAAAATCGCATGTTCAAATGCGTCTAAATACGCCACATCTACGTGGGCGGCGCCTCACACTATTATCATGCAAATTGGCGACAATATTGAAGATGTGGGCGGCGTAACCCAAGAGTCTGCTAATGTTGAGACGCTAATGCCTCGAGTTGGTACAGAGATTTTTATTCTGCCAAACCCAATGTATGGTTCTTGGTAATACATTGAAAAAATAAAATTAACGAATGTCGCTTTCTATATGGAAAGCGCCATTCTTAGATCCCGCATTTCCATCGTTAACGCCATTTCCCAATCCTGAATAGGGCTTTATCTCTATTACGTCCAGTAGGTAAGCCGATGTTCCTTGAGGGTCTTCATAAAGCCCCGTAGAAAACTCACCCGAGAATGTATAAGCCTGCTGAATGTCTATTCCGCTAATACCGCCTTGTTCATGGGTATTATTTAGCGAAACAAATACAATTTGATTGGGCGGAGGCGGCGGATAGTGAATACACGCGCCAAAATATGGAACAATGAAAAATGCCGTTATTTCACGCTCTGCATTAGCTTCAACAGGTACAATGAACCCGCTAAGCTCAACATACTCTCCGTTAAATGTATCAACCGTATTCACTGAGATCAGCGCTTGTTGATACTCATCGTCGAACGTACGCTGAATAGACTGAAATACTTGTTCATGAAGGGGTAAATTTTGTTGAGATTTCTGATTAGACTGGGCTTTACCCAGTAACGCTTTTTCAGCTTCAGGTAACAAGGCATCCCAAGTTAAAACTTGATACTGTTGAGTTTCTTGCAGTCGCGTGCCGTCTTGATAAATAACAACGTCACTGCTGAAAAATCCGATAAGGCCATTAAGTTTGCCATTAAGCCCTAAACCAACGAACGCACCTAATGCGGCGAATGCAATAAAGAAAGCCAGTAAAGCAAAAAAGGGGCGCTTCATTTGTGCATTCAGCGCCTAACTCGCGAAAATTTTCACTTTGCGCGTATAAGTGACTGGCACATTCTTTTTAAGCGCATACACTTTTAGTAGAAGTTCGTGGGTGCCTTCTTCTTTTGCCTGAAAGCTAATAGCTTGTTCGCCTTTAGCCGAGACCAGGGCGAATCGCGGCGGCGAAAGTAGCGTTACGCCGTCGCTTGCCATTACATCTACACTCACTTCTTTATAGTTCGAAGGAATAGTAAATCGCAGAGGTACAGCAGACGCTTCAAGCTTTGCCACTTCATGCTTCCTATCGATATTAAGGGAGATGAGTGGCTCCTTCGCTGCCGCTAGGTGCTGCTGCATCATAGGATGCTGAAAACCAAACTGCATATTACCCATACCCGCGTGCAGTTCGCATGCACTGCTATGAAATACTATTGAGCTTGATAAAAGAGTGGCTGCAACGACCGTCTTTTTCATGTTAGTTACTCCTCGTACAGCGTAAAGCTGTCTAGCACTAATGAATAGGCTGATGTACCCAGTGCACTTTCATGGTTGTCGATTTTGACCGTACCTTCGAACCAATAAGGGTCGTACAAGTTTTCTACTGCGACACCTTCTTTGTATTCGACGTACAAGATTTGATTGGGCGGCGGTGGCGGCATATGTAAGCAAGCACCAAAATACGGTACGACGAAAAAGGCAGTGGCCTTTTGTTCTTCATTTTGCTCTAAAGGTACAATAAATCCGGGGATGCGGATGGCTTTACCATCAAATTCATCTATTACCCGAGTTGATACTAACGCTTGTTGATATCGTTGTGCTTGTTCATCTTCTAACTGCTTTGAGGCAAAGTCATCAATTGAGTCGGCAGCTGACCCGTCAGCAATATCATTTAAAAATTCTGGTCTGTTTAAAAGCGCACTCAAATCATCCTCGGGCATAAGGGCGACCCAGTCAATTTCTTCATAAACGGCGGCCGAAGCTAGATTAAACGTACTTGTTAAAACCAATAACGCTGCAATTAAACCGAATTTAACGCCAGAAAGCGTGACAGAAAGTTTCACTAATACAACCTAAAGATATTATTTGATGAACACGTTATAACATATCACAGCTAGGCAATATGCGAGAAACGTTTATCTTTGCAAAATGTTAATTAAGCGTCATTAGACGTGTTTGTAAAACGCTACACGCTACTGAGAAAAATCTACATAGTCCTATTTCTTTCGACTGCTCACATAACAAACCAAAAACTTTAAAAAACAAAAAAGCTCTTACAATTCAGCAGTATAAATAAACCCTAAACAACTTTTAATATTTGGCACAGTTCACGCATATATTAGACTAACGGATAAACGCAGAACGTAATTTGTAGCCAGGATGGCTTTAGCGACGGAGAGGCCAGATTACGTAAATATCAAAGACTGAAGGTGACGACATAGGAAGTATATGGAATGGTCACTAGGGATAAAAGGATAAGTCAGTGTTTGAGATTAAAGGATACCTGTAGAGCATTCGTTAAATTGCTGGTCGATGATGAGGTTAGGTAAAAGATAACCTAGATAAACTCGCAGGATGCAAGGCTCTTGTTTCATAAGGATTGCGAACAAGCACTGAGTACCTACATCGCAAGCACTGACAGTGATGTCTCGTGCAGCAAAGGATTGTTGACCCTATTTGGATTCGTTGAAGTACATGTGTGTTGCTTCAGCGAGACCATAGTGAGGACACTGGTAATGTCGTCGATATTATTAGTGAGTTGTCACCCGACGACATTCCTCTCCCCTCAAAGGCCCATCCCGGCCTTTACATACCTCTGATTTTGGCCCGCCTTTGGCGGGCATTTTTTTATTCTCTACTGTGATAATATAAACAAGACTTCCGCCGCTTAAATAAAGAGCTACCTGCGTGTTATCGCCATCCGCATCTACTGTTGTTTTTAAAGTTCTCTTCTGTGCATTGCTCGCGACATCTGTTGGTCAAAGCGTCATGCTAACTACGCTTCCTTCTATGGGTCGCCAAGCCAGCCTTTCAGAGTTTCATATAGCGACAATCATGTCGAGCTCCGCGCTTATTTTCGCTTTCGGAACTAGTGTCTGGAGCAAAGTAGCAAAGCGCGCAGGGTTCAGACGAATACTTATGGTGGGACTTACTGGCTATAGCTTAGGTACCTTTGCCTTTGCTAGCGCGTGGATGGCAGGGTTTTCTGGCATTATCAGTGGTACCAACTTATTCCTAGCGCTACTGATAAGTCGCAGTTTGCAATCTACCATTATGTCAGCAACGCCACCCTCTGCTGTAGGTTACGCTGTCGCTATAAGTTCACCGCAGGCTAGGGTAAGTGCTATTAGTAAAGTGACCTCTGCAAGCAATGTCGGGCAAATTGTCGGTCCAGCTTATGCAGGGTTATTGGTGGGTTTCGGCTTGTTAGCTCCACTGTACAGTATTGTTCTATTAACCTTGTTAGCACTGGCACTGGTGTATTTTAAGCTGCCAGTTTTACCCCCTTTATCTAAGCAACAGACGGCTGTGCATATAAGCGAAGACAATCAAGCCCGCACCAAAGTGCCGTATGTGTTTGTGGCTGCATGTATTTGCGTGTTTTGCGCTATGGCAATGATGCAGCAATCGCTGGGCTTCTTTTTTATCGATTTTTATCATTACACGCCCGTTGAAGCGGCTCGACAGGTGGGTTTTGCAATGATGGTCAGCGCCGCAGCCTCTCTCACCGCACAGTTTGGTTGGGTACAGAAAGGGCGTATAAGTAAAGAGACAATGATCACGCTCGCTCTTCCTCTATTGGGATTGGCCTACCTATTACTGTTCCTTCAACACTCATTGTTTGTGCTTTATTTTGCCATGGCTTTGATGGGGCTAGGTATGGGTATGGCCTACCCATCATTAGCTGCAGCAGCAACAACCTATTGCGCGCCTTCTCAACAAGCGACTATTACCGGGTTAATTACAGCCACTACCGCCATGGGCTATGTTATAGGGCCGCCACTTGCAGCAGTGGTATACCAAGTTAATATTGCCTTACCTTTCGCTGTAGCGTCAGTGCTAATTGCCGTTACCACTTGTGTAGTCTATGTAGCGATGCAAAGAGCTAGCCGCCATGAATAAGATTTAAAGACTAGCATCAGAGGCGCGCACCTGTAGTTTCATAGTTGTTTTTCAAAGGTATTTATTTTTTTACCATTTATTTTTAAAAATGCGGAACCTTTTCAGGATTGGGCTATCTTACTTAATACATGAAGTCGTTGAGTGTGCGTCTTTGTGGTGTGTAAATGTGTTTTCCAAGTTATGTTGTGGTTTTTTAAGGGGCTTTTTAGCCCCTTTTCTTTTGCCTGCTATTTTCCACATAAGTACTTTCAAACAACCCCCACTTCGCTGTGCTTATCTATCAATTGAAGCCAGTATTTTAAATATCTTGCCTTTAATCTAAAAAATAGAATTTAACAAACGTTATCATTTCAACTAAAGAAATAGTAATGAGAACTATTATCAAATAAGATCGCCTTAAATTTTTAAGGAGAAACTAATGGCTAAACCCCAACCCCGCCAAGCTGTTGTGACACAATCTGTTCGTATAACCCCTACTATGCAGCGCGTCTTTTTAGGTGGTGAAGATCTCCGCACTTTCCCCGCCGTAGCGGCGGGTGCTTATGTAAAGCTTATGTTCGATAAAAACGGAAACCCGCTCAACAAACCTACAGATATGGACCAAGTGGCAATGCGCACTTATACGGTTGCTCACTTTGATGCGGATAAACCCGAAATGGTTTTAGATATGGTTATTCACGCAGATAATGGTAAAACAGGGCCTGCTTCAGCGTGGGCTACAAGTACTAAACCTGGTGACGTTATTACATTAGCAGGTCCAGGCTCTAGCAAAGGCTTAAACGAACATTATGACTGGGTACTGCTAGCAGGTGATATGACTGCTCTACCCAGTATTAGAAATCACCTTGCGACTCTTCCCTCTCATGCTAAAGGTTATGCAGTAATTAAAATTCAAGATGAAGAAGACGCAGTTGAGCTTGAGAAGCCTGAAGGGGTTAAGGTGAAATGGGTTTATGAACAGTCTTTGCCTCATAGCCTTACACAGCTAGATTGGTTAGAAGGCAATCCTTCAGTTTGGGTTGCGTGTGAATTTTCAGATATGCGAGCTATCCGCACATGGCTTAGGGATGAAAAAACTGTGGCTCACGACAGTTTGTATATAAGTAGCTATTGGAAAAAAGGTCGTAGCGAAGATCAGCACAAAATAGAAAAGAAGCAGGATAGTGAAGCCTATGCTAAATCCTTAGTCTAAAGCCTTACTCATTGTTCTGTAGTGTTTGCAATTGTTTGTAAATCCTGCATAAAAAACTCTGCTTCAGCGTTTTCATATTCAGATAATATTGATGATTATCAGCAACCTATATTGTGGAATGCCCTTTGCTGATACTTATATAACTGGCAAGTTTTTTCGTCAGTTTTCTCAACCAATTGTTTGGATAAGGAGAGCACGTTATGAACAATGATCGTATTGAAGGTAATTGGAAAGAAATGAAGGGTAAGGTACAACAGAAATGGGGTAAGCTTACCGATGATGACCTAGACGTAATTGACGGTCGCCGTGAAGAACTAGTAGGTAAGATTCAGCAGGAATACGGGAAAAGCCGTGACGAGGCCGAAAAAGAAGTAGACGCATACTTCAATTAATAAGTCATATTTACCCTAGGGTACTTAAACAAATGCGATATTTTTAATAGAGATTAGCGTTTGTTAGAGTAAATTATGAAAGGGCCACAACTTAATGTTGTGGCCCTTTTGTTTGCTTTTAAATCAGTAATTAAAATAACTTACTCTTCTACCTTCGGCTGTAGGTTTTCACGTACTTCTCTAGCATCAAAACTGGTTGCCGAAGTGGGACGAGTGCCCTTACCTAGCTCTATACTCAAAATACTCTCGATTTCACTTTTTTGAGAGCCTCCCACGAAAACCCCGGTTTCGAATTGGCTAGTGGGGTGATAAGACGTGCGGCAAGTTAATACACCGCAGTCAGTGACGCGGGCGTAACGCTGGCTAAAGCCCGCTGTTGGCGTGGTTTGAACCGTTTCTTTGTCTACTAAGGTTTCGCGGTCGGTAACCACAAACCAGTCATAACCTTCCAGTAGGGTTAGCTCAGCTGCGCGCAACATGGCATAGTCCATGGCTTTACCCTTATCGGTTCCTTTCGCTTTAAAGTGTACGCGATATTGGGTATCACTTAACTTACTTTCGTTGTAACCAAAACCGCCTTTATCTGCTTGTCTATAATCAGGTTGACTTGCACAGCCTGTTATAATCAATACCGCAAGTACTAACATAATTTTAGTTTTCATCATCTACTCCTTCGGCTTTCTTAGCTAGCCAAGTTGCTTCAATTGCGTTTTTCTCTTGCTCTCGGTTTAATGGCGCAGACGCCATCATCACATCTAACTTATCTTCTAACAGTTTGGCACCCGTAGCAGTCTGATATTGACCTGTATTAGCGCCTAACTCATCCAATTTGCTGGCCGCAAGTTGCCAGCCGCCTTGCTTGTCTTTACAAGCAATCATTACATTTAGTTCATCTTGAGACGTCACTTCCGCCTGTCGGCAAAAGTTGAAGTCAGTGTTTAAAAAAGACAGTTTAGGCGTCACCGTTACGCCAGATTCAAATGAGGTAGTCTCTCCACTTAAATTACTGTCGAGCACAGACGATACATTAGCCCAGTGTGAAAGTTGTGAAGTATCAGCACCTTGTTGATTAAAGAATACCAAACCAGCTAAAACCGCCACACTTGCAGCTATGGCGGCAGTTGAAGAAACTCCTTTCCACTTTGTTTGTTCACCGCGTGCGCCATCAGCGGTATTCACTTTTTGAGGAAACGGCCTCACATTTTCCGCTGTGTTTTGGTTTGCTGAGAACGGGTTTGCTGAGCTCTCCCCACTCAAACTTTCACTACGACCCTGTATTACGCTTTTCTCACTTAAGCGACTGTCATCACTCAAAAGCGCGACGATTTCTTTAGGGAGCGCAACTGCAGTCGCCTTTTCTGCAGCCACTTTCACTACTCTGTCTACTTCTGCAAGTGCGGCAAGACGGTCAGAAACCATTACGTCATGTGCTATCGCCTCGCGAACCGTATCCATTTCCCCAGCATCTAACTCTCCATCTAAGAAAGCAGAGAGTTTTTCGTCAGATAAGATCACGATAGCACCTCATTTTGCCCGTTTAGTAAGTTTGATATTTTCGTTCTGGCTCTGGCAAGACGGCTCATGATGGTCCCTGCCGGCACTTGTAAAACTTCAGATGCATCGGCATAACTCATTCCCTGTACTGCCACCAGAGAGAGGGTTTCTCTTTGCTCACAAGGCAATTCATCCATGGCGCTTGAAACCTGCTTCAATGTCATAGAGTGGGTTACCGTTTCATCCATATCTACATGATCATTTGCTGATTGCACTTCATATGAAAGGGTATCGCTAGCGTTAGTTCTTACTTTCTTCGCCCTGTATTCATCTATCCAGCAGTTTCGACACACTCTAAATGCCCATGCCATTAGTGTAACTTGCTCAGGAATGGGTTTACTTAGTAGCCGTTCTAGCGTGTTCTGAAGTAAATCATCAGCATCATGTATGTTACCCGTCAATGAATATGCAAACTTTCGCAATGACGGGACGAGTTCGGTCAACTCATCTTTCATTTTCATGTACCTTCGTGAAGATTTCCGTTATCAATACTTTATTAACGAGCCACGAGTATTTTTATTCCGTTGAATAACAATTTATTTTGAGCTTTTGTGAATTTAGGTTATCAGCCCTTCTTCGACACTCAGTGGAATTTTTCTTCTTTCTATTCGTCACTACATAAAATGGCAGCAGTGACTTAGACTCTATTTATGACCATGGCACAATTTATGCCATTCCTTCTCAAGGCACTGAACTGCTCCCATGTATTCAGTAAGGTAGCAAAATGAAGTACACACTCTTTGTGGGGATAGTAGGTTTGTTGACAGCATCTATCTCCCAAGCCCAACTTACAGGAACATTGAATCAAGTGGTTCCACCGGTGCGCCCCATAATTGATAGAGCGCCCTCGGAATTGAAAAGCATTCGAGAGGAAGCGAGACGAAAGGTGCAAACGTCTGTCGGTGGTGCCAGAGACCTATCCACATTGGCTTCAGGCGTTGTTGGCATGGTCCCCGCCCCCCAGTTTGTTACTCCTACGGCCACGACTATATTATCTGCGTCGGGGCAGAAAATTATCAAAGAAGTTAGGTTAGAAAATGGTTTTCTTGCCGTCGAAAAGGAGTGGCTTTTTATAGGTGAGGAAGCCGATAAAGCATATTTCAATGGCACGAATATGGAAATACTAGAGGTAAAGTTTTTACCTGCACTCTCTCAGTGGCTTTATAAAGTAAAGGTAACAGGGGACAAGGATGAAGTGTCGTATATTCGCAACAGTTTACCCAGAAATCTGCAGTCTCAAATAGGACGAAACCATATTTACTTATCGCAAAGCGAAGCGGCTACGAACAAAAGCAAACCAGAGTCTGCACATAAGTTAGAAGCATCATCGCAAAAATTTGAATCTTGTTTGATACCCTTGCGCATTGGAATGGTTGATACCCATGTTGTGCCTACACACCCAATGCTGTCGCATATTAGCCTAACACAAGCCTCTTTTATTGTTGGTCAAAGTCAGAAGAGCGAGCCCAGTAAAGATAGTAATATGAGCAGGGAAGGTGATGGAAAAGTTATAGGGCAGCCAATGTCTCAAGAAAATACCGTAGCCTTTTCCTCAGATCACGGCACAGCAGTAGCGAGCCTATTAGCGGCGTCACTGCCTGAATCAAGCCAAGTATTTAATGCTAGTGTATTTTACTCGCGCAATAGTGTTAGCCAAGGAGCAACACTGATGTCATTAATTGAAGGCCTTAACTATTTAGCATCACAGCAGGTTGATGCCATAAACATGAGCCTTGCAGGACCCGACAATCCTATTTTAGCGCGCGTTATAAAACAGCTAGATAGAAACGGCATTCAAATTATTGCAGCTGTAGGTAATGAAGGGCCAGCATCTTTACCCTTATACCCCGCAGCCTACCCAGAAACACTTGGCATAACCGCAGTGGATAAATTACATGAAATATACAGGTGGGCCAACCAAGGTGACTATGTAGATTTCGCTGCATTTGGCGTATCGGTTGATGCTGCACACCCAAGTGGAAAAACGGTTAGGCAAACAGGAACCTCAATGGCTTCCCCTCGTGCCACTGCGCTGTACGCATGTTTTTTCCGCACAGAGCAACAAAGACACGCCGCCTTGTTAAAAATGAAGAAAATAGCTTTAGATGCTGGCAACCCCGGGCGGGACAAGGTATTCGGCTTTGGTGTACTGCCTTAAAAATATAGCCGTATTCACATTAACGCTCACTAAAAATGAACGTTAATGCCTAATTCAGCAATAGTTTCTTGATAGTTCGCTCCATCTACACTCGATGCGTAATCTCCGTATTGAGTAGACAACCTTATATCTACATGTTCGTATACGGCGTAGTCTGCGCTCATTTCGACAAGGTGTCTGTCGTCTTCCCTACCTATACCTGAATCTTGGACTGAAGCGTAATCACGCATATCTAGCTGGTAAGCAACCGTGAGTTTAAGCGGCTTACTAAACACCGCAAATGGATAAGTGTAGGCAAGGTCAATTCCCTTACCTGCGTAATCGAACGCGTTGTCCTGCGCATCTTCATTTTGGTATTTAAGCGCAATTTGAAAAAAGTCTTCACCTTCAAAAAAGTAAAACAGGTCGCTGCGTACGGCAACAGCTTCACTATCTCGAATTGGCGCGCCCTCAGGCCTATTCTCAAACTTCTTATCGATAAGGTCGCTACTAATGCGTAAATAAGTTCTCTGCCCTAACAGTTTCCCCGCAGACAAACCATATTGTTGATAGGTAAGAAAATCGCGCCCTTCAAGCGTAGCGCTGGCGTGATAGTAATGCGCACCTAGTTTTGCAAAGTCTAACGTATACTTAGTGCTTGCAGATAAAGTGGTAAGCCCAAGGTCGAACTCGCTGAGGGTTTGGTAACGGGTATCTGCCTGACTTATCGAGAGCTCATTTTCCCACTTGTTCGTGGGCTTCACTGAAATTTTTAACAGTACTTTTGACTGTACGGCGCTGTCGTCCACATTAGAATTTGTGTCGAGCTCACTGACACTTACATTACTGTCATGTCGATAGCCTAAATAACCAGAGCCTGAAAATGAGATCGCTTGCTTCTCTTCACCTTTACTTCTTGCATCGTTAGTTACTTTTGACTGACCGTCGTTACTTGCATAGGCTGTATTGCTGGCTATTAATGCGATAGCCGCAGCAAGAGCTATGCATTTACGACTATCCAGGGTAAATAAAGTTTTCTTGAGTGAACGTTGAAATGGTGTGGTTTTCATTATTGCTACCTACTACAGAGAAAGTGAAACTCGCTGTTTTCAGCTATGAATGGGTCGTGCGAGGAAGTCAGGAGGGAGAGCTCTCCCTCCCCCTAACGGTTTAGGTCCATAGGTTAAAGGCCCAACGCACCCGAGATATTTGAAGCGACGTTGTCGTTTACTGTGTTCTCTACAGTGTTTGCTACCGATGCCTCTACTGCGCTCTCTACAGTGTTCGTTACCGTGCTCTCGACTGTACTCTCTACCGCATTTCCTACCGTGCTCTCTACTGTACTCTCTACCGTATTTCCTACCGTGCTCTCGACCGTGCTGCCTACATTGCTTGCTACCGTTGCAGCAATCGCCCCATCGACAGCGGTAGCGACAGTGCCAGTTACAGTATTGGTTACCGAACCCGTTACCGTGTTGTTCACGGTACCCTCTACCGCGTTTTGAACGGTTCCAGAGGCCATGCTTGCTGCAGTGTTTTCTACTTCTCCTTCTGGTTCTGAATTCGGTTCAATAGTGCCTAACGCTGACGGAAGAACTGATGTTGAACCAGATACATTACCCGTAAGCGTTCCTGCCACCGATGCTGTCATTGTATTCGCCGTGTCTGATGTCGCTAAAACAACGCCTTCAAGAGAAGCTTGCGAGTTAGAAACCAGTGAAGATGCGACGCTTGTAGACAACTGTTGAGCGCTATTTGCTAAGAAGCTAGTGTTTGAAGTAGTCGTTTGTGCTAGTTCACCTGCCGTGGCTTGATCTGAGCTACCTCCAGTGCTTTCTTCAGTATTGGCTTCGTTACCGGCTTCAGGCGCTTGATTCAATTCTTGTCCGCTTGATAAGTCATTACCTGTTTGGCTTATCGATAGCTGCCCACTAGCGTTAGCTGAACTTTCGGTAGACATTTGGCTTTGTGTAACTGTTTCGCCTTGTGCCGATGTCTGCGTACTTGATCGCACAGCAGATTGCGTGTTTGCACCGTTTGTTACAGAAACCGATGTTGACGTTGAAGCATTAGCTGAAGTATTTGCCGAAAAGGTTGTTTCTTGAGCCAACACTGACGTTGACGCCATACCTAAAGCCAATGCAATTGCAGTATTTAACTTTTTCATCCGATTATCTCCGTTTTTCATAAGGGACACTGAGATAACGATTAGTCGAAAGGTTTTATTCCGTTGGGGGAGATGCTTTTTTGCGAAGAACAAAAAAAGCCCTGTAAAAACAGGGCTTTATCAAAGCTATTTTTCTGAAGCAGTCATGCTCTTTTCCCACCAGGGAAGAGAGTAATCTATATTTTCGGGGTCGTAGGTTTTAGCATATTTCATTTTTACCGAACTCCAAAACGCGGCTTTGAAGACTGGGTCGTAAATGACAAACTCACCTTGTTCTCGATACTGCTCAAACAGTTTTTGGTAGGCACCTACAGGTGTTAAAGGATTATCCTGTTGAAACACCACATCACCGCCATAGGCTTCATACAGCGCTTTAGATACTTTCCAGCTTTTTGCCATACCTTCAGCCATTGCAAGACGGTAGCGCTCTAGTTCTTCATCTTGATAAGTGCCATCACTATCTAAGTCAACGGTCCATAGCTTAATAACGGAATAAGCAGACTGAATTTCGCTGTCGTTAGGCTCTATGGCGTTTCTATTTGCGAAATCCGACAGTACAGATTCGGTAATTTTATTACCAAGCGCTCGTTGCGCCAAAATATCGCGTACTTCTTTTTCTGACTTGTCGGTGAGAATAGACTGAAAACGATCAATATCCGCCTGTGAAGGCTGTAGTTCGGTATTAGAAATAGATTTATTAAACAAACGAGCAATAATCTCGTTTGCGGCTTGCGGTGTATTAATCCCAAGCGAAACTACTATGGCTGCAAATAGCACCATAGGAATTACGTTCGAACGCGTCACTTTGTATGCTTCCCTAAGTTCCAATAATTAGCACAAGCACAAGACACATTCATTTGTTATTGTAAGAATTTTCCGTTGTCTTGCGAAATGACATCTAACAGGCTTTATACTTTAGATTAGTTTTGCTTAAAATTCCACTTTCTTACGCATAGATTTTTTCGCGCCCTGTTGTTTTTTTACATCTAAACGACGGGCTTTAGCTGCTCGGCTTACCTTAGTTTTTATACGCGGCTTTTGTTCTACGGTTGCCGCCTTTATCCACGCGACAAGACGCGCTAATGCATCTTCTCTATTTTGTTCTTGAGTGCGAAAATTTTGTGCTTTAAGTACAAAAACGCCTTCGTTAGTAACGCGACTATCTTTTGCATTCAGTAATTTGGCTTTAAGCTTATCGGGTAACGTCGACTTATTGATATCAAATCGCAGATGTATTGCGCTACTTACCTTATTAACGTTTTGCCCGCCGCTACCTTGAGCGCGAATAGCCTGAAGATCGGCCTCGCCCTCATCTATCGAAATAGAGCGAGTTATCGGTAATTCCATATCAGTTCCTATATTTTTAGTGGGATGACGTATTATTTTTCCTGCGTCTTCATAACGCTAATGACTTGCGACTATAACTCATCGCTTACTTGACCGTTAAAAGGTAACCCGATAGGTTAATTTCTCCCCTACCTTGGAAACACAACATGCTGACTACTTTACTTATCGTTACTTGTATCTTTGTAGGTCTTATTTGGTTTACTGCAAAAATGGATAGCAGCATCGAGTCATCGTTTAGGCCCTCGGGAAAACTTACTCCTGTCGAGGGAGGAATTATTCACTGGCAAAAACAAGGAAATGGGCCATCACTTGTACTCATCCACGGCTTACTGGGCAATAGTAACAATTTTAATGAATTAGCCAAAACCCTCGCGCAGCGCTACTCGGTTTATTCTGTTGACCGCCCCGGTAGCGGTTTTTCTAGCCGATATAAAAACACATCAGCCAGCTTTGAGCAGCAAAGTAAAATGATATTAGAATGGATGGCAAAAGAAGGCATTGAAAAAGCGAGTATTGCGGGTCACTCAATGGGCGGCGGTATTGCATTAAGAATGGCAATTGATGCACCTAACGTCATTGAATCTGTATCATTGCTTTGCCCATTGACCACGCCACTTAAAGGCGGTGCCGGCCCACTTTCAATACTTTACATACCCAACGAATTTGTGCGCAATAGTGTAGCTAAAACCATTGCCAGCCCACTAAGGTCAAAGCTCGGTAGAAAACAAGTTGCGCAGATTTTTCATCCAGAACCTGTGCCTATCTCATTCTCTGTTGAAGGAGGCGGGTTGCTTGCGCTTCATTCTCGCAGTTTTTATGAAGGAAGCCGAGATACTGTTTCAGCACAAGGCAGTTTGCATAGACAACAGTCATCCTACGGTAAAATTCAATGTCCTGTAGGCGTCTTATATGGAGAAAAAGACACAATTTTAAAGCCAAATGAGCATATTGAAGCTGTCACTTCGGCAATAGACTCGGCTGTACAGAAAGTAATTCCTGACGCAGGGCACATGATACCTATCACTCAGGCGCAAACCTGTGCAGACTTTATTATCGAGATTGACAGTAAATCGCGACAGGTAGACTAATGAAGCATAGCGCCCATTTTTGAAGTGTTAGCATTGTGAGAGAACTCAACAACAGTCAGTGCGCTTCCTCTACCAGTTTCAGACTGTTTCAATTTACGCAACTGGTCAGCTACTCGCTCAATACCATCGTATTCCTTACACATTTCAAGAGGACTCGATTCAAGCGTAATATTGTAGCTACTAAACCAAGTTTTCATTTGTTCACTGTCCCCTTCTGACAATGAAATGAGTAAATGATACATACGAATAAATGCAAGTTGCTTGCGATACTCTGCGGTACCGCTTTCAAAACCAAGCAATGTGGTTTGTGCCAGTGACGAAGGAGAAATACCCATTATTTCAGAGGCTTGCTTGATATTTAAACCAAGTTCTTGATAAGCCCAAGTGAATGCTTTGGTTACTACACTGGTAGGGAATGGTGATCTATTCATAATTTCGCCTCGTTTCATCAAACAATCTCAACAAGATGTTTTGCTAACTATGCGATATTGTGCGAAATGTGTACCAATTTCGCGAAATGCGTACCAGTTCGCGAAAGACAAAAAAGTTGCGACCGATAATTGAGGCAAGGTTTACTACGTGCTGTTTATACAACACGTAGTAAAAGAGTGGGCTAACAATGGATAATTAAAATTTACGCAGCAAGAATAGTGATTAGTTCTGCAAATGTAGGGCGCCCTTGAATATCTAGCGGCAAGCGCAGCTCTCTAGCAATATCACTCACGCTGATAACACCCCGAACTTCGTGACTGTCCCTGTCCATCACCAAGCAGTGATGTTGCCCATAATCTTTAAGCGTCTCTATCACATCCCCCACCGATGAATGCGTTAGCTCTGTATAGTCAAAAGACATGAGCGACGTTTTAGGGCGCGTAAAATCGTGAACCGTTAATTCTTCGCGTTTAACTTTAAGCTCGCTTAAACGTTGTATGATTTGCTGTTCACCTACATCATGACTGGTAATAATCCCAATGAAACGATTTTCACTGTTCACCACCAGCATCATACGAACATGAGATTGACGCATAATCGACTCTACTTTTGTCGCGGGTGTTCGGGCATCTAGAACATGTGGTAGGTGCTGCTTAAAGTCTGTGAAAACAGCCATGGCAGATGAATTAACGGTAATAGTGTTTTCAACAACCGGCCATGCCAGTGTATCAATAGATTCGGTTTTATATAGATTTAAGGCGTGCATACCTTTCTCCTAATCAAAAGTAAAAAAATAAGTTTTTTTAAGTGATTAAGTGAAAGAAGGCGGTCCTCGAATGATGTTAGCGCGCAGCTTGTTAGAGGCGTTTGCATCAACTGTTGTCTTGGCCGAAAAGCGATATTTCTCAACGCTGTTAATAATATTAAATACTGGAAGGCCATCATCAATATCATCATCAGATATTTCATAAGTACCGCTTTCACAGTTGCTAATAAGGGTTGAAAGCTCACTGGCGCTATTCCCTTGGCTCGCCATATTTCGAACACTTCTTTCCTCTCCCGAAACAGAGACGGTAATTAGTGATGAAAATAGCGCTGGCAACATAAAAGCCAGCAAAACGTATGACACGCGCAAAGGGTACGTCCTCAACCAATAAAACAAGGTAAAGCTAGAAGCTATTTCTCAAACTTCCTATTTAAACTATAAGAGTATTTAACGCATTTAGTAGAGGGGTTTAGCGTATTTTATCGACCATTAAACGATGCTTTTTTACAGACTAGACGCTCGAACGGTTTTTTGGAAAAGCGATTGAAGTAAAATGAGTATGAAAAAAGCCCCAACTTCGGGGCTTTCTTGTATGTCGGTGATTAGTGAAGCTTTAGCTTGGGGCTGATGGCCTGACTTAATTTTTTAACAAGGAGCTTTAGGGCGCCTTTAATTTTCCCGTGTACCGCAAATTGGTGCATATTATACAAAGAGACGTATACCAGCTTAGCTAAGCGCCCTTCAATAAACATACTGCTGTTAGATAACGAGCCCATTAAGCTTCCGACCGTGCTGTACTTACTTAAATGAACCAGAGACCCATAATCTTTATAGGTAAAGTCTTTCGTGTCTTTTTGGGTAAATAGCGACGTTATATTATGTGCAACAATATCTGCCATTTGGTGAGCCGACTGCGCCCGAGGCGGCACCCACTTACCATTTTCTTGCTGGAAGCCACAGCAATCACCCAACACCCAGATGTTTTGCTGCGTTGTACTGCGAAGCTGCTTATCAACAAGGATCTGGTTCGCTCTATTTGTTTCAAAAAGCTCAAGCTTTGTTATGAAGTCTGGCGCTTTAACGCCTGCGGCCCACACCATTAAATCAGCGTCTATCCGTCCACCGTCTTTGGTGATTAAACCTTTAGCATCGGCTTCAGCGACCATGGTCTGCTCTTTGATATCTACACCCAGCTTATGCAGCGCTTTTCTTGCAGAGTTCGCTATACGCTCCGGCAGTGCCGGTAAAATTCGATCGCCCGCTTCCACTATAGAAATTTTTAGGCGAGAAGCAGACATCTCTGGCATGCCATAAGCCTTCGACAAATTCGCTACGTGGTGAAGCTGAGCTGCCAGCTCAGTGCCCGTTGCCCCCGCACCAACAATAGCTACTTTAATTTTGGCGTCTTTGTCTTCTTGTTGATTGATTCGGATAAGCTGATTAAGAAGCGCTCGATGAAAGCGTTCAGCTTGCCTAAGTGAATCTAAGAAGTAGCAATGCTCTGCAACCCCTGGAGTACCAAAGTCGTTACTCACACTGCCTATGGCTAATACGAGTTGGTCGTATTGAATTTCCCGCTCAGGTAAAACCTGTGTTCCTTCTTCGTCAATTAAAGGGGACAAGGTTATGGTTTGCGCTTGCGCATTAAGCGAGCACATTTCACCTAATTGGAAACGATAGTGATGGGCCGCAGCGTGAATTGCGTAGTCCACACCGTCTGAATGTTTATCAATTACACCGGCTGCCACTTCATGTAAGAGCGGCTTCCAGATATGGGTTCGACTGCGGTCGACAAGGGTAATTTCGGCTTGTTTCTTTCTCCCGAGGGTGCGGCTTAAGCGACTGGCTAACTCAAGACCACCAGCACCGCCACCAACAATTACTATTTTTTGCATGGGTATACCTATTAACAATCATTCCACCTATACCGCCTTACTGTTAAAAGCGCTATACATGGCATGACTGAAACCCATGCTGATGGCTACAGACTACGCCTGAAACTTGTGGGGTACAAGCGGATCACGGCAATAGTCTGTATTTTTGGGACTAATAGTTATCTATTACATATATCTATTTAAACTCATAAGGCAAACGACGCCGTAATCATGTAGTTCCGAGGGCGGCCAGGAAAATAACGCGGCCCAGTGAAACTGGTAAAATCAGCGCGCTCAGCGTAGTCCGTATCAAATAGGTTAATAACCCGCGCATACAGCGTAATATCGTCATTCACACTGTAACTCACGCGAGCATGCACTAAATCATGCCCTTCGTACTCGTTTAGGTTTTCAGCGTCGGTAAAATAGCGTCCAACATGCTGCCACTCTAATTGAGTTTGTACCGATTTCGACACATCAAAGCTTAAGCGAGTGTTAAACTGAAGCTTGGGCGCAGTGTCGATATCATTGCCTTTGATGTCTTGCTCACCTGAAAGTTGATTGTGTTCATAAGTGTGCCTCGCGTACGTACCAGCAAAGTCTAAGCGCAGCGCCTCGCTTAGCTTTTGGTCAAAAGCTAGCTCTACTCCTCTATGCCAGGTTTCGCCGTTACTCACATTGAAAAAGTCGCTGTCGCGGTAGATAACATTGTCTTTTTGCAGGCTGTAAAGGCTTAGCGTATAGCTACCCTGAAACAGCACGCCAGTTATGCCCACCTCAATATTGTCAGCGGTTACAGAATCGAGATCCGTTACAAGTTGTCCACGCTGTAAACGATACAGTTCGGTAGCCTGAGGGGCGCGATACCCTCTTGCAACACCTCCAAACAACTGAATGTGCTCATTTAATTGATAGCGAATTGAGAGTTTTGGGCTGAAGTTATCAAAATTATTCTCACTGTCTGCAGGTCTGGAATATCTACAGCCGCCAAACCCACACTCGGTGCCATCTTCACGTACACGACCTACGTTCATATTATTGGTGTAGTCGTATTTCATGGATTCAAAACGCCCGCCAGCAGAAATAGCCCAACGTTCTGCTTGCCAGTTAAAAGTAAAGAACGGCGCGAGTAAGCTAGCATCTACATCATAATCATAGTGTTTACCTACGGGTATGGTTTCCACCAAGAACGCAGACCCTTCGGTAACGCTGTCTTGCGACTGGGTGAGTTCACCTTCAGTATATTCAACGTCTAACCCCACATCTGCGCTTAGGCTGTCATTGATAACGTAGTTGAATTGGGACAGTACACCAAACCCTTGTTGGGCATTTGTTTCAAGAGGCTTTCCAGGCAGAAAGTGCATGCGAAAACGCATATCTTGGTTGCGCACATAAGGTGTAATTGAAAGGGCGTGACCACCATTAAAAGTGGTATCTAGTTTACTCCACAACCTGAAGCTTTCTGCCTTTCGAAAGGCCTCTGGATTAGGGTTGCTTTTAGCTAGTTGCGTGTCTTTGTAACTTTCAAACCCAACTATGTATCCAGCTGTTTCCTGATCTAAATGGGTATAGGTTAGGCCGCTTGTAATAACCGTGTCATCCCACTCAATTCGGTGGCGAAGCGAAACTTTTTCTTGGTCAACGCCTTCTTCATCCCTGTAACCGGTGTCGCGAGTTACACTTGCCGCAATACCCACACCGCTACTACCGAAGTCTTTCCCTTCTTTAAGCTTAATGCGATGAAAGCCATAGGAGCCATAATCAGCGCTTAGCAAGCCGTCGCCTTGCGTGGTATCTGGCGTAATTACGTTAATAACGCCGTGAATGGCATTAGACCCGTACAGCGCCGACGCCGGGCCTTTTATTACGTCAATACGCTCAGCAAGCTCGCCATGGGCTTCAAACAATTCATTAATATTGCAAAAGCCTGCTGCTCGAAGCGGGATACCGTCTTCTGCTGCTAAAATGCCACCGCATGCTCCTGCACCGGTTAATACGGGTGAACGAAGGGCTGGTAGATACTCCTGTCCGTTACCACGCTGTACGCCGGCCCCCGCTATATAGTTAAGCGACTCTTGAATATGCTGAAATGAAAGCAGTGAAAGGGTTTCTTCTGAGATAGACGATACCGCGTAGCCAGAAGCGTTCGCACTGCCCTGTATACGAGAAGACGTAGTTTCTATCCTTTCTATTTCATTGGGTTCTTGAGCGATAGCGGCAGACGACAATAGTGCTGTAGTTAACAATGAAAGTGGAAAGCTTGGAGCAAAGCGCATTATCTATCCTTATGATGACAAATGTTTTTTAGCAATTAGGGCTAGTGTATCGTTAATTAGAGAAAGAATGGGTTAAAAACCGATAAACTATTGCAATGTTCAGGCAACTAAGCCATTTATGTGATTAAACCCTTGGCGTAATCCTTGCTGCCTTTGCTATAAATTTGGCTAAAAGCCTTGTAAAAGCAATGAGTAGTTACCTTACTCAATGACTACACACGGCCATAAATAATGCACATAAGTAGGCAGCGCGTTGTGAAAAAGTTAAGCACTTAGTTAAACACCGTTGCACTAAAACAAAACCATGTTCGCTGGAGGAATCATTGGACACACTTATTCCGAGTCTTTCACAGCTTATCGAATTTGCTGTAGCCCCTGTATTTTTACTTACCGGTATTGCGGGGTTCCTAAACGTTATGTCGTCTCGGTTGGGACGAATATCAGATAGGGTTAGAGTTGCAGAAAGACAAATTCATACCTTGTCAGACCCACATATTGTCGACCGCTCTAAAAAAGAAATAAAAGTACTGTGGCGCAGGGTTAAAGTCATAAACTGGGCAATTGGGCTTTGTGTCGCTTCAGGGCTTATGGTTTGTACGGTTATTATGGCGCTGTTTTCCGGGTCACTCTGGGTGGTCGATTTGAAAACGCCGATTATAGTGCTATTCATATTGGCGATGATGTTTCTAATCAGTGCGCTTATTGTATTTCTGGTTGAAGTCAAACTTGCAACTAACACCATAAACTTAGTCAGAACTATCCGGTAGTATCATTACCTAACCCCTAAACTAGTTAGCGCAGTGTTGACTCTAACTAGCCCCACCATATCGGCGACTAGAGAGCTTTTAATTTCTCTAATCGCCTTGATTCATTCTAACGTAAGGCTTTAATTTATTTTAAAAGCATTGTTTATGTAAGTATTGAGTAAATAGGGCAGCTAAAAACGCTCATTAACGTCTAACTGAGGTAAAATTCGCCCATTAACGTCGTTAATTTGCTACAAATGTAGGCCTACAAGATTTCGGCCAATAGAAGGATTTAACTGCGCCATGAATACTAAATTACTTCGCTCTCTTCAGGTTTTTATTGCGGTAACAGATAGCGGTAGCATGAGTGTTGCAGCCCGCGAGCTACACATGACTGTTTCTGCAATTAGCCAACAATTACGAAAGCTCGAACATGATATTGGGCTTAGCCTTTTTAACCGAAACACTCGAAGCTTAAGTCTCACTGAAGCTGGACGTATATACTACGACACCAGCAAGCAAATGCTGCAAACCGCGGAACTGGCTCAACAGAAAATTGAAAGCCTTCAAGACGACCCTACTGGTAAAATCAACATTATCGCACCTGAAGGTTTTGGTGGTGGCTTACTAAGTGAACCATTAAAGAAGCTGTGCGAAGAATTTCCAAAAATTACAATATCATTGACTGTTACCGACGAACCTAAAGATATTATTGCTTCAAGCGCAGATCTTGTTCTTTGCTTTGCTCCCGTTTCTGACACTAATTTTAGTAGTTTAAAGCTTGCTACCTGGGAACGAATTCTATGTGTTTCCACTGAGCACCCACTAGCTAGTGAAAACTTGTCGTCACCAGAAGAGTTAAACGGTCATGCCTACATAGTACACAGACATATTGAAGACTATGTGATGAAGCATGAAAGCAAGGGCGAGTTTGAATTAGATTCTCAGCGAATTGATGTAAATTCAATGCAGACGTTGATTAAGCTTACCCAAGATAACCTGGGCTATGCCGTACTGCCTGAACCAGAGGTAAGACACTTGCTCAAATCAGGTGAGATGAAGCAGCTTTTCACAGAATGGGAATTGCCTGACTATACCGTTTATGCGGTTACGCCGAAGCGTGATCTTATGCCTGCCAAAATCAGCGCCGCGATAACTTGCTTACAAGATTTATTCGCGCAGATTTAATGAACAACTAGTGGCAAATGAGTCGGGGAAATAGGATGTCTAAGACGAGAAAGGCAGCGTAAAAACGCTGCCTTTTTTTATTGCTTTTAACTTCTCTGTTTTAGAAGCGAGTGTTCATTTGAACACTTAGGATGTGTGCTGTAGCTGACTGAGTACCAGTGAAGTTTGTAGTAAAGTTAGTACCTGGAAGAACATCACTTAAAATAGTTCTGTCTTTATTAATGTCTGCTTCACGCCCATCGATGAATACATAGGCAAGATCAATTGATGTATCTTCACTCATCGTATAAGTCATACCACCAGAAAACCAGTGACGGTCAGTGTCTGGGATACTTAGTGAACGGTTTTCTACCGATACCACACCGTCGTCATAAGCATAGCCAGCACGTAGGGTAATTTCATCATTTAAGATGTAAGTTACACCAAGAGCCGCACGCCATGAGTCATCGAAGTTTTCTTCTTTAATTAAGAAATCGACACCGTCTTCCAAGTTAGCTTCAAGCTTCTCAAATGTGCTCCAGTCGGTGAACGTTAAGCTTGCTTGTACTGACCACTGGTTATCGATTTTTTGATCAACTGCTAGCTCAGTAATAGCTGCAAGGTTCAAGTCCAAGCTACCAGGCTGATTTAGGTTAATAGGGAAAATAGGCGTTTCTGAAGATACGTTACCTTCAAGCTCTAATTTTGTTTCCGCACGGTATGAAAGCGCAATATTGGTCATATCCGTTGGCTGCCAGAAAACACCAGCGTTCCAACCGAAGCCTATGTCATCACCTTCCATACTAAATAGTGAATTACCAGCAGTCAGCTCTGGTAATGTCACACCTAGCGCTTCTGCGCTTGGCGCTAGAGTAACTAAAGTGTCTACAAGTGTGTTTGAAACGCCAGAGCCGATTTCAGCTTCTGCATATGTGATGTTCAAACCAAAACCAACCATAAGTTGCTTGTTCACTTTATAAGAAACAGCAGGGTTAACCGTTACAGTTTTCACTTCTGCAGTGTCAGCGAAGTGAAGCGCACCAAAGTCGTCTGAGTAATCTGAGCGAAGACCGTAAGTGGTGAAAACGCCAACACCCGCAGACAGTTCATCGTTAATAGGCGAAACATAGAAGAAACCAGGTACGATAGCAGTATCAGCGATGTTGTCTTCTTGTGCTGCATCACCACCAACAGTATTGTCACCAAGGTCATAAGTAACCGCGCCATTAATATCTACATTTGGGTCGATAAAGCTTACTGATGCACTGAATTCAGCTTCTTTAAATACACCAATTGCTGCAGGGTTATTTGCTAAAATAGAGGCATTTTCTGGCTTGGCTGCTTGGCCTGCCATGGCACGGCCTAGGCCGTTTGCACTGTGTTCATTAACTTGGAAACCAGCTGCTAGCGCAGAAGAAGAGGCTAAGGTAGCAAGCGCTAAGCAAACTGAGGCACGTAAAGAAAACTGTTGCTTCATAAGATACTCGTTGTAATAGGGGAAAATTGCAGCAGGCATTCTACGGATATGAGTAGTTTTGTTCAATGCAAGTAAACGTTATTTACGCACTTTTATCGCATTATTTACAATTTTAGCTACAACTTCGACGCATTTATAAACAACATTGATAAAGTTAAGTTAACTAAAGATCACTATATTGTTAACAAGATTATTTAACACTTTCGCCAGCAACTATTGTCACCGACTGCATTTTACGCTCAATTTTATAGGCACGAACCCATGTTGGTTGTGTTTATAACAACAAGCCCCACCCTATCTTTACAATCGGTGGGTGATCTCAGCTATGCATATTGCGTTTCAATACTAGGCAAATCATAAGGTAAATCATCAGGCACACCACCAAAAACTTTTCACGTGTTACAGGAGGATACAATGTCAACATATAAAGCTATCACGCTGGTAAAGCGTCCCGAGGATGGAAAAATTGGCCCTCATCTATTCGAAACAAAAGAGTTTGAAATACCAACGCCAAAAGACGGTCAAGTTCTAGTAAAGCAAACCCACATGTCTTTAGACCCTGCCATGCTTGGCTGGATGAGCGAAGACAGAGAAAGCTACATCCCTCCTGTAGAGCTTGGCGATGTTATGCGCTCTAGCGGTGTAGGCGAAGTGGTTGAGTCTAACAATCCAGACTTTTCAGTTGGCGACAAGGTTATGGGCATGACTGGCTGGAGTGAATATGTGCTAAGTGATGGCTCAGGCTTTAACAAGCTTCAGCAAGGTGTTACTGAAGAAATGGCACTATGTGTATTTGCGCTACCAGGTTTAACCGCCACCACAGGCCTTTATAATTTTGGCGAACCTAAGGAAGGCGAGACACTTATTGTCACAGGTGCAGCAGGCTCTGTAGGTTCTATTGTGGGCCAGCTAGCAAAGGCAGACGGGCTTCGTGTAATCGGCGTTGTAGGTAGTGACGACAAGGCTGACTGGATTGTCAACGAGTTAGGTTTTGACGGTGCAATTAATTATAAAACTGACGACTTAGAAGAAAAACTGGCAGAGCTTACGCCAGATAAAATTGATGTATTTTATGAAAATACGGGTGGTCCTATCCAGCACCATATATTCAACAGAATGAATGCCCATGGTCGTATTGTTGTGTGTGGAATGATTGCCGATTATCAATCAGAAGAGCCGTCACCAGGTCCCAATTGGATCCCGTTAATTAAGAAGCGCATTAATATTCGTGGGTTTGCGATGCCAGACCATTGGGATGAAATTCCAAAGCTTTTAGAAAAACTCACACCTTATGTGCAGCAAGGAAAGATAAAGTACCGTGCGCATACCATTGAAGGTTTAGAGAACGCCGAAAAAGGCTTAAATATGCTGTTTGAAGGTAAAAACACCGGGAAATTGATACTTAAGCTGTAATTTTTTAAGCGAAGAGTACAGTTTAAATTAAGAGCACAGTGTTAACGCTAGCACTGTGCTTCTGTTACCACATACTGTGCTTTACCTTTTTCTTTAGCTTCATAAAGCACTTTATCGGCTTCATCAATAAGCCAATCAATGGATATTTCACCAACTGTACTGGCGTAAGCAACACCAATTGAACAGCTCATAAAAGGGTGCTTTGCTCCCTCGGCATGTTTTAATTGAGCCCGCTCCCATTTATCCAATAGTGTTTGTGCATGCTTTTCAACCTGCTCTTTACTGATATCGCTTAAAACAACAATGAATTCTTCGCCACCGTAGCGGCCCAAAATATCAGTTTCCCGTTTAAATACTTGCTTCATAATACGCGCTTGTTCTTTTATTGCTTCATCACCCTGCTGATGACCAAAACTATCGTTGTATTTTTTGAAGTCATCTAGGTCGAGCATTAATACAGCCATCGACACGTCATGGCGCTTACTTAAGGCCAACAGCTTTTCACTTTGATCTCGCAGAGCCCGTCGATTGAGTAAGTCAGATAACGGGTCGAACTTGCTAAGCTTTAATAAGCGGTCGTTAGTTTCTTTGAGCATGCGTACACTACGATCGAGCCGATAACGTGCGTACACGCATATAAATAGTGACCCTGATACAAAAGCTGCTGAAATGGGAACCCTGTCTCCATAAACCGGCGCTAGCCACATTAACCCTAAAAAACCCAAGATATTAATGACATTAGCTGAGGCTGCTAACTTAAATGGGATACCCAACGCGAATACACAAAAGAATGCATAGAGGATGGTGCCTTCGTAAGGAAAAATAAAGTTGTGCTCTTCCCAGCAAACCCATATTAACCAATAGTTGCTGTAGGAAAGTGCAATAAGCAGGCCAGCAAATATGTACGCTCGATACCGCATAAATTCGCGCCAAAAAGACAGTACAACAACGATGAGTATAATAGGGAATTGAAGAAGTAGACGGTCGAAGGTGTACAGTTCGTACATACTGCTAGGCAATAGCACTATATCAGCTGCCATGAATACAAGTACCAGAACAGCGCCAATAATAAGAGCTATTCTTAGCCTGCGTTGTTCACTGGGTCTGTGGATTTGCACGCGTCACCTTGATAATTAAAGTCCTGTATAAGTATTTCAATACAGCCAGTGGTGGCAGCCACTACTGGCTGTACAAACGCAACACATTGACACAGCGTTGCTTTAACTATTATCAGTGACTTCTTGGCTAAGCGCCAGTTTTAACAAACTTTCTTGCAGGGCTTCAACGGTGACAGGCTTTGTGACTATGTCGTCCATTCCCGCCTGCTTAAATGTGATATGGCGCTCTTTAAATGCTTCTGCGGTGAGACCGATAACAGGCGTTTTGCTGAGCTCACCGTTCAGCTTTCTGATGCGTTTCGTCGCTTCAATTCCATCCATAACAGGCATGTGAACATCCATGAAAACCACATCAATACCGCCTTCTTCAACACGTGCAGCGGCTTTTAATCCGTTATCAACGTGTTCAACATCACATTTAAGCTGCTCTAATAGTGCCTGTGCTACCACTGCGTTAATTGCATTATCTTCAGCTAATAGCACTTTAAGGCCTGATGGTAGGCTGGCGCCATTTGCTTTGCGAGCAGAGGAAGATTCAATTGATGAATCTGACATAAGTCGAGATTGAACATTCGCAGTAACGGTAAAGCATGAGCCTTCGCCCACTTTGCTGACGACTTTTATATCGCCCCCGAGTATCTGAGCTAACTGCTTGGCAATAGCGAGGCCAAGCCCAGTACCGCCATATTTCCGCGTTATAGAAGAATCCGACTGCGTAAATTTATCAAATATATGCTCTAGCCTGTCTGGCTCAATACCAATGCCTGTATCTTTAACCGCAATAACTAAACGGTTATCACCCTTAGTTTCTGTTGAAGGCTGTTTAAGTTTAGCCGAGATACTCACCGTTCCTTTGTGGGTAAACTTAATAGCGTTGCTTACCAAATTAATAATAATTTGGCGTAGTTTAGTAATATCGCTAGTTACCGCCACAGACTCTAAGTTCTTACTCTTATAAACTAACCGGGTACTGTTAGCACTAGCGTTTGTGCCTAACAGCGTTATAAGGTCGTTCAGCATTGAATCGAGATCGAACTCTGTCACGTCAATTTCCGACATACCCGACTCAATTTTAGAGAGATCTAATACGTCATTTATAACGGTAGCAAGAATAGATGCTGATGACTTCAAATCGCTGGCATACTGGTGCTGTTTGTCTGAAAGTTGAGTATCTAAAAGTAGTGTTGCTAAGCCTTGAATCCCGTTTAGTGGCGTACGAATTTCATGACTCATTACCGCAAGAAAATCTGTTTTCGCGCGATTTGCCTGCTGGGCTTGCGCGACATATTCCTCAATTTCGCCAGACATGGCTTCAACATCGCGCGCTAAACTTCCTAGCTCATCATTTTGCGCTAAGTCTATGTTGACCCTCTTATGGTCAACGGCGATGCGACTTGCCGCTGATTTGATTTTCTCAATGGGAGAGACAACGAACACCTGGGTTACCTTACCCATTAGTAAGCTGACGATAACTACAGCAAACAGCGTTACCAAAAAGGTTAGCCACGCTATAGTGAACAGCGAGGATTGCAAGGGTTCGGCGGGTTGTAGAACCGTAACCTTCCAGTTCCAAGGTGTGAATTCAGAACAAGCAAACAACACATCCATATCATTAACATTCGACTCGCCATAGGCTACGCGCCGGTTAGCTATTGTCGCCCTGTTAGCGTTTTCTGCATTCAGTACAACGTCACCTTCAGTAGTACTAAATATGACGGTACCTGTACTTTTATCGCTAATGGCAAAGTGCCGATCTGTTGCTTGCTGTAGCGACTTTAGCTCTTCAAAAACTTCTTTTTGATAAGCCTCGCGAAAAACGGGAACATTTTCTAGGCCTGATTCAATGAGCAGTTCTCGTCTCTCATCAATGATCTCTAACACGTTTAATGTGAGGGTTTGAGTAAGAAGCTGATATTCCCTTTCGCGCACCGAGTCGTACGCTGTTAAATAAGCCCAATACCCAGTAAGTGCCATGCCAATTAACAAAATTGGAATGTAGATAACTAGCAGTTTTGATTTGATCCGCATACTAACTTCTAATTAGGCCTTATTGATACACATGCTCTTTCGAGAGTTTTAAGTAACTTGATGGAATGGGCAATTGTAATTTAATTGCCGTAGTTACGTTTACTGCAACAGTGTACGTGTCCATTTTGCCAACGGGAATGTCTCTCGCCGATTTTCTCTGAAGTATCAGCTTTGCTTTTCTTGCCGCTGATTTTCCAATACTAGCCGGTTCAGATACCACACCAATAAGCGCGCCTTTTTTAACTGATGAAATACTTTCAGCGAATAAAGGGAGTAAACCCGTCTTTTCTTTAACCTTTTCTACTAACCCTTCGGCTTCTGCTAAGGGGCCTGATGACAACCAATAGCCGTCCAGTTCTCCGCTCTTTTGATCTAAGCTATCAACCATACTATCCGTCATTTCAACGCGTCCTTCATCACCTTCTAGATAAGGCGTACTAACTGCGACTAAGTTTATATTTTCATACTCACTGTCTAACGCTAGTAATTGGTTTACCAGGTTACTCGATGAAGGATAGGTAGAATGCACTAAACCTATAGTAAATGGCTTCTCGGGGTTTGATGCTCTAAGTACGCCATCCAACATATCAAGCTTTACCTTAGCATCGAGTACGTGTGACTCGCCCGTCATATTACGTTTACTCACAGCGCCGATGGCAGGAACAATACCTTCCTCAACGGGAGCGGAAACCACCATAAAAAGTTTTGGCGTTTCAATAAATTCTTCAGCAGCATTTAGTGCACGAGTAGCTAAGGTAGCGATAGACACAATGAGATCAGGTTTAGACTCTTGCGCTAGTTCGTCGAGTATTTCTTTAGCGCGAATCTCAGACCCTTCAGCGTTGTATGTCGTTATATTGATATCGTGCTCGGGCATAATTCGAATGAGTTCTTTTTCAAATTCGCCTCGCGATTCAGCAACAATAGGTACGGGGAGCGTTTCAATAATGACAAGGTCTAGTGCTTCTTTCGCATGTGCAGAGCTTAGGCTCGATGCGAGAAACGCAAGAGCAAAGAAAAAGGAAAACCAGACCTTAAGCATGACTGTAAACCTGCAACACCAAAATGAAAATACACATACCATTGTATATCATAAAGTTATTCTTGCGCATTGCATAGAAGAAGTTATGACCAGATACGTAAAACTGGTCATAACTTTTGAGGTGCTAGGATGCGATGTCTGCGAACGCTTTAACGCTAAATAAACGCGCTTCTATATCGTAAATTGGCATAGACACAATAATCTCATCAATATCCGTTGCCTCGATAAATTCAGCGAGCTTGCTTCGCACGGTTTCTTTCGAGCCAACCAAGGCATATCTGAGTACACTTGATAGCATGGCCTCATCTGTTGCCGTGCAATATTCGTCAAAGTTAGGCATAGGTTTAGCGAAAGGCTTGTTAAGACCACGTCGCATATTCATAAACTGCTGCTTCACCGACGTGAATAACAATTCTGCCTCTTCATCGGTTTCAGCAATAACCACCATTACACCCGCCATGGCCTTTGGTGCTGATAATTGGGACGAAGGTTTAAACATGTTGTGATACACATGAAGGGCATCAAATAGCGCATCGGGTGCGAAGTGGGAAGCAAATGAATAAGGCAGCCCCATTTTTGCCGCCACTTGAGCGCTATACAAGCTGGAACCAAGTAACCACAAAGGCACGTTGGTATTCGCCCCAGGCACAGCAACAATTGGCTGCCCCTCTTTAGGTGTGCCAAGGTAATGCTGAAGTTCCTGAATGTCTTCTGGGTAGCTATCTACATCGCTTTGTAAGTTGCGACGAAGCGCTCTTGCCGTTGCCATATCAGTACCTGGCGCTCTGCCCAACCCAAGCTCTATGCGATTGGGAAATAACTCAGCTAGCGTGCCAAATTGCTCAGCAATAACCAAAGGCGCATGATTAGGCAGCATTATGCCACCTGCACCAATTTTGATGGTAGAGGTAGCATTAGCAATGTGCGTTAACACTACAGAGGTGGCAGAGCTGGCTACACCATGCATACCGTGGTGCTCCGCTAACCACACTCTTTCATAGCCACTGCGCTCGGCTTCCATAGCCATTAGCTTGGAGTTGTTTAGCGCGTCTTTAACGCTGTACCCTTCAGATATAGGCGCTAAATCGAGCAGTGAATAAGGAATAGCCATGGTGCCTCGCAAAGTTGAAACTGAGTGATAATTTATAAATATGAACGTGCCTTCCGTTTTACAACTGTTGTTTTGATGGTTTAAGACGGCTGGGGAGGGTTTGTCGATGAAGTGGACAGAGTCAGCGTATAGGTTAATAAGCTTAATTCGTTGCGACTTTCATTTAAAAATCGGTAAGCCTTTACCTAATGCATCTAATCAAGGAGGGAAAGTAGGGTTCCATCTTTTTGCGCTCGGTGCAAACTCGCGTACAAACAAGGACAGAAAATGAGCTTGTTCAAAAGCCGGTCAGCTATGCATTAACTGAACATTGGTCCAGTGCATTGTCATTTTATATTTTTGGGGCGCATCTTGTAATTCAATAGTTACCGCATCATTAATCATATCTTCGATTTTCACTCGGGTTGGCTGCATTCCCACTGCGATTGTAACAATTTTTCCACTGTGCATAATGTTTTGCAAAGTTGAATAAAAGTGGCTATCCATCTTTTTCTCCTAACTGTTTTGAAACACATTCTTTTTGAGTGGCTTCACATGCTTCGATTGTATCTTTATCACCAACAGCCCCTTCTTTGCAGGACGCAAATTCTTTTCCGCAATTTAAAAGGTTAGATTGCTTAATTAGGCTGGTGGTATTATTTGTTGCATCTAACAATAACTTCTCAGCTTTAGCTTTTTTTGCATCGGCTTCAGCCTGCTTTGCCTTACTGTTAGCTTCTACAGCTTTTGCCAATGCTTTTTGTGTATCCAGCATTGCGGTTATTTGACTTACACTTTCTCGGTGAAGCTGGCCATATGTATCTCGTGATATCGCACCGTTAGCAAATGCTTCACAATTTCTAAAAAACATTTCTCGAGAGAGTAGAACAATATTGTCTCGACCACTTAATTCGTTGGCAGTACGTGAAATATTCCCCGCAAGCGATAAGACATCATTTGAGTTGTTTGTAGAACCAACATTAGATGAGGTTACACGACTTGCATTCACTGTGTTGCTACTATCAGCACTGCCCGTAGACGAGTTAGCTTCTACAGTTTTGGATTGAGATGTTTGATTCGAGATCGTTTGAGCTAATGTATTAGTTAGCGCTGTCACAGCTGTAAGCGATTGAGTTAACTGTAAATTCGCACTAGCATTAAAGGCAGCGGTTGATGAAACTGAGGTGTCAGGAGGTGGTTCGGCACAAATAATTTGCTTAGGACTAATATAGGAAACATTTTTAAGTTCAAAGCCTATCAGTTTTCCTTTGTCGTCATATTTAGGGACGTATTGTTTAGCTGATACAAAAGTTTCAGCACTGCGTATATACGCACCACGAATTTCAGCAGGGTATGCTATCAGCCCATCTCCATTGATATTAGTCTCAAGTGGAAGTGTTTTGACCTGTTCCATAGTTGATTCACATGCAGTCAACATCGTTAAAGCCACATAAAGAACCATAATATATTTAAATTGCATGAGAACTCCATTTCACGAAACAATACATTAAATATATGCTAATTTTTTTCTTGCACAAGAATTGACTGGTTATTTTTTACACTTAATGAAGGAGAGGGGTAAATCAAGGCTCTTCTTCAATTAAACCACCAAATCTATAATGAGTACGTACCAGCTAATTGTATTTGTAACTACCAGTTTTCATTTCTTTAATACAATTTAGTACTTTAAATCCTTTCGCCGCTTCAATTCAGTAACGCTAGTATTCAGCATTGTTTGTTGTTTATCATCGTGGGTGTTTTAGATTCCTTGGCTACAATAAGATTCTGCATGCAAATTTGTTGGGTAATTTTTGAGCCTAGCTTTTATGAACGCGTATTTTTCTTTGACTCGCCCGCGAAAAATACGGTGGCTTCCTTCAGAATATCGCGTTCCATTGTCACGCGTTTAAGCTCCTTTTCGAGTTGTTTAATACGGTCGGATTGTTCTTGAGACTGCCTATTTTCTTCACTGTCTATGCCGTAAGCTTTTATCCAGTTATACAACGAACTGCTAGTAACTCCCAGCCTCTCAGACACACTTGCCACCGAATAACCTTGGTCAGTAACTTGCTTGACTGCTTGTATTTTAAATTCTTCTGTAAATCGCTGAGACATCTTTTCTCCTTAGTACACATAATTATTAAGCAATTAAGTGTCTAGAGAAGTCTGGTCGTTTCGACATTTATGTTGTTGAGATGCCAAGAATTTACATACTCACTATCATAAAATAACCGCTAGTTAGATCCTCTGACGATAGACTTTGCATATCATTGCTAAATTAGCTAATTTAGCTAAACGGTCAAAATCTAATCCTTACTAATGTCTGATAAAGCGATTTTTGAGCAAATTAAATTGGCACTCGCTGATGCACCACGCAACCAGTATACGGCTGAGCTTCACCTACAAATGATTAAATTTGCTGATGAGTTAAAGCACATCACGGCGAAAGAGTTTTGTGAGCAAATGGGGTTGAAGCAAAGTCTGGGCACAGAGTTCAGTAAAATGCGAAATTTAACCACAAGACTAAAGGCCGCAGGCCTAGATACTCGGCTTATTTAGGGATAAGAAACTCAGGGAGTGATAATGAGTAATAGCCTTACAAAAAATGCAGCTTTAACAACTGCCTTAGCCTTTCATTACCAAGTACTTATTGGCTTAGATAAGTGCTTTTCTTTAGACGATGGTCAATCAGTGTGGTTCGAGAAAGATGGTGATGTAAGCCTAATTTCGCCAGAGGTTTTAACTTCAACCCAAACGGAAGTGAAAGACTATTCCGCACCGCTTACCGATCATCATGAAAACCTCTGGAAAACACTCAAAAATTGGTTAGCATCAGAGTTCAACCATGCTCAATATGGCGCTTTGGTGCTACATACTACCCAAGCTTTTGGTGCAACTACCAAATTAAAAGATTGGAATGCACAAACAGCAGAACAACGTTTTCAAACATTAGAAGATATTTTTCTTAGCCGATCAGAAAAAGAACGAAATTCAGAAAGCCCCTCAGAAATCATAAAATTGCAAAAAGCAGTGATATTAAATGCTACAAAATCAGATTTACTGAATGTCCTAGCAAAAGTTGTACTCCATATTGAGTCAGCTGATTTAGATGCTTTAAGAAGGAGTTATTACAATAAGCTTAGTGGCTATATCCCGCATTCAAATAGGCAAGCATTTGCTGAAGGTTTAATTGGATTTATTTATGAACAATCAAATAGTGTCGAGTGGGTCATCGAAAAGGCTGCATTTGATCAGCAGCGTGAGGCTTTAACGGCAAAGTGGGGACCGAAGTTATTTACTATTCCAGATTTTACCCAAAGAAATGCATCTGAAGAAGAAGTAGACTCTTACTTAAACGCTCTTTTTGCTCAAAAACTGTGTGAGATTGAATACGAATGTGTTTTACCAGAAGCAATTGGGGATTGGCTGGAATTTATAAACTCCTCTATGGAAGAACTTCATGGGCACCCACAATACACAAAAATGGTAGAGCGATACAGAGAACAATGGATTAGAACTTTTTCTGCAAAATACAGAAGTGCTTGCCGGAAAAAGGGAGATAGAACAGAGTTATCACAAAACTTATATGATCAAGTAACCAGCGAAACACCATTCGGCGTTGAAGGTTACCCAAATCCAGATATTGTTTTTAGAAATGGTCTTATCCATGACGCTATGGACGATGACGAGCGAGACTTGAAATGGAGAGCTGAGCCATGAGCAGTATTGTAGATGCCCTATATGAACTGAAATACAATCCATTTGATTATGCTCCATTTATGGCCTCGTTTTATACAAATTTGAATGAGTCAGAAAATAATTTATTGTTTGCTCAGTTAGTGATCCCATTGTGTAGCCATCCTGTTTTTAGTAATAAAATTTCTGGAGCCGTGTTTGGTAATAAAAAGCGAAGTTCAATTTGGTCAGTGTTTGATGATCGAACAAAGCTTTATGACCTTCAAGAACGAATTGATGGGTTTCAAAACTTAACAGAGCAATGCATTCAATATTGCTTAATAAACGACTGGCTATCTGTCGATGAAAATAATTTGTCTTTAAGTAAAAGTGACAGTTCTAATTCAGTATTTACCCAACAAAAATGTGCAGAAAAACTAGGTCAATTATTTAGCGGTCACTCAGTGGTCGAGATTTATGCGTTTTTAGGAGTGAAACCGCGATGAAAACCCTTATTCATGAAATTGGTGTGATTGATAAACAAGGAGTCAAACATCCTGTTAATTTTCAAGCAGGGCTAAATGTTGTAACCGGAAAGTCATCAACCGGTAAAAGTGCCTTGATTGAAATATTTGATTATTGCTTTGGTAGCGATAAGAACACCATTCCCAAAGGGGTGATTACAAATAGTGCTTCAATTTACTATGTTGCGCTTGCTGTAAACGCACAAAATATATTGATTGCGCGCGATCCTGATATTGCTTCAAGAGCGTTTTTTCGTCGTATTGACACTTTCGATACCGCCGAGGTTGATCGGGAATACTTTAATGTCAGTTATTTCCGACCACTGCCTGAGTTTAAAAAGCATTTAAGAGACTTTTTCGTAGACATCGATGATGTTGATGAATCTCTGGTTGCAAAAGCTTACAGGGGAGGACGTAAAGCGCCTACACCATCGATACGAAGTTTCTCTTCGTTCATGTTGCAACATCAAAACTTGGTTGCCAATAAACATGCGCTATTTTATCGATTCGACGAAAAGGAAAAGCGCGATCAGGCTATTGAGCATACTAAGATATTTTTAGGGCTAGTAGACCAGAAGTTCTTTCATCTATCACAAGAGAAAGAACGCTTAACCGCAGAAGTTAGGCGTTTAGAGCGAAGCAAAGAAACAAACAAACGCGCAGTAGACAGCTACAAACAAAAAGTAGGCCCAGAGTTGAGTCAACTGTATGCTCTGATGGGATTTGAAGAAGAACCGCTTTCATTGGAAAAAGTACTTCGCCACCCGCAAAATGCGAAAGATGAACTTGATGAAATAATAGTGCCTGAAAAAATCAAGCACAATTCCGATGCTATTACTCGACGGTATAACCAATTAAAACTAGAGCGCACTCAAAAGACGTCTCAGTTGAGAAGATTACAACGTCAAACCGCATCAATTAACAAACATATAGGTGAAGAAGAGCGTTTTTCTAATAACGTAAAGCAGTTTAGTACACCTACACATGTTCATATTTCTGCTTCTGTGTGCCCTTTTTGTAAAACAGAAAAGGACACGCTACAACAAAGTGCAGAAAAACTACAGCGAGCTATTACAAAGGTTTCGGGCAACCTCGCTCAAGCTCGTCCTATGAAAGCAAAGTTTGAATCCTCACTAGTGACTATTCAGCGCGATACCGAGCATTTAAACAACGAGTTGATGGCCTTAAGTAAACAAATAGAAGAAGTTGAAGCCACAGAAGAAAAAATAGCTAAAAACAAAAGCCTTTATGAAAATATCATCATGCATAAAGCGAAACTTTTCGCTCTTTTAGACTCGCTGAACATGGCTGACGATTCTGATATAGAAAAAAGCTTGAAAGAACTACGAAAGCAATTAAAGCAAATCAACGAAAGTCTTAAAGAATATGATGTAGAAAAGGGATTAAAAATTGCTTCGTTAAAGGTAAACAAATATATGACTGATATAGGCAGTCATTTTGAATTTGAGACAAGCTACAAGCCAATCAACCTCCATTTTTCATTTGAGACTTTTGACCTTTATCATTTAACGCCTGAAGGCGAAAAGATTTACCTTCGTTCAATGGGTAGTGGTGCAAACTGGCTTTACTGCCATGTAACGTTATTTTTAGCATTACATAAATATTTTGCTGAATTAGGAAGCAAGTGTGCGATACCTTCTTTATTATTCCTAGATCAGCCAACCCAAGTTTACTTTCCTAATTTCACACGTGATAACGCTGATACCTTTGATGAGCAAAAAAGCACGGAAGCCAAGCAAAGAACTGAGAAGGAGCGTCCGGTCGATGAAGATATTAAGGCGGTTGAGAACCTTTTTAGTCAGCTATCTATCTATTGTAATGAACTTGAATCAAGCAATGGCTTTAGCCCGCAAATTATTGTTACCGATCATGCAGACAATTTAGAGCTATCAAATGGAGTTAAATTTGAATCTTTAGTCAATGGAAACCGTTGGCGTAAAAGAGGCTTAATTGATCCTGTTTAAATAATTTAGGGCTATGCCAACAATAAGTCCTGATAACTAGTTACATAAAAAATCTGTGTGTAGGAGAGAAAATGGCTTTACTAAACAAAAAATACAGGGAGTTGAAGCCCGAGGATCAATACATTACAGATAGTGTTGTGTTAGCTCAAGCATGGAAAAAATCACAGCAATATATTCGTTCTACCAATTGGTATGCAAATACATTTGAGCTAGATCGTTCAACCTTATCACTAGCCAAGAATTTGAGACTTTGGGTGAAAGAACTTGAAGGGCTTGATTACGAATTAACTCCATTAAGATTAGTCCCAGCACCAAAATCAACAAGTTGGGTATTTGTTGATACACCTCTATTTCCGCCTGCTGATGTTGAGCTTTTAGATTGGGAGTTTGCTGAAGAGGCTTTATCTGGTATCAATCAATCATGGGTTCCCAAAGATGAAGTTGTTACCCCTCTTAGACCACTAGCTCATGTGCCAATTAAAGAACAAACATATTTTACCGCACTGATGATGTGTCTAGCGAATACAGTAGAAACTATTCAAGGCGATACATCATCTGATTTCGAGTCTGTTCACGAGAAAAAAGTCGTAAATTATGGAAACCGATTATATTGCCAGTTTAAAGATGGTGAAGCTCAGTTCCCATGGGGAAATAGCACAATATACAGCAAGTACTTTACTGATTATCAGCGATTTTTAGAGCGACCAAGTTACTTTGGAAAACAAGCTATTGATTACAAATCAGGTCGAGAAAATGTTTACGAGATCCACTTAGATCTTAGTCGATTTTATGATTGTATTAATCGAACAAGACTTACTGACGAGATAGTGAGCTTAATTGATGGATATACTCCTAAGCGTTTCCCAATCATAAACAAATTAATTGACGAATTTGAAGACTGGAAATGGGAAGAAGAATCAATTTCTTTATATAGTAACGTTTGTCAAAAAGACTCTGAAGATATTCCTTTAGGAATCCCCCAAGGACTTGTATCTGGTGGATTTTTATCAAATATTTACTTATTAAACTTCGACGCTGAAATGGCAGAAGTGATTGGTCAAGTGATTGATGAAAAATACAGGGTTGTAGATTTTTGTCGATATGTTGATGACATGAGATTAATAATAGTTTCTGAAGAGTCTTCGACGAACCTCAAGAAAGATGTTGTAGATTTTATAAACAGCAAGCTGGAAGATATAGGCCTAAGCATTCACAGCGATAAAACAAAGGTAGAGCCATTTCAAATCAAAAAAGTGGGGGTTTCTGGTAAATTAAGATCCATTCAAGGTAAAGTAAGTGGCCCAATTTCTAACAATGAAATTGATGAGCAACTAGGCCACTTGGAAGGGTTAATAAATTTAGCTGATTACATAAAAACTTTGCCTAAAGACGAAGACTCTAATAATCCACTCGCTTTGATAGAAGCACCAAACCATGATGTAAGAGAAGACACTTTAGTTCGATTTTCAGCAAATAAGATACATAACTTATTACAGCAAAAAAGAAGCTTTTATACACAGGAAGTAGATAACACTGGAAAACCGAGGCCCGGTAACTGGGACTACTTGCAAGAAAGAATGGCAAGGAAATTTATAGCTTGTTGGACAAAAGATCCTTCGTTGGTTTTATTACTAAAAAAAGGACTTGAGCTATTTCCTAATACAGCCATCCTCAAATCGATTATTAGTCAATTTAAATATGTAATTTCACGGCAGAACTCTAAACAAACATGTTTAGTTGAATATTGTTTATGCGAAATATTTAGGCACAGCGCAACAACAATTCATCAAAAATCTGATTGGGAGTTTCCAGCACATTCAAATAGAACCGACTATTTTGAATATCTTCAATGTATAGCTATTGATATTTTACAAAATAGCAGTACTTATTCATTTAATGTTAGAGAGCAGGCTAGGTTTTTACTCTTAGTAAGAAATGATAATTTACTTGGTAATGAAGATGCTGAGGATAAAGACTTTAATGTTG
>NZ_JADOEK010000011.1:0-174274 GCF_027563165.1 Alteromonas sp. PRIM-21 | reverse complement strand
ATGTGTTAGGCCTGCCGCCAGCGTTCAATCTGAGCCATGATCAAACTCTTCAATTAAATATATCGAAATATGAATCGTCGTTGTGACACTCTTAACGAGTGCCCACACAGATTGTCTTGTCTAAATTTTTAAAGAACATTCACTAGAAGCCGTTGCTTCTTAGTGACTCACCCTGTTTGAGTGAGGTGCGCATTTTACATCGTTTATTTTCGATGTCAACCATGTTTTTAAACTTTTTATTTGTTTGAAAACTTGGTTTCGCACTTGTTGCTAAGTTGGCTTTGTTTTTCTCGAAGCCCCCTCAGAACGTGGAGCGCATTATAGATACCTCTTGAAAAAGATCAACACTTAAATTGTTTTTTTTTGCTTTTTAAGGCGCTTTTGGTGTTAACCGCTCATTTCTGCATCATTTCCATAGGCTCAATGCATCTTTCGACTAGTTTTTTCACATTTTATTGTTCAAATTGTTACAAATGAGTAAACTATATACAGCCTCCAACACCATAATAAACAATAGAAAGGTAGGTATATGAAAGTAGGCTTTATTCAATGCGCTGTAATTAGCGCTATTTTTGCAATTGCAGGGTATTTGTTATTTTCTTCTGCTAGTTTAAACGTCCATGTTCCACTTACCGTATCTGCAGCTCTGCTGATAAGCGGTATCGTTACTCCTTGGCTAGCGTCTCTTATTCAAAGTCCATCTTCCTCAGATGCCAGAGCACACACCAATAACGGATCAGTCGAGACTCTATATGTGGGCAATTTACCCTATAGGGCAAACGAGAATGCAGTAAAGGAATACTTCAGTAGCTTTATTGAAGTGCAGTCGGTTCGTTTAATGAAGGATCGCAAAACTGGAAAGAGAAAAGGTTACGGTTTTATCGAGGTTGTTACAGACGACCTTAGTAGTGTTATTGATAAAACAAATGACTCAATCTTCCAGGAACGAACGCTGAAAGTTCGGCCTGCAAAAGACAAAGTCGAACACGCGTAATTCTTATTCGTAGTTTTTAGTTATGTAAAAAAGCCCGGTAAGCTCTCGCTTCCGGGCTTTTTATTGTCATAAGCATTAGCTCTCGCTGGTTTCAGCAGATTGAGGAAGGCCATCTAATAAAGTTTGGTTAAAAGATCGAAATCTATTTATGGCGGATATAAGGTCAGGAACCTGTACATCTTCCATTTCGTTAATGATGCCAGCTATTAACGCATTATAGTCTTCATTACTTTCTAACTTACTTTCTGCGTTAGCAAAGGTATCCATCATCTTCTCTAGATATTGAGCGATTGGACTAACCACATTACCGAACTTCGCGTTGTCGCTTTTATCTTCGTTATAGTGCTGAATATTTTCATATGTCTTTAGCACTTCTGTTTGTGTTGTTCTATTTAGTTGTAGCGCGTAACCAACCAACTCTTTGTCGTCAAAGCCTAAACTGAGTGCTTCTTCGAAAGCCTTGTCGATGTCGCCACTATAAAAGGTGTCGGCTAGATCCTGTACTTGTCCAATTAGATCAGCTATCGAATTCAATTCCTCTTCATCAAGCTCTCCTTTTAATGAAAAGCTTATACCGCTTCTTTCATAATATTGATAAGACGCTTGTTGGGAATAGCTCGCCGAAAAACCATTTTCATTTTGTTCACCATTTCCGCCAGATAGATCTTGAGATGCCTGAGCTTGAAAATTGAGTTGCTGAGAAGCCTGGAAAGATCGCAGGCTTTCAAAACTAAAGCTCACCTCATCACCATCTTTAGTACGAATTACCAAACTACCGCTTTTTTCGTCCGATGCAGCTAAAGCTTCTAAGGATGAAAGTTGAACAGCATTAGGCTGTTGGCGACCAAAGATATCGGTTTCTAGATCATTAATACCCGTATCAATAAGATCCCGGCTTTTAGTTATACCTTGCTCAATCTCTTCATTCATAAACCCAGCGAGATCTTTTTCAGCCATTGCGAAACCGCGGCTTACTCCTTCTCTTGCTTGGCTAAATAGCCCGGTCAGCTTTTCGTCACTGGCACCTCCATCGGCTGCGCCGCGAATAACGCTGCCCACGAACTTAAGTACGTTTCGGGCTACTTTTTCAAAATCGAATAAACCGTTCGACTTTTCTTCAAGATTTTTCTCTTTCGTTTCTTGTGGTTTTTGCCCATCTATTTCTAACGCTTGATTAATATTGCTACTTACCACGCGCAAGCCGATACTCGTCTGGCTACTTGAAACAGATACTGAAGCCGCTTGTTGCTTCGAGAACTCAGCGGCTTGCTGCAATCCGTCTTGCTGCAGCTGCTTTTTAAGCGCTTCATTCGGGTGAACCGTTGCCTTTTGATCCGCTTTCTGATCAACCTTTTGGTCTCCCATAAAAGCTTTAATTTGACCCACGTTCATAATTTGATCCTCACTATCCTCATTCTTATTATCGGCAAAGAATCAATATTGTTTAATTTTAATACAGCATTTTTTTCTAAAAGCTATTTAGGCAATCATGCATACTAATAATGAAGAAGTCGGGAGCGCTTGTTGCAGTTATTTTTTAAGGGACTACAATTCGCGACCTTAATAATGAATGGAGAATTTTATGACCACCAATGAACAACAACGCTATCAAGATCAGTTGGACGAAAAAGTAAATCGTCTCACCGCGTTGCTTTCTCCATTCAATGCACCAGAGCTTTCTGTATTCCCCTCGCAGCCAACGCACTATCGTATGCGTGCAGAGTTTAGAGTATGGCATGAAGGTGATGATTTATTTCACATCATGTTTAACCAGGAAACGAAAGAGAAATATCGCGTAGATAGTTTCCCTCCGGCTTGTAAAACAATAAACGATGCGATGAGACTTTTGCTTGAAGAAGTAAGACCGAACGAAACTCTAAGAAAAAAGTTATTTCAAATCGATTACCTTTCTGCACTGTCTGGCGAACTTGTTATAAGCCTTCTATACCATCGTCAATTAGATGAAGAATGGCAAGTGGCTGCAAAAGAATTAAAAGCAACACTTGAGACTCACTTTCCCAAAGTAAACATCATTGGTCGCGCTAGAAAGCAAAAGCTTATTATCGACAACGATTTTGTGATTGAGCGTTTACCAGTAAACGGTAGAGAATTCGTTTTCAAACATATAGAAAACAGCTTTACCCAGCCTAACGCTGAAGTGAACTGTAAAATGATTGAATGGGCTCTAGATTGTGTAAAGCCGCTCTCGGGCGATTTACTGGAAATGTATTGTGGTGCCGGCAACTTTTCACTACCGTTAGCCCTTCACTTTGATAATGTAGTGGGTACCGAAATAGCTAAACCTTCGGTGCAGGCTGCTCAGTTTAACATTGAGCAAAATCAACTTAATAATGTGAAGATCGTAAGACTCGCCGCTGAAGAATTCACTCAAGCTATGAAAGGTCAGCGCACGTTTAGTCGCTTAGAAGGCATAGATTTAAGTACTTACAATTTCACCACTGTATTGGTCGACCCTCCAAGAGCTGGATTAGATGAAGATTCACTTAGAATGATTCAAGATTACGATAATATTGTATATATCTCATGTAACCCCGAAACTTTGGCGCAGAACCTTGAGCTTTTGAGCGAAACTCATAAAGTGGCGCAGTCTGCGCTTTTCGATCAATTCCCATTCACTCATCACATTGAGGCTGGGGTTCTACTTACACGCAAAAGCTAATTTGCGTGTAAGTAAGGAAAAAGCTCACACTGAAATATAATTTGGAAGAACACTTTATACTGTAAATTCTTTTCCGCGCTAGGCTTTTTGCGTAGCGCCCACTTGAACAAAGCGAAGTTGCGCTTTCACTCTTTCGCCTATTTCACTTCTAAGCTTATCATCTGCTTCTAATGCTTCAGCCCCGGCACTAAATACCAGTCTTACCATTGCATCGGCTTGTAACTGGGCGCAGGCGTATTCTACGCCTTGCTGTTCGATAATGTAGTCAGTAAGTTCATCAATGAAATGTTGAATTTCTCTGAATACTGCAAGTCGGTAAGCCGAAGACGTACCGGTATGCTCTCGCAGTAATAATCGAAATACATTTGTATTGGCCGCGATGAACTCCATGAAGGTTTCAACAGAGGTATGGATTACGCCACCACCTGAAGCAATGCGCCTTCTAGCCTGACGCATAAGCTGGCGAAGCGCCAAACCCGCTTCATCCACCAGCGTTAGACCCAACTCGTCCATATCTTTAAAGTGTCGATAAAAAGACGTGGGAGCAATACCGGCCTCTCGGGCAACTTCACGCAAGCTAATTGCCGATAGACTGCGATTTTCGTCTAGCAATGAAAATGCAGCATGAATAATATTTTGGCGGGTTTTTAGTTTCTGTTCTTGTCGGCTCACGTTCGCACCCTGTGTTCATTAACTTTTAATGGTCTGATGATTTTTAATTTTAGAGACTATTCTCAACGTCATCTGAATAACCATTAACGCAATCGAACCTCGTACATCAAAGACTAGCACGCCTAGTTTATCGCAACACGTACTAGTGGGGGAAGAGAAACAAAATCATCTCTTTTATAAACAAGGGTTAAGCATTAATTCGTATATTTTCTCTGCGAATTGGCCTCCCTCGGCTATAATTAAACTTTACACATGTAAGCAGAACTAATCAGAGTTTTGCTTGCCTGAAGCCTCGTAAAAAGATAAATTAGCGAACAGTTGTAAGCCAAGTTGTATAAAATGAAAAAACCTCCTCTTATCCTTACTAATGTGCTGGTATTTATAATATCAGGCGCAATTGCGTTTATAGGTGTGCCGCTTTGGGTGGCATATCAGGGTATCGATTGGACAGAAATCGGTACTGCTATATTCCTATTCTATTTCACCGGTATGTCGATAACTGCTGGATATCATCGCCTGTGGTCACATAAAACCTATGATGCCAATATTGTAGTTCGTGTCATATTAGCGATTGGTGGTGCCATGGCACTGCAAAATAGTATTTTGCACTGGTCGTCAGATCATCGCGTTCACCATCGCCATGTAGATGACAACGACAAAGACCCCTACTCTGCAAAGAAAGGGCTTTGGTTTGCGCATATCGGCTGGATGTTACGGGAGTATCAAGCTAAGCGTTACGATGATTACAGCAACTGTAAAGATCTACAAAAAGATAGCGTTGTAATGTGGCAGCACAAATACTACTTGCCTATCGTACTCGCTGCTAACTTTGGTATTACTGGTCTGCTGGGTTATTTGAACGGCGACGTCATGGGCATGATATTAGTAGCTGGTGTATTGCGCTTGGTGCTAGTTCACCACGTAACCTTCTTTATTAACTCACTTGCTCACTTCTGGGGTAGCCAGCCTTACACTGATAAGAATACCGCACGTGATAATGGCGTTTTAGCATTCTTCACTTTTGGTGAGGGTTATCACAACTATCATCACATATTTGAGTACGACTACCGCAATGGCATTCGTTGGTATCAGTTTGATCCTACTAAATGGCTAATAAAAGGGCTCTCTTATGTAGGTTTAACGTCGAATCTTCGCAAAGTACCTGAAGAGCGCATCGAAAAAGCCTTGGCGGCCATGCAGCTTCAAAGGGCAAGTGAAAAAGTATCGTTACTGCCGAATGCGGAAGAAATGATGCACACTATTCAAGAAGAGTACGACCTGCTCATGCAACGGATGAGTGAATACTACGCAACGAAAAAGCGCGTTATGCGCGTCAAGAAGCGTACATTAAAACGCAGCATTGAAGGGTTAGAGCTTGCTTACAAATATAAAGAGATGAAGCACGCCTTTGCAGTGCAGAAAGAGAAATGGACGCAGCTGCAAAGCCTGTCACTACAAATGGCGTAGTATTACGCGTTTATCTACATCACTCGATTCAAACAAAAACCACATAAGTATCTGCTTATGTGGTTTTTTTTATTCTATAGTAGGATAGGGTCGCTATACTAAAACTAGACTCACTTATTTTGTATTGCGGATCACTTTTTTGATCAGCCGCGTAATACGAAGATAACAAAAGGGGAAAGCAAGATGGCAACGAAGCAAAAAACTAAAGCTCCGTCTTATCATTACGACGCGATAGTTATAGGCACTGGCCCTGGTGGAGAGGGTGTTGCTATGCAGCTTGCCAAGGCTGGAAAAAAAGTGGCTGTTGTAGAACGCTATGAGGCAGTTGGTGGTGGCTGTACTCATTGGGGAACCATTCCATCTAAAGCACTTCGTCATTCTGTCAGTCGTCTTATTGAATACAATACGTCTCCACTGTTTGCCGATAACCACTTAAGTAAAAGCCTTACGTTTTCCGACATTATGAGCCATGCTAGTGGTGTAGTGAAAAGCCAAACTCGCCTGCGTTCTTCTTTTTATGATAGGAACCGCGTTACCCTGTTTCATGGCGAAGCCAGCTTTGTCGATGCTCACACCTTGGAAATAACTCGAGAAGATGGCTCGAAGGACACGGTCACAGCAGCACAAATAGCAATAGCCACAGGCTCGCGTCCCTATTGCCCGAAAGATATCGATTTTAATCACCCCCGTATTTATAACTCTGACACCATCTTATCTTTAGATCACGATCCTAAGTCCATCATAATTTATGGAGCAGGTGTAATAGGGTCGGAATATGCCAGTATCTTTAGAGGCTTGGGAGTAAAAGTCGATCTAGTTAATATGCGAGATCGTTTACTGTCATTCTTAGATGACGAGATCTCTGATGCGCTAAGTTACCACTTATGGAACAACGGTGTACTAATTCGTCACAACGAAACCTACTCTTCTGTCGAGGCTACCGATGATTCAGTAATTTTAAACCTAGAGTCAGGCAAGCGCATGCGGGCTGATTGCTTATTGTTTGCTAACGGGCGTACGGGCAACACAGATACCCTGAAACTTGAGAATATTGGTTTAAAAGCTGATGGTAGAGGCCAACTCAAGGTTAACGAAAGTTATCAAACTGAAGTAGATAACGTATTTGCTGTTGGCGATGTGATTGGTTACCCAAGTTTGGCATCTGCAGCCTATAACCAAGGTCGATTTGCCGCTGAAGCCATGCTCGGCATCAATACACATTCAGCGTTAGTAGAGGATATTCCGTCTGGTATCTATACCATTCCGGAAATTAGTTCTGTAGGTAAGACAGAACAAGAACTTACCGCAGCCAAAGTACCTTATGAGGTGGGAAGAGCCCAGTTCAAGCATTTGGCCAGAGCGCAGATAGCATCAACGCAAACGGGTAGCCTTAAAATTCTATTTCACCGGGAAACGAAAGAAATACTGGGCATTCACTGCTTTGGTGAACGTGCCTCTGAGATTGTTCATATCGGCCAAGCCATCATGCAGCAAAAAGGCGAAGGCAACACGATCGACTATTTCGTCAACACCACATTTAACTATCCGACCATGGCTGAAGCCTATCGAGTTGCTGCCATCAACGGACTAAATAGGATTTTTTAACAGATACAAAAAAGCCGGCGAAATCGTCGCCGGCTTATATGCGTTAACTAAAAATTAGTTACGGTTCGCAGCAAGCGCGTTAAGCGAGTCTTTATGTGCTACGATGTCGATGTGCATATTTTCTTGATCGAATGTCATTGTTGCAATGGCGTAGTCACCCTGACTTTCGCTTGCAATATCGATAAGCTTTGCTTGTGCATCACGGAAACGAATGTTATTGCCGATTTGATCTGACATACATTGGTTATTCATTTCGAATGTTTTCGCATCCATGCAATCGAAAAGCTGGTTCTCACCAGATTCCGCATGCGCAATACCAAAGGCTGCTGATAGAGCTAATGTTAGTACTACTTTACGCATGTTTCTTCTCCTGTGTTACAGTCTACTACTGTCACTATTAAACATACTGTATATACATTAGATAGTCAAATTGAGATCATACAATTGTGACAAAAGTATTACAGAGAGAAATAATTGGAGAAAATTTTGAAAGGCCACGATGCGTTGGTGACCAAAGCAAAGAATTGCACACTGTGCGCACCCCACCTTCCCCATAAACCTAACCCTATTTTCAGTACTTCACCATCAACTAAGATACTTATAATAGGGCAAGCGCCAGGCTTGAAAGCACATGAATGCAATACTGCATTTAACGATCCCAGCGGGGACCGCTTGCGTGAATGGCTCAGTGTATCTAAAGAAACTTTCTATAACCCGCGCTTAATCTCTGTACTGCCCATGGGGTTTTGCTTTCCAGGGTATAAAAACCGTGCTGATGCCCCGCCCAGAAAAGAGTGTGCACCGACTTGGCACGACGCTTTTCTCACTTACTTAAAACCGAAAGTCACGCTTTACGTTGGCCGTTACTCGCAGCAGTATTATCTGCCCCACTACAAAACCTTAACTGAAGCAGTAGGCGCGCCGACAAATACACACTTCGTTTTACCTCACCCGTCTGGTAGGAATAACAGGTGGCTTGCTAAAAACCCTTGGTTCGAGCTGACTATACTTCCCAAATTGCAGCGTACTATTTTTTCAGCTTTATCTGATTAGTCGTGCGATTCAAGAAACGTTAGAAGTGCATCAAATGGCATGGGCTTGGCGTATAAATAACCTTGGGCCTCATCACAACCTAGTTTAATCATATAGCTTGCTTGCTCTCTTTTTTCCACACCTTCGGCAATGGTAAGTAAACCCAGCTTGTTTCCTAAGGTTACTATGGTTTCCGCAAGTACGGCATTGGCCCCTGGCTTGATGTCTTTAACGAAAGAACGATCGACTTTCAAACGATCTAATGGCAATTGCTGCAGATAGCTCATGGAAGAAAAACCAGTACCAAAGTCATCGATAGCAATTTGAACACCAAACTCTTTTAACGTACGCAAAGCATCTATCACAATTTGCGGCTCGTCCATTACCACACTTTCGGTTATTTCAAGCTCTAAGAGACTGGGATCGCAATTGGCTTTGGAAAGTGCATGTTTAACTTTTTCAACAAATAATCTATCGCGAAACTGGGGAATAGATATGTTTACAGCGACTCTAAGATGCCCATAACCCTTTTCCTTTAGCTCTTGTAATCGGCGACATGACTCTTCGAGTACCCATTCACCAATATCAACAATAAGACCAGAGTATTCAGCAAGGGGGACAAAAACAGCTGGAGAGATATAACCACCCTCTCCATCTGGCCAGCGAAGCAGGCCTTCCATACCCACCACTTTTTCATTGAGCAAATCTACTTGGGGCTGAAACCATAGTTCTAGCTTTCTCGCCGCAAAGTCGTTTCTTAATTGACGGATCATATCCAAACGCCACGTGGTCTGATCCTCAATATCTTTAGCGTAATACTCAAAGTTGTCTGTCAGGTTTTTCTTAGCGCGATTTAACGCAATATTGGTACGCTTTAAAATCTCAATACCAATTTGACGCTTATTCTCTAGCTTGCAAAACCCGACTGTTACATTCACAGGTAGCGTGTGATCACCAACTTTAAACGATGATTGGAAAAGTGCATTTATAGCTTCTGGACAGACAAGCTCATCCGGGCCGATAAGTCCAAAAACATCAGCACCAATTCGACCTTTTTTGACTTGGCCATCGAAAGACGTCTGAAAACGAGTGCTGATTGCGCGCAATAACTCGTTGCCAACTTCTTGCCCTAGCCCATCATTAACATCGGAAAAATGATTAACATCGATAAGCGCAACACTAAAATTTTCTCCACCAAACAAGTGAGGCTTGTCTAGCATATTAATGAACTCATTGCGGTTTGGTAATCGAGTTAACCAATCTCTGAACGCTGCATTTCTTAATTCATGGAAGAGGTTGACGTTTTCGTAGCCTACCGAAATGCTAGATAAGAATACTTCTAAAAGGTTTTTGTCTAATTCACTGATTTCGTGAGTTTGCCTAACATACACAGCGGCTTCGAAACCAGCGCGACTTATATAAAGTACAGAACAACTCGCCTCAAATATGTGCTTCTTAAGGCGTAAGCAACGGCTTATATTTTCTTCAATTTCAATGTTGTTAACGTCTACAACCGGGTGATTGATAAATTTCGCATATTCACCCGCGGCACCAAGGACATATACTTGTTCGTCGTCTTGGTCTAAAAGGGAACCGGCTCGGGCACATAACAGCCCTTCAGAATCGAGACCTATAAGAGAACTAATTTGTGTGACAACTCCTTCGCAGAACTCTTTGACCGAATGCTCTTCGAACAAATTAGCCGACGAGGTAATTATCTTTTCTAAACCAGCGCGACTTTGGCTTATGGTTATAATTTGCTGGTATGAGCGCAGCGAAGAAATAATGGTCGTCAGTAGCTTGGAGCGCGTAAGTTCAGTTTTCGTTTTGTAGTCGTTGATATCGTAAACTTTAATAACTTGCTCTTCAGGTGCATAACCTGGCTGCCCTGTACGCAAAATGATACGGGGCTCGTACAGTTTCATGTCTTCACGAATATATTTAACGACATCAAAGCCTGCATCGTCAGTTTCCATAACAACATCAAGCAAAATGATAGCGATACTGTTACCGTATTCGTGAAGTTTTTCTTTGGCTTGCTTCGCAGAATAAGCGTGGATGAAGTTTAACTTGCGATCGTTTACGATGAGATCAGATAGCGCCAGTCGCGTTACTGTATGAATTTCTTCATCATCATCGACGATAAGAATGTTCCAGTCTTTGCCTAATAATACCGGCTCCGTAACTGAATCATCATCATCTAAAAAAATTAACTCGTCGTTATCGTAATCCATTGCCGACATTACCGCTCATTTCCCCGATACATACAAAACAAGAATGCACGACTTACTGTATTAAGGAGACAATCGCATTGATAAATGGGTTACGCAATGCAATAGTGCTCTCATGTTACATGCTAATTTACATTCAATAATTTAAATCAATATGAAGATTACACCTCAGCACTTGCCCCCTGAGATTAAAAAAGCTCAGAACACGGAAGTCAGTAGCGCTAAAGCGCCTAGTGACCAACCCGCTGCTGAGAAAGTGGCGAGCTCTATCAAAGCGGATGTAAGCCGCCAACGCATGTTGTCATGGTTTGCTAGAGTGGGTATTAGCCCTTCCATGATGTCTCCTGATCCTAAAAAGCAAAAACATGCGCTAGAACGAAGGAAACAAATTCTAGAAACTCAAAAAGCGAGCAATCTTCAGTCTATTTTAAATATAGCACTAAATGTTTCAATCAACGAACAAACTAGCGATAATCTTGATGCAGATTGGTTTTTTGCCTTTAGTACCATGGCTGAGGAAATCTACAGCCAACCAATGCAAGAATTGTGGGGCAAGATTTTTGCCGTTGAGGTCGCCCACCCCGGTAGTTTTTCACTTCGCACTCTGCAGTTGCTCAAAACGCTCACACACAGAGATGCAAAAGTATTTAATAAAGCAGTTAACGTAGCGAGTCGAAAAAGTAATGATACCGTACCGCGCATATTAGTGGGATATCATAAGCGTAAAGGCTTGCTTTCTTTTCTTCGAAAACCCATTCCAGAACAATTGAACCTAGCCTCTGTTGGACTTAGTTACCCAGACCTATTGTCGCTGCAGGAAATGAAATTAATCTATGCCAGTGAAATCGAGAGTGGAGAATATGTAGAGGGGCAACGGGTCACATGGCGATGTGTTAATGAGAATATAACGCTTACGTGTAAAACTTCAGGCGTTGCGTTGGTGTATTACAAATTTACTTCTGTAGGAAGTGAGCTTTACAAACTGGTGACTAAATCTTCTAACGAAAAGTATTTACAAGAATTGAAAAAAGTATTGGGCGAGGTATTCAACATAAGTTAAATACCGTCACCAAATTCGTGTAATCCACATTCGCGCTTTAACCCGAAGAAGCGGGTATCCTGCTCACTCATACCTTCTTGCAACGACTGCGTTGTATGCCAATCGCCAATTGAAACGTAACCTTGCTCCCAAAGCGGATGGTAAGACAAGTCGTTATCTTTCAGGTAGTAGTGGAGGTCTTTGTTGCTCCAATCGATAATTGGATATAGCTTAAACTGCTGCCCTACTTTTTGTAATACAGGTAGTTTGCCACGCGTATCAGATTGGCTTCTGCGCAAACCTGCAAACCAAGTGCCTGCTTTTAGTTCTCCCAACGCACGCTGCATTGGCTCAACTTTGTTCATCTTGTTGTATTTTTCAATACCTTCGATGCCTTGCTCCCAAAGCCTACCGAAGCGCGCTTCTTGCCACGCAGATGACATTTTTGCGCTGTAAACGTGCAAGTTTAAATTAAGCTTCTCAACCAGCTCATCGATAAATTTGTACGTTTCTGGAAACAAATACCCGGTATCAGTAAGCACAACCGGGATATCCGGCTGTGCTTGAGTAAGCATATGCAGCATAACTGCCGATTGCGCTCCGAAACTCGAAGACACAATATGAGTATCGGGCAAGTTATCCAGCGCCCAAGCAACTCGCTCTTGCGCTGTCATTTTTTCCAACATATCGTTGATATCAGCAAGGTCTTCCTTGCTGATATCAAGCGTAAGTGGCTGCTGCTTTTCTGCTGTATTATTCGTCATAGAAATCCCGTGCGGAGTCTACTACTGGTTTTACAACACCAGCGCGAACAACATAATCACCAAAGGCCTCGCCACTCTCACGCTCTTTAGCCCATTGACCAAGTAGCGTATCTAGCTCTGCCATGATTTCTTGTTCGCTAATGTTTTCACGATACATACGAGGGATACGTGTACCTTCTCGGTTGCCCCCTAAGTGCAAGTTGTACTTGCCTGGACCTTTACCTACCAAGCCAACTTCAGACAACATCGCGCGACCACAGCCATTTGGGCAGCCTGTTACGCGGAAGATAACACTGTCTTCTTCCAGACCGTGTTTAGCAAGTAAACCCTCTAGCTCGGTAACAGCGTCTGGCAGGTAACGTTCAGCTTCCGCCATCGCTAGCGGACAAGTTGGCAGTGCAACACATGCCATTGAGTCTAGGCGCTGATTAGAAACACTTGGCGCAATAAGGCCATGCTCACGAGCCAAGGCTTCCACTTTGTCTTTGTCCTGGGGTGGAACACCAGCAATAATCAAGTTCTGGTTTGCAGTTAATCGGAAATCACCTTTGTGTATTTTGGCAATTTCTGCGCAACCTGTTTTTAGTGTTTTACCTGGGTAATCCAAAATACGACCATTTTCGATAAACACAGTCAGGTGGTATTTGCCGTCAATTCCTTCAACCCAGCCAAAACGGTCACCACGGTCGGTAAATTCGTAAGGTCGGCTATCTTGGAAAGTCACGCCTGCGCGTTTCTCAACTTCAGCTTTGAAGTTGTCCACGCCAACACGCTCTAGGGTGTATTTGGTTTTCGCGTTCTTACGATTAACACGATTACCCCAATCACGCTGCGTAGTAACAACCGCAGCGGCAACGTCTAGCGTGTTTTCCAGCGGTATAAAACCAAAGTCAGAGGCTTTACGCGGGTACGTGCTCTTGTCGCCGTGAGTCATTGCAAGTCCACCACCAACAAGTACGTTAAAGCCAACTAGCTGCCCATTTTCTGCAATCGCAACAAAGTTAAGGTCGTTCGCGTGAACATCTACGTCGTTTTGCGGAGGAATAACCACGGTAGTTTTAAACTTACGTGGCAGATAGTTATCACCTAAAATAGGTTCAACAGGCTTTTCAGTAGTCTCAACTTTTTCACCGTCCAACCAAATTTCTGCATATGCGCGAGTTTTAGGAAGTAAGTGTTCACTTATCTTTTTAGCCCACTCAAACGCCTGAAGGTGAAGCTCGGATTCAACTGGGTTAGAGGTACATAGTACGTTTCTGTTTACATCACCCGCCGTTGCAATAGAGTCAATGCCAACTTTGTTAAGCATTTGGTGCATAGACTTAATCTTAGGCTTTAATACACCGTGAAACTGGAAAGTTTGACGAGTAGTTAAGCGAATACTGCCATACATGGTGTGGTCAGCTGCAAACTTATCGATAGCTAACCATTGGTCAGGCGTGATCACGCCACCCGGTAAACGCGCGCGCAGCATCACATTATGAAGCGGCTCAAGTTTTTGCTTTGCACGTTCTGCTCGAATGTCACGGTCGTCTTGCTGGTACATACCGTGGAAGCGAATAAGCTGGAAGTTATCAGCTGTGAAACCACCGGTAAGATCATCTTTAAGATCCGTAGTGATGGTACCGCGCAAATTATTACTCTCGCGCTTTAGGCGCTCGTTGTCAGCCAGTTTGCCCTCAACGATAAATGGTGATTTTTCGTTACTCATTAATAGACATCCTTCTGATAACGTTTCGCTTTTCGTAACTCTACAATATAGGCTTTTGCATCGGCTTCAGATTTCCCGCCGTGCTCTTGCACAATATTGATTAAGGCGTTTTCTACATCTTTCGCCATGTGCATTGCATCACCACACACATAAAAGTGTGCGCCCTGCTCTAGCCATTCGTACACTTCTTTACCGTTTTCTAATAAGCGGTGCTGAACATATACCTTTTCTTCTTGGTCACGAGAGAATGCAAGGGTAATTTTTTCTAGCAGACCTTCTTTAACGTAACCTTGCCACTCTACTTGATACAAGAAATCTTGCGTGAAATTAGGGTTACCGAAGAACAACCAATTTTTGCCTTCAGCGCCTTGAACGTCACGCTCTTGCATAAAGGATCTAAACGGTGCAATACCCGTGCCTGGGCCAACCATGATAACAGGTGTATTCGGATCTTCCGGCAAACGGAAGTTTTCGTTGTTTTCAACGAAAACTTCTACCTCGCCATTTTCTTCCAAATACTCACACAAGAAGCCAGACGCCCCACCTTGATGACGATGACCAAACGCTTCGTAGTCAACGTGAGCTACCGTCAAGTGCACCTCGTCTTCTACGTCAGCTTGGGCTGATGCAATAGAGTACAAACGTGGTGTTAATGGTCGCAATGCATCTACAAGCTGCTGTTCAGATAGCTTACCTGGGTGGTCGCGTACAATATCGATGATTTGGCGTTCGGCCATATAAGTACGTAGCTGCGCTTTATCTTCCATCAAGGTTGCTAACGATTCAGAACCTGTTGCAGCCTGATATGACTTAATAAAGTTAGGGTAACTTAAGGTTAATTCAAGTTTAGACGTTAAGGCTTCAGTTAACGACATTGACGCATCGCCTACAGACACTTCAGCATTGCCATCTAGTGACAAAATGCTAATAAGTTCTGAAACCAAAGAAGCTGCGTTCTTAAACCAAACACCTAGCGCATCACCTGGCTTGTAGGTAATTCCGCTATCTTCAAGGCTTATTTCAATGTGACGGATATCTTTAACTGAATCGCGACCAGTAATCTTCTGCGCTTCAATTAACGTTGCCTTGAACGGTGCCTTTTTAGTGTATGTCTGGGCTGCTACGCCTTGCACTGCTGCCCCGGTTTGCGCCGCTACCGCAGCTTGTGGTGCCGCACTAAAATCATCTTTTAACGATTCAATCAGCTTGTTCAGCCATGCCTCAGCTTCTGCTTCATAATCAACATCACAATCCAGACGCTCAACGATAGGCTTGCCACCAAGTTTGCCTAAACGCTCGTCAAAGTCTTTACCTGTTTGGCAGAAAAACTCATAACTGCTATCGCCTAAACCCAACACCGCGTATTTGGTACTTGCCAGCTTAGGTGCTTTCTTACCCGCTAAGAATTCGTGCAATTCTATGGCGTCATCTGGCGCATCGCCCTCACCGTGGGTACTTACAAATACCGCCACGTGAGTTTCAGCCTTTAAGTTACGTGGCTTGTAGTCAGCCATGCTAACAAGCTTGCTGTTAAAGCCTGCTTCCTCTGCTTTGGCTTGACACTGCGCAGCTACACCCTTCGCATTACCCGTTTGTGAGCCATACAGAATAGTTAGCGTGGGAGCATCACCCGCTACTGCAGGCGCGCTTTGTAACGCAGGGGCAACCGAACCGCCTTGCGCAGCCGCCATGCCTGCAGCATAGCCACTTACCCAAGTAAGTTGATCACGATTTAAGCCTGCAATGGCTTGCGTAATTGCATTCCACTGCTGTTCGTTTAATACCGCGCCTGGCGCTGAGTTCGAATTAGAATCTTGTGACATAGTCTTTTAGCCTTTTATCAATGGCGCTAAGGCTAACGGCTTTCTACGAGAAGAGAAAAGAATAAATGAAACTTTTTTATTACTGAAAGTGCTAATGACTGTGTGAATAGGTAATAACGCGTGTAAACATTCCCCTCGGAAATTAAAAAAGGCGTGAACTGCACAAGCAGCCACGCCTTTAAAAACATATAGTTAGTGCTTAAAAATGAAGTTCTAAGCCTGCGAATACACCGTCAAATTCCATGTCAGCATAAACATCATCAAGATCTTCAATATCAACCGTTACGTTTCTGTAACCAACCTGAAGGGTCATATCGACTGCTAAGCTTTCGATGAATGAATATTGAACCGCAGCTTGATAATCACTTAGCTCGTGATCGTCAAACGATAAATAACTACCTTCAAAATATGCAGATAGCCCTGTGAAAGGAAGACCCAACTGAACTTTTGAATACGCCATTGGCACAATACCAGAAAATTCAGCTGAGCCACTGGTATCACTATCTGTATCGACCACAAACAAAGCACCATCGATGTATTTTGCGTTTACACCAAGGTCAAAGCTAACCAAGTCGTTATCAAACAACTCGTAGTACAAGATAAAATCAGTTGCATCAAGCTCTACGTCGGTATTGATCGTGGTGCTTTGCGCAAAAAGCTCACCATCAAAGGTAAAGGTTGAATCCAGTGTTGTGGACCCTGAATTATCTAACGTAGTGTGATTTACCTTCACATTCGGTAAGAAAGGCACTGGGTGTTCAAAGGCAATATATAACGCCGTATTGGTTTCATCGTCAAAGTTGAAATCAGCAGTGTTGTTGCTATCTGCAAAACCGCCTTGCGTGTCGGTTTGCCAAACTTGAGCTCCAACGTAAACGCCTGCGATAGTGTCTGCTTGAGATGAAACTGAAAACAATGCGCATCCCAATGCGGCAGCTATAAGACCTTTTTTCATTAATTATCCTTGATTAAGAAGTTCTGATATTTCAATTAAAGCAGCGTTTGCGCGAGAAATATAGTTAGCCATAACTAAAGAGTGATTAGCTAACATACCAAAGCCACTGCCATTTAAAATCATCGGACTGTAAACAGACTGTTGTGTTGCTTCCAGTTCGCGAATGATTTGCTGAAGACTAACTAATGCATTCTTATCTTCAAGCACATCGTTGAACTCTATTTCTACAGCTTTAAGAAAGTGTAGAAGAGCCCATGTTGCGCCACGCGCTTCATAAAAATTATCATCTAACTTCCACCAGCTTGTCTGTACAACGCGTTGACTGGTGCTAGGTGTAGATTGCTTCGCGTTAGCGTCACCAGCTAAATCTGTATTAACTCTAGCAGATCCTACGCTGGCGCTTAATCTTTGTGAATAGCTACCCAACCGTTTTTCAACCTGCTTCAACCATTCTCGCAGGTTATCTGCTCGGGTATAGAACTGACTGTCTGAATTACGTGTGTTTGCCAACTCGTCTCGGTACTTTTTAAGAAGTTCGATACCTTCAGCATAGCTAGATTCAGACGAAGGTAATGCCCAGCTTTTATGGTCCATATTGAATTTAGGGTGGGCTTTAGTCAGGTATGGGTTTTCAATTGACTGAGATTGAGAACGGCTGAAATCCTTACGCATAGAAAGTGCTAGGTCTCGCACCATCTCTAATGCTCCAAACTCCCAAGCAGGCATATTATCTAAAAAGACACCGGGTGGGATAACATCATTTGAAAGATAGCCACCAGGCTTATCTAGCAAAGTTTCTGACACATCAATCATAGTGGTAGTTAGTGTGTAACCCGCTATATTTGTAGGGTTCTCAACGGGTGAGTTCTGTTCCAAGCGCTTTCTGACATCAAATGTATCTGGAGATAAACTCCAATACCAACCGATTAACCAGAAAAGTAAAAAGATCACCACAGCGACAATCGCTATTCGTTTTGAGTTAATAGATTGTCTCATATAAACACCAACCTTCCTTTTAAATAACAAATAGCCGACGATGGTCAGCTATTTGAAACAACTAATATTATGTGAAAAATGCGAAACCTTTATGACGGTTTTCAATATAACACCACCTTTTACTACGTTAACACAATATAAAATTAATTATGTTAATTATAAAGTATGATGCATGTTTGTATCATTTTGCTGCTTATAAGCAGCAGAGTTACGATTTTTCAGCACATATAGTGCGATACCGATAAGTATAATTGGCCAGAAAGCACTAACGCCCAAAACAAGTAGCGCTAGGAAACCTGCGCCAAGCGCTAAAAGAATTGTTCCCATAACACTTATTGCGACAACAAAGCCAACAACGGCAAGGGCAACCCCAATTAGCGAAAGCACAGCCACATTCTCCCAGGGGCTAAGCAGTTCGTCAGACATGACAAGATGCATACCTAGCCAGCTATCTACAAGGCTACCCAAGCAATTAACCAGTACAATGGCAATAACCAGTGCAATTAGAAAGTTTTTCATTACACTAATCTCGGTAGTAGGATAACAGCAGCCACGTAAGCCACTAGCGTGATGGGGGTTGCGATGAATAAACCCGCTACCGCTGCCGCTCTTACCCATACTGCATCGATATCAAAATAACGTGCAACACCTGCACACACACCTGAAATAATGCCAGAATCAAGGTCTCTATAAATTCGCTTCTGTGATGGTACTTTCATCATCTTCTCCAAAAATGTTTCTTTCGATATCTACAATGTAAGTTGGCGGCACATAAGGTCGGCTACGCGACCTTTTTCTTCTTAAGCTCTGCCAGCTCCTTTTCAATCGCTTCGTCTGCTTCCATTGCATCGAACTCAGCTTGTAATGATGTTGCTTCACTCGACTTCGTTAAGTCATATGCATCCACTTGCGCTTCAAGATGGTCAATGCGCTGTTCGTAGCTTTCAAAACGCATCATGGCATCGTCAATTTTTCCTTCGTGATCAGCTTGCTTCACTTTCAAGCGTGTTTGCGCTGAATTTTTGCGCTGAACTAAGGTTTTTTGCTTAGCTTTGGCTTCTGCTAATTTACTGTTCAGTCTTGCAGTATCGCCTTGAATCTTTTCGATGCTTTCTGCTAGTTGCGCTTCTTGCTCTTTAAGAGAGTCAAGTTTTGAAACATACTTCTGCTTCTCTATAAGTGCCGCTTTTGCCAAAGACTCTTTGTCATTGTTCATTGCGATCTGCGCTTTATGCTGCCAACTATCAACTTGTTTGTTTACTGCTTCCACATGACGCGCTAGCGTTTTTTGCTGAGCAATAAAGCGTGCCGCGTCGGTGCGAACTTCAACCAGGGTTTCTTCCATTTCTTGAATAATCAAGCGGATGATTTTTTCTGGATCTTCAGCTTTATCTAGCATCGCGTTGATGTTTGCTTGAACAATATCGTTAATGCGTGAAAACATACCCATGATTCTTTCTCCGTTAAAAGTGGTGTTGTGGCTTCCAGCATTTATTCTCTTGTACACACTGCTAGTTGCCGCTGACTGAGTTCTCCTCAACACTTTTAGTATTACAATGACTATGCCATTTATTTATATTGTTGATATATATAGACTTTATTAAAAATTGAGCTTAAAACAGCTTTCTAACTTTAAGTTTAGATACGATAAATTAGTGTATTTAACCAACGCTATTGTTAAATTGACCACTTCCGGTTCAACGGCATTTACACTGTACCCTCATAAACTTACTTCATTGCTAAACACGCACAAAAAAAGCGCCCGTGGGCGCTTTTATCGATGCTGATTAACGGTTAATCAGCGTCTTTATCTGTATCTGGGTTGTCCGCTTCTGCTACAGCTAAGTCGGTAACGCTTACTTTACCGTTTCCACGTACCTCTTGAGGGCTCAATTCAAAATGGTAGGTGGCGTTGGCCACTGCTTGGTAAACATCGGACTTTATTTCTTGTGTGGTTGTAGTTACTGCATTTGAAACTACATGTGTCAAAAATGTTTGAAGCACTGACTCTTCTGCATTTGCTACACCGCTTGCCATGCTTGCTGTCAGTAAAGTTGCTGCGATTAATGAAGTTTTCATGTTATCCCTCTAAATTTAGTCAGTGCAACAACACGTTGTTGTCGCGATACTTAGAGGATTGCGAGAGGTGTGCCAACTCCTTAAAAGTAGCTTAAGCTGCTGATTTATATAAACTTAAAGAAAAGCCCGCAAAAATACGGGCCTTCGTGATAACTGAACAAATATTAAACTTTGGTCAAAAGCACTAAGTTATTAGCCTTTTTGACTATTGTACTCAGCAACTTCTTTTTGGGCGCTCTCTACGGCATCTAAAGCATTTAGAAGTAAATTAGGATCTGGATTCTTACCTGTACCATTTTGGCTTAAGTATCTTCGCCAAATGCGTCCACCTGCTTGCCCTTGATAAAGGCCCAGAATGTGGCGAGCTGCATGCCATGGTTTAAAATACGGGTCCTCTTGGCGCTCAATGTACTGCTGCATTTGAAGTACTATTTCACGACGTGACAAACTCTGTGCATTAGCGTCACCAAATATGTCTTTATCAACGGTAGACATAATATAGGGGTTTGCGTAAACCTCGCGGCCAACCATAACACCGTCAACGCTCTCCAGCTGTTGCTGGGTTTCAGCGAGTGTTTTAATACCACCGTTAATGCTAATTGATAATTCAGGGCGCGCCTGTTTTAGTCTGTGAACCCTAGGGTAATTTAAAGGCGGAATTTCTCGATTTTCTTTTGGGCTTAAACCTTGTAGCCATGCTTTTCTTGCATGAACAATAAAGGTGTCACAGCCAGCGTCTGACACTATATCGATAAAACGAGCAAAGTCTTCATCTTCGTCCATGTCGTCAATACCAATACGGCATTTTACAGTTACGGGAATATCTACCACAGCTTGCATAGCCTTAACGCAGCTAGCTACCACTTCAGGTTGCGCCATCAAACAGGCACCGAAGCTGCCGTTTTTAACCCTATCACTGGGGCAGCCTACGTTTATGTTGACTTCATCGTAGCCGCGCTCTTGTGATAACTCAGCACACTTAGCCATGTCGGCGGGATCGCTGCCGCCTAGCTGAACAGCGATTGGATGTTCTTCTTGGTTATAGCCAAGGTAATCGCCTTTACCGTAAATAATCGCGCCTGTAGTGACCATTTCAGTGTAAAGCAGTGTGTGCTTAGACATTAATCGTAAAAAGTAGCGACAATGCCTGTCTGTCCAATCCAGCATTGGGGCAACAGAGAATCTTCGGTTAAAGGGGGTGATTAGCACTGCGTTACCTTTTCTTATCTGCAAAACGTGGTCAAAAATGCGCCATGAAATTAGGCGATGCGCATTCTACCTAGCTATGTGCCAAAACAAAAGCGGGCAAGATTATAAACATGACTTTGGCCTGATTTATTTATCTCGAAGCTCAGAGTTAGAAAAAATATTGTAGTAATAAGTTGCTGACCACGTCAGCATCATAAAACCAACAAGGGAGATTGAATCAATAAATATTGCCAGTTCACTGTGCGGTGTATGGGTCAAACTTCCTAAAGTCGTAAAACTACTGGCCGCAATATGAACGTAATCATCTATGGATAAACTCACATCACCTTTGAAACCATTTATACCCCATACTTCATAGGCAAAATAGGTCATCAAGGTATACCAGGCAATTTCGACAAGGTGAATGAGAAATAGGCACACTACTACCGATACACTCATCATAAAATGAGAAGAAAAGCGTTTTGAAAACTGAGTGATTGTTCTTAATCCCCAGTAGTGAAATATTATTATTTCTATGGCGCTAAAAAGCATAAAGAGAACGCATGCAAAGAGTAACATTATTCACCTACAGCTTCTTCGTATGCATCAGTTTGGACACAATGATGAGCGATTTGCTTTCCAAAATCTGCGCATGTTCCTAAACCAGGGATATTAATATACCAAGGTGTCACGAAAGCAGATCCCACATAAAGTTGAGTAGATTTGCCATTTATCAGTAACTCGTGATTGTGAGCGACCGACCACTCGTCACCGCTTGTATACGCCCCTCTTTCGTAGTTTTTTCCGCTAAAGGTTAATAAGTCCTTAAGCTTTGCTAGTTTGTCTTCACATTCGATTATACCTTTAGCGTTAATTTTGATGCCGTCTGCATTACCATCTTCCTCTAACTTTGCATCTTCAGCTTGTTCGAAAGTGAGCACTTTGCTGTCATACAATGCAATCATCCGATTTGCGCTTTCTAGTGGAATTGAAGCGAAACTCGCTGAGAGCTGCGACTTTATATCTTGATGCTGAGTAAGAAAATCCTTAAGTAACAGGGGCGATTGCTGAATGTAATCTATACCCGCAGCAATAACAGCGGGCCAATCTGACTGACGGCTTACATCAGCTAAAGAAAGCAGTTCTGCTTTGAGCTTCAAAATAGGATGGCTTTGTCGATTACGCTGGTTGAGAAAAGTAAGGCTTTCGGCGAAAGACATGTTTTTAATCTGATGATAGATTTTCGGCATACTTTGCTCAAAAAGAGGCAATAACTTGTGGCGAAAGAAACTCTCTACATTACTAACATCAATTGCACAGTCTGCATTTAATATTTTTTTGTAGTCAGTAACAGCATCACTGTTATACCAAACTTTCGGAAACACCCCCGAACGTGAACGCATTACTATTTGGAAATCGTGTTTACTTCGGTATTCAATCCCATTCGCACTGTCGTAGAACTGCCCTTTAGTTCTCGCAATAGATAAAGCGGCGTCGATTGCCGTCAATGACATCCCGTCAATGGTAAATTCGCTGGCATCTTCGTGTGTATATTGCTTTGGGGGATAAGCCCAAAGCGCGTCATCAAGTTTGTCTTTGGCACATAGATCGCCGCCCATGTTGACCACGACACGATCAAAACCTGAACACTGTTCTTTGCTCGTATCAACGGTAAAACGATGGTTCTCTAAGGCAATGGATTTGACCTCAGTGTGAAGTTTTACGGTAACGTCTAAACCTTTTTGTTTTAGGCTCTGAATCGCTCGATTAAAGCAGAAACCTAAATACTCTCCTAATACTGCTCTTGGAATAACCTTGTTTGCTGCCTCCTCAGGATAGTCCGCGCACGAAAGAAAAGTCTTTAGGGTCGTTGGAACCAGGTCTTCACCATATATTTCATGGAGCCAAGCGGAAAAAGAGACGTTAAGTTTTGGGATTTCATTCTCTTTTAAATTAGAAAGTAAATTGGGGCTAGCATTCTCATTTCTAAATGGAGTTCCTTTGCCGGGCTCGGCATGTTTTTCAAAAATAACTATAGTCTGCGGAAAAACGTTTTTCTCCAATAACTCGCAAAGAAAATAAAGCGTCGTTGGCCCTGCGCCAATTATGGCTATATTTTTTAGTACACAATCTTGGTGAAAACTATTTTCCATGACGATCATCCCTTTTCCCTTTATTGCTTTTATTTAATCTAAGGTAAATTAGATCATTCAATTTAGTATTTATAGCATCTGTAATTATTCCTCGCCCGCTGCAACATTTTCATTCCATACGTTTCTTCATATTGTCACTCCCACAGTAAAGCGGGCTTATCTGAAGGCTTTGTCCACACTTATACAGTGGGCACACCTATTGCTTCAGCTCTTTTTGTTTTAGTTCTCTTTGCTTTAGTTGTCTTCACTAAAGTTATCTGTTTCAGCTTTTTGCCGTCACGGTGTAGTTAAAGCATTGAACGTATTTACTGCCTTACATGAGAGGGATATTCACATGGTATTTTTAAGTTCATCAAAAATTAATTCTGAATTAACAAAGTCTGAAAAGTTATTGAAGAAGCTGCCTTACTGGAAAATTTCAGAACGCTTAAAATTAGAGTTAAAACTACGCCATTTAAAAGAACAGCTTCATAAGTAGGTTGATATGGAACATCAATTAAGTGCTATTTTTGTTACTTACGAAATGATCGAATCTGCCTTACAAAATATTGAAAGGCTGCTTTTATCTATGCCCACTGCAAATATTATTCTTGTAGATAACTCGCCCCAAGAATATAAAGATAAGGACATATATAAAAATACTATAGAGCGAATTACTTCGAAGGTTACTTATTTAGAAAATCGCACGAACTCAAGGTTTACCGCTTATAACCTAGCGCTTAAGACGGTATCTAGCGGAAGAGTGGTATTTAGAACTGATGACGATGTCTTTAACGAGTCAGTCACAGCAAAGGTTGCTAAGGCTTCTTGGCGCGGTTTTGCGGTTACGCCCCATAAGTTCGATGGCCAGCTTCAGGTTAAACAGGATCACCAACGCCCCATAGAAACCTGCGTATTTGACCATCACTTTCTTAAAGGTTTATTACCGTTTGAGAACGCTACCAGCGCTGACTGGAAACTTTTAAAGCGCGCATACGATAAACAATGCCCCGAAACATTTGCCGAAGTCATACTTCATAAAATTGGTCATGGCAGAGAAATGACCGCATGAAAATAGCCATAATTGCACATCCCCGCTTTCCTATTAAGTCGCCTTTTCCTGGGGGCCTAGAAGCCTTTATTGCGTCTTTAGTTCCGCAATATAGTGCTCATGCAGAAGTTACGGTCTACGCGCATCCGGGTTCTCAAATCCAGAGCCCAGCTAAACTCGTAACGTTTCCGTTCGATACCGAAGCGCACAAGCAATACCCCGAGCTAATAGAAAATGATTTTTTGCTTAAAGTTATGAACGATATACGGCTTAAAGGCTTTGACGCTGTTCATAACAATGCTATCAGCCCTATTCCAACAGTTTGGGCATGTAAATACGACATTCCCATGCTTACAACCTTGCATACACCACCTTACAGCCGCCTCAAAGCATCGGCAGAACTCTCTTCTTTGTCTCCTTTTGTTCATTACAATGCTGTTTCCTATAGCGTCGCTGAGGCGTGGCAACCCTACATCAACGATACAATAGACGTTATTTACAATGGTATTGAGTTATCCCAGTGGGAAGGTAAAAAGCAAACAAAAGATCAGCTATTCAGTTTCGGCAGAATTGTTCCTTCTAAAGGTTTCGACCTGGCGATTAAGGCAGCCAGCCTTGTGGGTATAGAGCTTAACATCGCTGGCCCTATTTACGATCAAAACTATTTCGACGACAAGATATCGCCTTTCTTGGGCAAAGCAGTGAACTACTTAGGCCACTTGAATCATATGGAGTTGCAAAGCCAGTTAAAGGAATCGCGAGCGGCAATTTTTGGCGTACGCTGGGACGAACCCTTTGGGCTTTCTACCGTAGAGGCCATGGCAACGGGTACCCCTGTAGCGGCTTTTAACCGGGGCGCGTTTCCAGAAGTCGTATCTAAAGAAGGTGGCGCCTTAGCACGGGGTAACAATGTAGAAAGCCTCGCCGAAGCTATAAGCGCTTCTTTAGATAAACATAGTCAGGATGTCATACATCGCGCTCATAGGTTTCCTTTAGACGCTATGTGTTCCGCTTACCTCGATAAACTGGCACGTGTTTCATGAAAGTTTTAATGGTAACAAGCCCCATCGTATCGTTGAGAGAGCCCTTTAAAGGTGGGACCGAATCATTTGTCGTTAGCCTTGCAAACGGTATGGCTGATGCGGGGCATCAGGTAGATGTTCTATGTAAAGATGCCGACGAAGACAATAAGTTTAATACGCTTCACCTACAAGAGTCGGCTTTTCGTATGACTGACGCCATCACTAGTGAAACTGAAGGTCAAAAGCTCTATCAGGCTGCCCAATTCGGACTTTTCAATGCGGATGATTACGACGTTATACACTTTCACAGCTATTACCACGCCATGTTTGAATTCGCTTATTTTCATCAAAGACGTAACATTGTGACGCTACACAGCCCTTTGTCCGAACGACTTGCGCTTACACATAAATTGAACAGTATGAGAAGTGACGATAGGTATGTGGCGGTATCGCAACGTTTAGCTGATGAGTGGTGTTCGACCATATCCACCCCAATTGATGTTGTACAAAATGGTATTGACCTCTCACGACTGCCTCCTGCAGCGCCAAATAAACAGAGCGACTTAGTATGGGTAGGCAGGCTGTGCAAAGAGAAGAACCCCGTAGCCGCCATTCGCGCGGCGAAGCAGCTTAATATTTCGTTGATACTTTACGGCCCGATTAGCGATGAAACGCACTTCAACAACGATATCGCACCGTTATTGGATGCCAATATAAAATACGGCGGGCATCTACCACAGCAAGTACTCTATGAAAGGATCTCTGAAGCTCGAGCCCTCTTTATTACTTCGCTTTGGAAGGAACCCTTTGGCTTAGTAACACTTGAGTCACTAGCGATGGGTACGCCAGTTATAGGAACAACCCAAGCGATTCCCAGCGAGCTTCGTGTGCCTCCTTTAACCCAAACTATAGATCTTGACGACGTAGAATCACTACTAAGTGCCTATCGGGAAGCAGTCAGTATATCGGCGAGCCAGTGCCAAAAGGCAGCCCGACAATTTGATATCTCCAATACTGTAAAGGCATACGAGCGCATTTATGAACAAGCAAAAACCTAAAATCCTTTTTTACATACACCATCATGGCAAAGGTCATTTATCACGAGCGCAGCTGCTGATCCCTATTATTGAAAAATTTGCTCACGTTACATTAATTATTGCGCAAGATAACTTTTTACCGGCAGTGAAGTGTGCGCTACCAGAAAGGAAAATTGTTACCTTGCCGTCGAAATGGTCTTCATCCGATGTGGGTAAAAAGCGTACTTTCGATACCGCGTTCGAAGGCGTTCCTTTATCTGCGCAATCTACTCTACGCACCAGCTTCTTTGTAAATCATCTGCAAAAAGAGGCTTATGATGGCTTTATTAGCGATGTTTCGGCCGAGCTTACTATTTACGCTCGCGGTGCAGGTATACCCGTTTTAATGCAGCGACACTCGGGAGATATATCTATCGACCCCACTCAAGTTTTCGCATACCAGTGTGCGAATGCTTTATATGCTCCCTACCCGCGACAGCTAGAAGCTGATGATTATGCTTTTATCGGCAAAACACGCTTTTTAGGGAGTCTAACCAATCGTAAAAATAACTCGGCGCACCATTACAACGGCATAAGTATTGTTCACAGTGACCATGAAGTTATCAATGCAATATGCGAGGCTTTACTGCCAATAGAATTGCCTATAACAGCTATTGGTAGTGAACGCTCCCAGTTACATTATTTAGACAAGATTACGTACTACGAAAAGGTGAGTGACATAACGCACTCTGCGAACACCGACATAATTTTTTGCAGCGGGGGAAACAATACCCTATGTGAGCTGCTCGCGGCCGGCAAGAAGCTTATTGTTATTCCAGAGCCACGTCCCTATGAAGAACAAACCGCTAAGGCGATAAGATTATCTGATATTAATGCAGCTGTTCACTTGCCAAAAGCTGAGTTGGCCAATGGAGAAAATATCATCAAGGCGCTAAAAGCTTCGAACGATATAAAAACTGACACTATTAACGATATGTTTGATACAAGCTCTTCATCTGCGTGGGAACAAAGCTTTGAAAATTTAATAAGGGAGCATTTTTTATGAGTTTTTCTGTGGTTACGCTAGTAAAGGGTAGAAAAAAACAACTCGAAAACATGCTTGAAAGTATTAAACAGAGCACAATAGTCCCGAGTGAAATCGTAATTGTTTGGATGGAAGAGGAAACACGCAACGCACGCGTTGAAGATGAAGACCTGAACATTAAACAGCTTTACCTAGAAAAAGGAGAACTCCCCTTAGCTAAGGCTCGAAATTTGGGGTTTGAAAATACGACTCACGAACGCGTTATATTTTTGGATGTTGACTGCATATGCAGTCCTACTCTTCTTGAAGGATTGCTTAACGGCCTGAAAGACAAAACCATTACCTCTGCATATGCAAGATACCTCCCCTACATTCCTTTGTCTGGCTTGTATACGCAAATTGAACAAGATGCTCTTTCACACCCTAAACGAACGCAACTTGACGCAAACACACCACTACCTCATAAGAAGTTTTGGTCACTTGTTTTTGCATTGCGTAAGGATGATTTCTACGTCATTGGCGGATTTGATGAGGATTTCACAGGTTATGGTGGTGAAGACACCGACTTTGCAGAGCGATTTAATAAACAGCACTTCGATTTTATTCTCATAGATGATGAAGTCTTACATCAATATCACTTTAAATATTCGCCCCCGCTCAATTATTTAAAAGCAATCGTAGAGAACGCTAACCTTTTCTATCACAAACATGGATATTTTCCGATGTATTCATGGCTACAAGAGTTTTGCAAAAGAAGTTATGTGACTTTTGATGAACGTAAGCATAATTTTAAAGTTGTGCGCTTGCCGCACCAATTAGATATCGAGTTAGCGCTGTCTACAAAACCCTACTAGTTAACGCTTTAACTTTTCATTAGATTCGAAGGTCTATCTATCAGCCTCACTTAATAGTGCTTGAAGTATCCTTGCACTATTAAATTATTAACAACCCTCTGAAAAATGTGCTTTTTTTAACTAGGTATTTACCACTATTATGCTTTTAGCGTATTTCAAAATAAGTAATTAGCGGCTATTGTATAAAGTAATAACCGTAATTATTAGCACAAATAAAAATGTGATCGCAGATTACTCGCTATTGAAAGCAAAAGTACTGCACCTTCCGGAGACATTTTATGGCGGACAAGAAGCCGAAGGATCAACAAGCGCAAGACGTTAACGCAACGCAGAGCGCTCCCCAACCAGCTGACGAACTTGCTCAACTTAGAGAAATATTGTTTGGTCAAACAAACCGTGCTTTTCGCGCAGATCTTTCTGCCCTTGAGTCTCGTGTAAATGAAAGCTTCGCTAAATTAAACACGCATCTTGATAATCAGTTCAGTGATATACGTAAACTTATCGATGATCAGATCTCAGAGCTTTCTAATCAGCTAGCCAGCGCTAATGATAACAACAGTAACGTACAAGAACAGCTTCAGCACACTACCGATAAGCTGCAAAGTGAACTGGAAATTGCTGAAACGTCAGCGAAGAACGACAACGACGCTTTAGAAGCTCATGTAGTGAAAGAATTGGAGTCACTGGACAACTTGTTTAGCAAGCGTCATCAAGAGTTGTTAGAAAAGCTTCAGCAAGTTACTAGCGAGCTTTCAGAGAGTAAAACTGACAGGAAAACACTGGCAAACTTACTTTCAACCATGGCAACCAACCTCGCTACTGATCATTAATTAATGAGTGACAAGGTGCCGTCGTCTGAATTGCCGGACAACTCTCTTGAAAAAGTCAGAGAGTTACTTATTGGACGAGATGACAAGTTCGTTCAACAGAAGCTTGATCGCGATGCAAAGGGCTTTGTGAGCAATGTTGTTTCTGAAGCGTTATTTGAACGAGAAACAAAAGATGGCTCGGTCAACAAAGTCCTTGTTCCCCTTGTCGAAAAATCACTGCACCGCTCAATTGAAGCTAACAGCGAAAAGATTGTAGGCACACTTTATCCGTTGGTCGGTACGTTAGTAAGAAAAGCCGTTTCTTCATTTCTCGTTGAGTTTGTTGAGCGAACCAATGCATTAATCGAAAATAGCTTTAGCCCCAAAAGTATCTCGTGGCGCTTTAAAGCCTGGCAGTCTGGCGTTAAATACTCTGAATATGTTGCTTCCCAAATTTACCAGTATCAAGTTCAACAGCTGCTCGTCATTCATCGAGAAACCGGCACGTTACTTCACAGTATCTCCTCAGATCCGGATAAAGAAAAAGATGCGGATCTCATTTCATCAATGCTTGTGGCTATCAATGATTTTGTTGCAGATGCATTTGGCGTCACTGCTACCGAGTCTGATAACGAGCTGGGCGAGATTAAAACAGAAGATTTTACGCTACTGATTAAAATTGGCCCTCAAGCGTTACTTGTCGCAGCGGTAACGGGAAGTATTCCTCCTGAGGTTCGCGGTAAGCTTCAGCAGGCTTTGGAAGATTTTCATCAATTTTACCAACAACCATTAGTCAATTATGAGGGAGACAATGCCCCTTTTGACGGATGCGAAACTATCCTTGCGGATTGCTTGGTCAGCGAAAGAAAAGAGGGTGAAGGCAAAAAGTCAAAACGCGTGATAGGCGCTGCCGTGCTTTTGGTAATCTTCGCCGCCTTAGCGGTACTTTCCTTTATGCGACTATCGCTGAGTATTTTGAAGAGCGAGCTGCACGAGCTTACGCCTCCCCCTGGTATCATTGTCACCGATACCTATATATCAAATGGCATTGTACATACAAAAGTACTGCGCGACCCTATTTCCACCAGAATTGATCAATGGTTCAGCGACAATGGAATTGATGCAGAAAAGGTCACGGTAATTGAAGAGCCCTTTGTCTCTTTAAAACCAAGTGTGGTAGAGCGTAAACTTGAAACGCTCGTTAACCAGTACCCACTCAACGAGCTTGAAAGCATAACTATAGAAAAAGAGGAAAACCGCAGATTCCTGATATCAGGAACCGTGTTTAATACAACCGCGATAGACCTTACTCAGCAAATAAGCGCAATCCCAGGTATATCAGCAGTTTCCGTAGACACTACTTCCCTAAACGTAAAACCGGCTTATAACGTTGATGATTCAGTGCTTCAAAAAGCAACGTTAAACCGACTCGTTAATAAAGTTTCTTCACAAAATGTACTTTTTGCTACTAACCAAAAAGCGCTTTCTGAAGTACAGTTAGCAAAATTAGAGGCACTGGCAAACGATATAAAACAATTATTAATGCTTGCAGATAAAACAAATACTGTTGTGAGTATTGTTGTGATGGGTGCCAGTGACAATTCAGGCTCAAGTGCGCGCAATCGCGCCTTGAGCCAAAAACGAGCAGAGAATGTTGTGAATTCATTAATTTCACTTGGTGTAGAAAGTGATATTCTTATACCCGTAAGCTTAGGAGAGCTGCCATTGCAGAAGGCATCAATGGGGCGTTTAGTTATGTTAAATGTTTTAATTTCCAGTGAGCAATAGTAAGGAAGCTTTGCGGTGATACAGAAAAAAGTTTGTATTCTAGGGCCCACTGGTGTTGGTAAAACAAGCCTAGTAAAGCAGTTTGTCGAAGGTATTTTTTCCGAAAAGTACAAGACAACTATTGGCGTAAAAATAGACAAAAAACAGGTCAATAGAGAAGGGCGAGGTGTTCAGCTTCTCCTTTGGGATTTAGAGGGTATCGATAGATACTGTGGCTTTAATCCCCGCTATCTTCGCGGCGCCAGTGCTTATATTATCGTAGTTGATCAAACTCGCTCTCAATCTTTGCTTGAGGGTATAGAAATCCTCGACCTTGCGCGCGAGCATTACCCCGACATTCCCGCCTTTTTCGTAGTGAATAAAACTGACCTTCCCACTAGCTGGCATTGGAGTGAGGAAGAGCTAAATAATTACGCCCAGAGATTTTCTTCACTTACTAAAACAAGTGCGAAAACCGGTGAAAATGTAGAAAACTTATTCAGTACAATTGCGTTTTGGTAGGAGAGTGCCATGGACATCCATTTATTAAATGCGCTGGGCATAACTAACTGCGCGTTGTTTAAGTGTAACTCTGAAGACGATATCACGTGTTTAACACCGGAACTTCCATGGTTATCGAATGTAGTTTCGCTTGACGAAAACAATAAGCTTCAAAAAAAGCACGTTCCATCGATCTTTTTGGATGATTTCTTTTTCGATGCTGATGAGGTTTGGAAAGGAGAAACGTCGTTTACCCTATCTTCCGGTTTTTGGACCGAACAAAACGAAAATCAGCTTTTGCGTCTTGAAGCCCTGGCTATAAATAGCGGCTCTGGCTCTCGCTATCTAGTGGTCAAGAACGTTGAAGAACAATTTGATGAAAAACAACAGACGCTCCAAGCTGCCCGTGAATTGTTGTTAAGTCACCATGAAATTGTGGGACAGCACGAATACATTAGGCATAGATTAAACAATGTGCTGCGCAAAAACACTCGTCTGCAAAAGCTCGTGCCGCCCATACAGCAAGCTATCCATAATTTAGAAACGGGTGTTGTTATTTTAGATAATGAAGGGGCGTTAATTTTAGACAACAAAGCTTCACACCGGCTTCTGTTGTGTAATAGCACTACACCAAGCTCTATACGTATCATGGAGCTAATCAAAGATATCGACGCGCCGTCTACTTTTCTACCCGCATTAGTACAACGTAAAGCACCGTGGCAAGGCGAAATATACTGGCAACCGGTAGACGATTATAAGGTTTGGCTTCAGGTCACTATCCACCCTGTATTACATGGCGAAGAGCTCACCCATTGGGTTTATTTGTTTACTGACATCACGCACATACATAATAAAGAAGAAAGTGTGCTTACTGCCAGCGGCATGGATTCATTAACCAAAGTAGCCAATCGGAATTTGTTCACCGGTACGGTAAGACGGTTAGTTCAGGAAGACACTCCTTTTAAGCTATTTATTATTGATATCTGCGATTTCAAAAAGATTAATGAGGCGCTGAGCTACCAATCTGGGGATGAAATCTTAAAATCATTTGCTTTGCGGCTACAGGCCTTTGTTGGAAATAGCGGGTTTATTGCAAGGATTGGCAGTAACGAGTTCGCACTCGTAAAACGAATAGATACGTTTAAAGATGTAAGTAGCAGCGAGTACGTCAAACAGCTTGTGAGCAAGCTAACCAAGACCTACACCGTGCTTAACGGCAGCGAGCCTAATTTAGGTATTAACATTGGTGAAGCAAGTTTTCCTCAAGATTGCTCTTCAGCAGAAACATTACTTCAATGTGCAGATGTCGCACTTCAAGCGGCTAAATATCAAGGCAGAAACATCTCGTTAGTTTACAGCGAAGAGTTGCATAGTCAGCATAATGCTATTTACGAACTTGAATCAGAACTGCGGCGAGCGATTGCAAACAATGAGCTAAAACTATTCCTACAGCCTATTGTTGACCTTTCCTCTGGAAAAATCGTCAAGTGCGAAGCGTTAACCCGATGGATAACACCAGAAGGTAAGTTTATTTCGCCGGAAGTTTTTATACCATTAGCAGAGAAAAGTGAGCTCATTTTCCCCTTTGGCGAATGGCTTATTAATGAAGCTTGTGGCGCCATTGAGGCACTAAAGGCTTCTAACCTGGATATCAGGTTAGCTATCAATATATCCGGCCGACAAGTATCAGATTTAGCGCTACTAAACCAAATTAAGAATGCCCTGGAAGACCACCAGCTTTTCGGTTCTAACCTATCGATTGAACTTACAGAGAGCGTATTCATTGAGAGCTTGGAAACAGTATCCATATTGCTAAATGAACTTAGAGCTATGGGTATTACTGTATCAATTGACGATTTTGGTACGGGCTTCAGCTCGCTAGTCTATTTAAAAAAGTTACCCATTGATGAGCTTAAAATTGACCGTTCTTTCGTAAGTGAACTAGAGAAAAACACCGACGACCAAGCTATCGTTCAGGCGATTTTGGGGCTTGCGAATAATTTAAATATCAAAATTATTGCTGAAGGTATTGAAACGCCACAGCAACAGCAGTTTCTACAGAATCACCAATGCGCATACGGCCAAGGATACTTATATCAGCGACCCGTCGCGATTGATGAATTCATCTCACTTGCAAGAAAGCTCAAATAATTTACAGCCTTTTATGCAAAATGATACAAAAAGCCGGAACTTGTTCCGGCTTTTTAGTGCACTTCTTAGCTTAAATGAACACGCTTAAATTAGGCCCATATGTCCCGCATGGAACTCTAAATGCTCTTCAATAAACGATGCAATGAAGAAATAACTATGATCGTAACCTTCGTGCATATTTAGCGTAAGCTGCGTATCTGATTGCTGCGCAGCATGTACCAGAGACTGAGGCTTTAACTGTTCGTGCAAGAACTCATCTTTTGTGCCCTGCTCTACCAACAAAGGCACACTATGGGTTTTGCTTGCTAACAGCAAAGATGCGTCGTAGTCCTTCCATGCTGCCTTGTCATCACCTAGGTATCCGCCTAGTGCTTTTTCTCCCCATGGGCAATCTGACGGATTCGAGATTGGGCTAAACGCTGATACTGAAACAAATTTGTTTGGGTTACGCATGCCGATAACAAGCGCGCCGTGCCCACCCATAGAATGTCCGCTAATTGCCCGCTCTTTAGTTACAGGAAATTCGCTTTCGATAAGCGCTGGCAGTTCATCAACAATGTAACTATACATGTTGTAGTGTTTGTCCCACGGGGCTTGAGTTGCGTCTACATAGAAGCCCGCTCCTAGACCGAAGTCATAAGCGCCTTCTTCATCATCGGGCACACCTTCACCACGAGGTGAAGTATCAGGCGCCACGATGGCCATACCCAGTTCTGCAGCAAGCTTCATTGCCCCCGCTTTCTGCATAAAGTTTTGGTCGGTACAGGTTAACCCCGATAGCCAATATAATACCGGCACCGGCTTTTCTTTAGAGGCAAATGGGGGTAGGAAAATTGCGAAAGTCATATCGCATTGTGTGGTTTCAGCTTTGTGGGTGTAGCGCAAATGCTGGCCCCCAAATGCTTTATTTTCGCCAATAAGCTCCATTTCAGCTCCTTAAATTCGTAAAATTGCACCTTTATTGTGGAATCAGTAAAGGCTCTATCGGATTTTAGATCAAGTTCGTTTACACTAAGCGCCTAATTTTTGAGGTAAGTACAATGGTAAAAGCCCTGTTGCATCATATTGTTGGCACTATTTCGGTTATCTGCTATTTCCTGAATACAGTTTTGTGGTCAACGCCTATATTCATTCTCGCGATTTTTAAATTAATCCCCATAACCCCGTGGCGACGCTTCATCTCTTATTTGCTCGATGCCTGCGCTACCGCGTGGATTGGTGTAAACAACCTTAATCAGCGCATCAGCGGTCGAACCAAATGGCAGGTAAACGGACTAGAAAAACTTACCCGAGATGATTGGTATCTCGTCGTTGCTAACCACCAATCTTGGGTCGATATCCTTGTTCTTCAACGTGTATTCAACCGAAAAATCCCTTTTTTGAAGTTTTTCCTTAAAAAAGAGCTAATTTATGTGCCAATTCTTGGATTGGCATGGTGGGCACTCGATTTCCCATTTATGCAGCGGTATTCAAAGTCTTTCTTGGCTAAAAACCCGCATCTCAAGGGAAAGGACATGGAAACTACACGCAAAGCGTGCGAGAAGTTTCGCAACAAGCCCGTTAGTATTATGAACTTTGTAGAAGGCACCCGCTTTACGCAGGGAAAACACGATAGGCAAAACTCGCCTTTTCAGCATCTTCTTAAGCCCAAAGCAGGCGGAATTGCCTTTGTGTTATCGGCCATGGGTGACCAGCTACATAAATTGATAGATGTCACAATAGACTACCCTAACGGCGTTCCTTCTTTTTGGGACTTCGTGAGTGGCAAAGTGCGCGACATCCGCGTAAATATAAAGGTTATGCCTATTAAAGACATTATGGAAAATGGCGTATTCAACGATAGTTACTTTGATGATCCGCAAGTTCGCGCCCGTTTTCAAACGTGGCTAAATGAACAATGGCACGCCAAAGATCAGCTTTTAGATTCACTTAACGCAACTCAGAAACCATTATGATCCGTGTAGTACTTGCGCCTTTTATTTTTGTTTTGCACACCACGCTGCAAATTCTGAACCTCGCTCTATGGGGCGGACTAATTATTCTACTTGGCTTGGTAAAACTGCTGTTACCAAATGGAAGAATTAGAACTGCCTGGAACAAGGTTATGCATGCCCTAATGTTTAGCTTTGGGCGTATTAGTGTGCTGTTAATCAGGCTATTTAATAAGGTTGATATTGAGTGTTCGGTTCATGGTGAGCTTTCAAAAAACAGTTGGTATCTAATTATCGCTAATCACCTGAGTTATCTAGATATTATTCTGCTTATTGAATTTGCCACACACCGCATTCCCGCGCCTAAGTTCTTTCTCAAAAAAGAGCTTATCTGGTTACCCTTTGTTGGGTTAGGCGCTTGGGCGCTCGACATGCCCTTTATGCATAGATACACCCGCGCATATTTGGAAAAAAATCCGGACAAGAAAGGCAAGGACTTAGAAACCACTAAAGCGTATTGTGAAAAGTTTAGAACGGTTCCTACTACCGTCATCAACTTTGTGGAAGGAACGCGCTTCACAACCCAAAAGCATTTATCTAAGCAAAGCCCTTACGAAAACCTACTGCCACCAAAAGCGGGCGGGGTTTCTTTCACGCTTTCAGCTATGGGTGAGCTATTTACTAACGTGTTAGATATCTCGCTACTTTACCCTGAAAATAAACGTCACCCCATGATGGCAATGCTAAGCGGTCAGATGACAAAAATCGTTATCGACGTAAACGTTACCCCAGTGCCAGAGCTACAACAAGAATCAGAACGCACTGAGTCTGAGTTTCGTCTTTATTTCCAAAACTGGTTAAATGCTCTGTGGGAAAATAAAGACAACCGTATAAAGAAACTGTTGGAGTCGTAAATAATGGAAGTCAGTGCTTCAGTACGCGATCATTTCATTCATTTGGTTAAAGACGTTTTTCCTAATTTAACCACTGAAGATCCGCTTTACAATTTGCTTGCTCTAGGCTCTATACTATTCGTAGCAATCCTTATCTACGTGGTTGCGCGCCTGCTGGTGCGTCCTCAAATAGCCAACTGGGTATATAAGTCGAATAATAAGTGGGATAACGCGCTACAAGAACACGGCTTCTTTAGGCGTTTAATGCACCTTTTCCCGGCTCTCTTCATTTACGTTACCACCCCCGTTCTCATTGACGATGAAGCTGTCATACACGGAATGATGATAAAGAGTGCCCAACTTTACATGCTGTATAGTGGGCTATTAGCTTTGTATGCCATGCTAAGCACGGTAGAAGATGTCTACAATGCTTCAGCCCTATCCCGGCGCGCCCCTATTACAGGCTTTATTCAGGTAACGAAACTTGCCTTCGCGATCATTACGATACTACTTAGTATTTCGTTGATTGTAGATAGAAGCCCACTGCTTATTGTGTCTGGCTTAACCGCCATTGCAGCTGTTTTACTACTCATCTTCAGAGACACCATTCTAGGCTTTGTTGCCGGCATTCAGATTGCCGCCAACCGCATGTTTAATACGGGCGATTGGATTGCCATGCCTAAGTATGAAGTAGATGGGGAAATACTTGAGATAGGCCTGACCAACGTTAAAGTGCAAAACTGGGACAAGACCATCTCTACATTGCCGACATATAGCCTTACCACTGAAGCGGTAAAAAATTGGCGGGGCATGCAGGAGTCTGGTGGTCGTAGAATTAAGCGCGCAATATATATCGATGTGCACTCTATCAAGCTTTGCGACAATGACATGCTAGAGCGCTTTTCAAAAATTCGTTATATCAATGAGTATGTCGAGAAAAAGAAGAACGAGCTTCGTGCCTATCACAGAGATTATTCTATTGATGAATCGGATCTGTTAAACAACCGTCGCCTTACTAACATTGGTACTTTTAGGGCGTATTTAGAGGCTTATATACGTAAACACCCAGATATTAACCAAGAACTGACGCTTATGGTTAGGCAGTTGCCGCCTAATGAGCTCGGTTTACCTCTAGAAATTTACTGCTTTAGTATTCAAAAAGATTGGGTTAAATACGAGAAAGTTCAGGCAGATATTTTTGACCATGTCATGGCCATGCTAGACCTGTTCGACTTACGCGCTTATCAACGTGATGGGCACTTATCCTTGCTTGCCCATCGTGAACATAGCGTGTTTAACAGCTCTGAAGGAAACGATGCCCGACAGGAACCTGCTCAACGCCGTATTGATGACGAAAGTGCCAATACACCAAGATAAGTAAAGGCGCCAAGAGAAGCGCAGGACAAAAGCGAACACGGCCGCAATGACAACGGCTAGTAGAACTTACATCACTGTTGTTTAAGGGCGAAAAAAAACCGGCTGTAATAGCCGGTTTTTTCATAATGCTTATTGCTTAAGCCAGTGCGTAGGCCATCAGTAAGCAAAGTACTAAACCAGTAACGCCAAAAAAACCATACTCGATTTTTTCCTGCATACCTTCAGCACCTGCTTTAGCAGTCATAAAGCCCATAACGATGCTGCTTAGCCCTAGCGTAAAGGCAATTAGCGCAACACCAAACATAATTGCATTAATCCAATCAGCCATTGTGATAACCCCTTAAAAATATTGGCGGTATTATGCACCAATAAATAAGATTTAACCATGCTTGGATTGGCTTAAATGTATCGCTATTGGTATTAATTGATCTTAGTCAAAACTACTAATTAATTAGCAATTTCACTAAATAGTGAATTAAAGACTGCTCTAAAAATCCGCTCTCAAAACTTAACCCACTGAAAAATATAAACTTTAAATTTTGGCAAGGCCATTGCTCTAATAAACTAGTAAAGATATACCAGCGAATAACGCTAGTGTTTATTTGATAGTGACTCTACACCCCATCGCAGCGCTTAGAACAAGGTTAATGTGTCACACCTAAATTAAGGAATGAACAATGTCTAACAAACTACTACTTTCTGTTGCCGTTACCAGTGCTTTGATAAGTGGCCACGCATTCGCGCATGACACAAGCTTTCAGAACAACAGCTGCGACATGGAGCTAGATGGCCATATTCAGTATTACCAAGGCGATCTCACGGTTCAGATGGACAACGGTTCAGTAATGACCATTGATGCTCAACACAATATGACCATTAACGGCGAGTCAGTTTCGCTAGACAGAGAACAGCAACGTTGGGTAAGTGAATACTACAACAACATTGATATTGCTATTCCTATGACTCTTACCATTGCCAGTGAAGGACTGGAAATTGCCAACGTAGCAGTAACTGAAGTGTTTACTGAGCTGCTGGGCGGTGACCAAATGGGTGATGATTTCAATGAATTGTTCAACTCACTAGAAACTAAATTAAACACCTCATTTTATGATGACGCGGGCAATATTCGCGTAGATTCTACGAAATTTGACGAGCCAGGCTGGTTTGACGAGAGCTGGGAGCAAGAGTTTGAAACACAAATAGAATCTTTGATCAGTGAATCTATGGGCCGAATTCTTATCGCGGTTGGCACACAAATGCTGTGGGAAGGTGGTGATATGTCTGAGTTTGAACAAAAGATGGAGCGCTGGGGTGAAGATTTAGAATATCGCTTGGAAAGCCAAGCCGCTTCGCTGGAAGAAAAAGGCGAGGCTTTGTGTAAAGTGCTGAAGAAAGCCGACTATGCTGAAGGTAAAATGCAGGCATCTATATCAGGGCTTGATGACTTGAACCTGCTAGATATTGATCACAGAGATCACCAGGAGCAACGCGGCCACAACGACGAAATGAAAATGTAGTCGAGTAATTTAGCGAACTATCCCCGCTACAACAAACTACTTACCTTTCTGTTTCACTTATTTTGAAAACCGACTGAAAAACCAGTCGGTTTTTAGTTTTTATACCGGTCGCTATCTAACTTTTGAGTATTTCACCTCTTTCAGATTTCTGCTTTTTCAGTTAATGGTAGGCGTACTAACGACATCCGCCCCTCGATTGATGTACTCTTAAGCCCTAAACAAAGGGGAATTTAATCGATGACTCAGAATGTAGTAATTAGTGGCTATGGCTGGTTAGCCGGCTATGTAGGCAGCGCACTGTCAGGTAAGGTCAATATTATAGGCACTACTCGAAGCCAACAAAAACGCCTCGCGTTAGAGGAACAGGGTGTTACCGCTATAGAATATGCACTGGGCGATGATACATCGGTACTATGTAGCCACTTACAAAACGCGACGTTATTGTTAAATATTCCCCCTGGTAGAAGAAACACCAACCTCGAATCATTTACTGAAAATATGCTGCGACTTATTGATGCTGCACTAAGCGCAGACGTCGCGCACATTATTTTTATCAGTACCACATCAGTTTACGGCGATGACACGAATAACGTCCTTACGGAACAAAGTGACACGAACCCACAAACTGCGTCGGCGAAAGCCCACGTGACTATTGAAAACCATTTAATGTCTAAGCGAGACCAAACTAATATCAGTATTGTTCGCTTAGCGGGTTTAGTAGGTCCAGATCGTCACCCAGCACGTTCATTAAGTGGAAGACAGTTAGATGCAGGAAATAAACGAATTAACCTTGTCCATGTGCACGACATTGTGTCTGCGTTAACCTCGATTATTTGCGACAAACCGCTAAACGACGTTATACACCTTTGCAGTTTATCTCACCCTAAGCGCGGTATTTATTATGTAGATGCAGCTAACGCGATGGGTATAGACACACCACACTTTTCTGATACAGAAGCTCAGCCTGGCGGCAAGGTTATCGACGCTGCGCAAAGTTGGGAAAGGCTTAACATTACGCCTACCTATGGTGACCCCTATAGCATGTTTTAAGGCTTATGCTTGTATGTTTACTTGGCTCGCTAAGACGGTTGTAGATTCATTGAGATGTATTCGCCAATAAGTTGTCAAAAAGCCATGAATTAAGAGCTAATCGCTAAAAGAAACAAAAACGGCAAGCCTCAGGCTCGCCGTTTTTTTATCCGAATTTACTGCTAGCACACAGCAAATACACTAGTTTTGTATGGTGAATTAACCGAACAGGCTTACACCAAAGTATTTCACCGCCACCGTGTTTACAAAAATCACAAGTAGAATTAGCGGAATAAAGGTTTTCAACGAAACATCCACATACTTTTCAAACCAGCTGCCTTTATAGCCGCTACTGCCTTCTTCCAAAGAAGCATTAAAATTAGCACTCTTCCAGCGATAAATAACGAACAAGCAGATTAGCAGGCCGTTTAACGGCAAAATAGTGTCGTAGAATACATCGTAAATTACGTCAAACAGCGATTTATCGGCACCTGCGTAGTGCATAAATGACGTCAGCATATCAACTTTACCAAACGACAATGCACTTAGAATTGCCAGCACAATCATAATGCTACCTAAAGAGCCTAGCGCCCATTTACGGCTCACGCCTTTTTCGTCCATTAGTGCTGCGACTGGTACTTCAAAAATAGACACTAGAGACGTAATTGCCGCAAAGAACACGAGTAGGAAAAACAGGCTCGCGACTATCGAAGCGCCCATATAGCCTATGGAGTCTTGTAGTGCTAAAAAGATACTAGGCAGATAAGTAAAAATCATACCTACAGACGATTCACTTAACTCATCAGGGTTAATATCTGGGTTAAAAGAGAATATGGCAGGAAGAATCATTAAACCAGCGGTAAAAGCCACTGCGGTATCGGTTAATGCAACAAGCTTTGCTGCGCTTGGTACATCCGCACGTTTATCGATGTAACTACCGTAGGTGATAAGAATTCCCATACCCAGCGATAGTGAGAAAAAGGCTTGTGACAATGCGCCATTGACCACTTGCGCCGTAATTTTTGAAAAATCAGGAACAATATAAAACTCAACACCAGCCATTGCATTTTCGCGGGTTAGTACGAAGATAACAAGGCCGATAAGCATTACGAAAAGTGCTGGCATAAGCAGCTTCGCCGCTTTTTCTATCCCCTCTTTTACACCACCTTGAAGAATAAGGTAAACCACACCAACAACAGCAGCCATGTAGACGAAAATAGACTCTGAATTAATAAACACCCCAAAGGTATTGGGGTCTGCTAGTTTGTCTAAGTTTCCGCTAACTGCTTCAAATAAATAGCCAAAAAGCCATACAGTAATAACCATATAGAAAACGGCAATCATAAACGGCGTGGCAATCGCGAACCAGCCTGCGAGTTTCCACTTCTTTTCGTTACCACTGATAGCGCTGTATGCGCCTAACGGGTCTTTTTTAGCATGGCGGCCCACTGACATCTCTGCCAGCATAACCGGTAGACAAATGGCAAAAACAAAAATGGCGTACATTAAAAGGAATGCCCCACCACCGTTTTTAGCTGCACCGACAGGGAAACCCACCAAATTACCAATGCCCACTGCAGAGCCTGCAGCAGCCAATATAAAACCTATGCGCGATCCGAACTGTTCTCTGGCCCCGCTCATATCCATTCCTCTTGTTGAGTTATTGTTATAACAGTTCGCTTGTCACGCCTTGCGACATACAAATTAGCCTTGTATAAAACAATCACTTTTTTGCACTCACAATTTGTACTTGTTGTTCGTTCTTGATTCTCGTCGGAATCAAGCCGAGCGAACTGGTATTATTTATTATTAGGATGGCGTTTGTTGTTATGACTCACGTGTGGCGTCAACGCGTTGTATTGCTACCTCTATGGGCGTATCAATACGCTGCACCATTCCCAAAATAGCATGGTAACAGCAGTGAAATAAAAAGTCTTGATGTTGAACTTGCTGAAACGATGATAGACCGTATCACCAAGTTACCACTTCACCATTCCAGTCAATAAAATGGCAAGCTTGGTCCCGATCAAGCGCTGAAAGGTGGTGAACAAGTTGTTTGGCAGTAAACTCTGGTGTAAAGAGTTTTTTAGCGGCTACATTTTTTTGGAATGGCTTCGACAGTCCTGTATCAACAGTACCTGGGTGGTAGCATACCAGCATGACGTCTTTTAATCTGCGCTTGTACTCTACCGATGCTGTTTTAACAAACATATTGAGCGCGGCTTTCGATGCACGGTAGCCATACCATCCGCCAAGCCCGTTGTCTGATATGCTCCCTACTCTCGCGCTTAGGCAAACAAGGGTAGACCCTTCTTTACTCATAACATTGACCAAATGCTTAAGCCATATAGAGGGAATAATGCTGTTTGTCGCAAAGTACGCTGTCAGGGCTTCCTCACTGACATCTTCTAAGCGTTTTTCGGGGTGAATACCATCGTTTTCGTTATGCAAAAAACCGGTTGTTATTACTACCGTATTTAACACAACGCCTTGCTCAGCGAGTTGTTTTACAAAGCCGCTAATGTGCTTATCATCCTGTTCAGAAATTTGATGATACGAAACATTCTCTAGGTTGTTACTTTCAGATGCAGCTGCACGACTTATTGCAAACACCTTTGCGCCTGCACTGCGATATTGTTCTATAAGCGCAGACGCTATACCGCCAGATGCGCCCACTATAAGTACGTTATTTTCCATTCGGCTCTCCTGGTACACAGCGGTCGCACTGGCGTTTTTTTCCCGTTAAAAGGTAAGAAATGGTATATCTATGTTTTGCGAATACATTGTAGAAAGCATCGGCGGCATAACGAATAACAGGCCAGCGAAGCGGAGCATAAATCCAGCCCATACCTACTGCCTTCCACGCTTCATGGGTAACATCAAGTCCGGTAATTAGGGTGCCATCCTCGCGAAGTCCGTGAATTCTGGCGTTAAGCGCATGCCAATCCATGGCAGGATAGCGAGTTGCAAAATCAGGGGCCTGGATGTCGACCAGGGTGAGTTTGTTATGCTTGTCTCTTTTGCGTAAATGACGCATTTCGGCTATGCACAAGGGGCAATAACCATCATAAAAAATAATCACTTCTACCTACCTCTGCCACATAAGACACTTATCGCTTAAAAGACGATTTCGCCCATGCAAACATGGAAAAAACAAAGAATACATCGCGTTTGCCGCGCACTATGAGTGCTCTTATCGTGTGCAGTTTAAAACCGTTTTAAGCCGTCGCACGTTATTCTTATTTAATATTCGTTTATACGATAAAAAAACACGCTTGGATGACTTGTGTTGTGACCTAGGGGCACCCACACTACAAGCAAAGATTAAGAGAGGTTTTATTATGGCAAATTTACAAGTGGCCACTTTAGCAGGCGGATGCTTCTGGTGTATCGAGTCCGCGTTCAACACTGTCGAAGGCGTAGAAAAAGCAATTTCTGGCTATGCTGGAGGTGAAAAAGCCGATCCAACCTATGAAGAGGTATGTACGGGAAGCACTGGTCATGCAGAAGTGGTACAAGTAACCTTTGATGCAGACAACATCAGCTACCGTGAAATTCTAGAGATTTTCTTCGCGCTACATGATCCTACTCAGCTAAACAGACAGGGTAATGATGTGGGTACTCAGTATCGCAGCGCAATTTTCTATCACGACGATGCACAAAAAGCGGAAGCTGAAAAAATTATTGCACAAATCACAGAAGAAGAAATTTGGCCCGACCCGGTAGTCACTGAAATAGTAGCCGTGAATAACTACTATGACGCCGAAGACTATCATCAGGATTATTTCAAAAACAATCCGCAGAACCAGTATTGCTCTATGGTGGTTGCACCTAAGCTTGCAAAATTCAAAAAGACTTTTGCTTCTCGCCTTCGCAGCGATGCATAAGTAAAGTCAGCTTTTTTAGCGGCGTTTACAGGTTGGCTAAAAACGAAAGGGTTGCTTGGTAGCAACCCTTTTTCGGTTTTAAGGTCATCTTGAGTAGATAGACGCTAATCAAACCAAACGTCATTGATTTCTATCGGAAACAGTAACGGTGCTAAATCTTCATAGCGCGTCTTATGCGCCTCACATGTCGCATTTTTCATGTAATTCTTTTCCCACGGATCGTTAATTATCCATAGCGTACTATCAATAGTGACTAACCCTTCCATTGATGAATTATCCATTGTGTACTGTTCACAACTCTGGTCACTGGCAACATCAAAAATAATGGGAATGCGCTTTGTTGGCTTGCTGCCAGTGGTATCAATTACCCATAATTCATTGTCGTTTCTTGCAGCGCCAAATAAATATGATGCGCCTGTTGAGTGCGTATATAAAGCCAAGCCATTTATGGGGTGATTACCAGAGGTAAACGAAGGAAGCTGTAGGTCTGGTTCGCTCACGGTTGCAAAATCGCTCGATGAGAAAAAGTCTTTATCGACAGACAATGTAAAGACTCGTGGCTGTCCCGCTTTGTCTTTTTCTAACGCCAAATACAAAGTGCCGTCTTCTGCCATAGTGAGGCCTTCAATGCCGTCATTGGGGAAGTTCCCTACTTCGAACTCTTTCGGAAATTGTAGTGGACGTACTTCTGACATTTCAACATCACCATTGCCCTTGCGGGTTAATTTAACCAATAGGGTTGGGTAATCTGTAGAGCCTGTATCTTCGTACTTGGTTTCACAACGAGGGCTTAAGGCGCCAGTACGGGTAGCGTCTTCTGTGACGGTATAGATGACATTAGCATCTCTAGGGTCTACCGCTAACGCTTCTAAATCTGGCCGTTCGCTTAAGTAGCCATAAAAGCAGCTTCGACGCACGCTCCTTGAGAATGAAAAGCGTTTACTAGACGCGCTTAGCGTTGCCGTGTCAGGTGAAATGCTATGTAACTTCAACTGCTGCGTAACATCCGCGCTTGCATCTGCAATGGTTACTAGCTGTCCGTCTAACACCACTAGCCCTGATGTTTGGGGGTCAAACATCACTTTTCCAGATTCATCGAGGATCCACTTCCCTACCGTTGTTTCTGTCAAATCGGTAGGTTCTGGGCTAATAATGACATCTTTGGGCTCGCTACATGCGGTGACCAGCATCGCGGTTAAAACGGTGGCAGTTAAATATTTAAGCATAATATGAAGTCCTCTCTTTACTCACTAGAGCGAGAGCAGAAGCTAAAACTGAAAAAATTGTAAGGGAGTATATAGAGCATACCGTTTATGCACAAAAAAGAGTAAGGTTATAGCGGTTATTTACATTAGCGACTGCCTTTGTATCTGTAAAACACAGTCAAGAACGTAAAGCGCCTCAATCTAGGTGCAAAAAAAGGTTTTAGCTAGCAAATTAAGTATTGAAGGAGAAAGCCATTCCTACGCAGCACTTGCCCCAAGTCATTGCAGGGCCAATAGTTAGAAAAGTGACGTCTACTGAAAGCCATATATGGGTAGTCACTAGTAACGCCGAAGCACCACAACTGAAACTGTCTGCCTGTGACCAGACTATAGCAGGTGAGTGTCAGAGTGAAACTGTACGCGTAGGCTCTTATGCTTTCATCCACCTAATCTCTTTTTACGCCGCTGATCCTTTTAAAGACAAAGCGCGAATTAGCTATCAACTGTTATTTGACGATTCGTCTGCCCAAGCCGCATGGGAAAAAGAACAGCGCGCAATACTCTACGATGGTCAATCTACGCCAAGCTTTCACTACACCGAAACACCCGAAACTATTTTACACGGCTCTTGCCGCAAGCCCCACTTTCACGAAGATGATGCGCTGGCGCAGGTTGACGTGCTTCATAAGAATGCGTTTGAAAAAGATAAGAATTTCCCCGATCTTTTGTTGATGACGGGGGATCAAATTTACGCAGATGATGTCGCTGGCCCTATGCTTAAAGCAATTCACAGTGTGATAGAGCGTTTAGGCCTTTACCACGAAGCGCTTGAGGGCGCAGTGGTGGGCAATACAAGTGAACTTGCAACCCATGAATTTGGGTTTTATGAACGTGAACAGCTTCTGCCACAAATAGCGACCAACACGGTACTATCTTCAATTTTCTTTGGCGCCAAGAAAAAGCCTGTGTTTACGTCGGTAAATGCACAAAACCATTTAATTGGAAGTGCAGAGATCCTCGCTATGTATTTGCTGGTGTGGTCCGATACGCTTTGGACTAATGTATCCATAGATAAAAATGGGATCCCAGAAAAGTACTCAAACATTTTCGATAAAGAGAATGACGCGCTTACCGGGTTCGTTAAGCAATTACCCCAGGTACGCCGAGCACTAGCGCACATTCCTACTTATATGATCTTTGACGATCACGATGTTACTGACGATTGGAACTTAACTCGTGGTTGGGAACAAGAAGTTTATAGCAACCCTTTATCAAAACGCATGATCGGCAATGCTCTCATTGGCTACTTGCTATGCCAAGGCTGGGGCAATGCGCCTAAAAAAGTCGCGCCGCTGATCGCAAAAGTACACGAATCGATAAGTGAAAAAGGCTTCACTGCACACGATGAAGTTATAGACGATCTTTTAGATTTTGATCAATGGCATTACCGCTTAGATACCACGCCTCCTATTGAAGTATTAGACACGCGAACACAGCGCTGGCGCAGTGAATCAAATATGAACAAGCCTTCGGGCTTAATGGATTGGGAAGCGCTGTGTGATTTCCAGCATTCTATTATTGGCAAAGAATCTGTCATCGTTGTCTCTGCTGCCCCTATCTATGGGGTTAAAGTTATTGAGGCCATTCAAAAAATATTTACGTTTTTTGGCAAGGCGCTCACTGTTGATGCAGAAAATTGGATGGCCCATAAAGGTACTGCCAACGTCATGTTAAACATATTCAGGCACTACAAGACCCCGCCTGAATTCATTATCTTGTCGGGCGATGTGCACTATTCCTTTGTGTACGATGTGCGTTTACGCTTTAGGCGAAACAGCCCCCATATTACTCAGTTCACCTGCAGCGGATTGAAAAACGCGTTCCCGGATGGACTCATTAAGTGGCTAGATAGATTGAACCGCGTGCTTTATCGCTCCAAGTCACCTCTGAACCTTTTCACAAGACGTCGAAATATGTCGGTAAAAGCACGGGAACCTAGCAAGGGTTATGGCGAATTATTCAACGGCTGCGCCATCGGTGTATTAAAAATTTCACAGAAAAACGCCGATGTTCAGTGCAAAGCTTTGTTGAGCAACGGTAAAGAGGTAGAATTCCCAGCTTCTAAAGACGATTAGTTCAAAAGAGGTATCTAATGAGTGATAGCGCACTGTCCATCGGATTATTTTACGGCTCAACAACCTGCTATACCGAAATGGCGGCAGAAAAAATCCAAGCGCAGCTCAATAGCCTTTTTGACGAAGACATTGTTGACCTTCACAACATTAAAGATGTTAACCTGACGCGCACAGCCGAATACGACATCATTATATTTGGAATATCTACTTGGGATTTTGGCGAGCTGCAAGAAGATTGGGAGTCTCACTGGGAAGAGGTCCACGGCCTAAATTTAGCAGGTAAAACCATTGCGCTATTCGGCCTTGGCGATCAGCTAGGTTACGGCGAATGGTTTCAAGATGCATTGGGCATGCTTCACGATGCAATAATGCCTTCAGGTTGTAATATTGTGGGTTACTGGCCTAACGAAGGCTACGAGTTTACCGCCTCTAAAGCGTTAACCGAAGATAAAACCCAGTTTGTCGGCCTGTCTCTTGACGATGAAAATCAATACGACAAAACCGATGCCCGCATTGAAGCTTGGTGTGAGCAACTATTGGTCTCGATGGCTTAATTACCTAATACATTTGGATATCAGCGTTGGAAAATAAAGGCCGTCTTCATCAGCAATTCTATCGCAACGGCCCTAGCCACCGAGACGGTGCCGACGTATCGTTTCAAGATATACGCAAACTGTTTAATTTCGCTACGATCACGGTTGGCAGATGGGTGACTGCGGAAGAACAACAGATCGCTGCCAATTTGTTTTTTGACGCCCTGTACGATCTGGTTGCGATCCTTAATATTAATGAGCAAGTGCTGTCTTTAAACGGCTCTCTATCCCTTGCTTTTGGCAGTGGGGGACAAAAGCACAGTAGCGCCCACTACAACAGTGCGAAAAGACAGCTAGCGCTAGCAAAAAACGCAGGAGCGGGAGCTCTAGCCCACGAGTGGTTTCACGCATTTGATCACTACATTGCTCCTCGTATGTTCGACGGCGTTGCCGCTGGAAGTTTCGCCACGCAGGCGTGGCTGGATAATGCGCCAATGAACGCTCACCCTTTGAATCAAAAATTGAGCGATTGTTTCTCGTTATTGTTTTTAAATGATCAAAAAAGGCCAAATGAGTACTTTGTGCGATCCGTAGAAGCTGATCGCGCGCTAAAAATGTATTATTATGCTATGCCTCAGGAGATGGCCGCCCGCGCATTTGAAGCCTGCATTCAAGATCACGAGATCAAAAATGCGTTCTTAGTGCAAGGTACAAAAAAGTCAACGGAAGCTAGACTTGGCATTTACCCTCATGGTAACTTGCGTACATCACTCAATCAGGCATTGATGTTGTATTTTTACCAATTAGGTGTCGCTATTTCACGCAAACAAACTTAGTTTGTTGTTTTATTACCGTGAAACTGAGTATTTTTTCAACAACAAGTGTTAATGAGCACACTGTTTTTATACAAAAGTCTGTATATTTTTGTAACAAGCAGTATACTAAATGGCTCGAACGTAACAGAAGAAAGAAGACGAGATGAAAAGAAAGAAGCATACCTCGGCTGAAGACGAGGCTCAGATTGATATGACCCCCATGTTGGACATTGTGTTCATCATGTTGATTTTCTTCATCGTAACGACCTCGTTCGTGAAAGAGAAAGGTTTAGACGTAAACCGTCCAGAAGACAATCAAGCGAAAAACGACAAGCCTTCTAAAGCGCTTTCTATTCGTATTGCTGCTGACGGCACTATCACGATGGGTGGCCGTGAGGTTGATATTCGTCGTGTGGTTGCGAACACGCAAACATACCTAGCAGAAAACAACACTGATTCTGCTGCTATCCAGGCTCACGAAGACAGCGAGCACGGCACAGTAGTTGAAGTAATGAACCAAGTTAAAATTGCTGGTATCGACAAAGTATCTGTTTTGGTTAAAAAGAGCAGCTAAAACGCTTTATTAATCAAATACAAATTAAGTAAAAGCCACCTTCGGGTGGCTTTTTCGTATCCTCTCTTATACCAAAGTATCTCTTGTGCTATCGCGCGAATTTTGTTCAGATCGTACCATTCGGTGTGTCTGGATAAACCATGTTGAAACTCGGTTCCAGACTCTGATGTCACTGGAGCCATTATGCACAAAAAACTTATTTACACTGCTGTAGTTGCAGCGGTAATGTCAGCACCCCAGGTGTCTGCGGCAAAAATTGAATTAAGCGAAGCGTTTAACTACAACGCTTTCATCTTTGAAGATTACGAAGGTGAGCGTTCTGACGTTGAAGGCTCGTTAGCCGTAGGTGGAAACCTAACGGTTGAAGACTTTGATGTAGGTCTTCTACTCCCTACCGATCTTTCCTCTAGTGCGCTTTACGTAGGTGGCGATCTTAGTTACACCCGAGGCCATGTTCACGCAGGACAAACCACAGTTTCAGGAATGGTTACTGCGAATGGCGTAATGTTCGATGGAGCATTAAACAGTGGCAGTACTACCACTGTAACCTACGGTAGTGTGGAAAACGGCGGTATATTCAGTGAAGGTGACGTGACATTAGAGAAGGCAGGCGTTAATAACGGCGATATCCAGTCTGAACAAGCCGTTACCATCCGTGAAGCGGGTGTAAATGGTTCGATAACCTACGGTACAACGCTTACTGTGGACAACGCTGGCTATACGGGAAGTGCTGTGCAGTCTTCTAGTAATACAGTAAACGTCGACAATCTCGATTTTAATTCCATCGCTAATGAAGTAACGGCGCAGTCTCAAGACTTTGCTTCGATGAGCGTAAATGGAACAACAACACTGACCTGTACCGACGCTTCAGACCCAAATGCGTTAGTCAGTTGTAATGACAGTAATATCGATACTCTCGACACCATCGTATTTTCTGGCTCCGATGATGTGAATATCTATTCGATTAGTTCTGACTGGTTCAGTGCTGCCGACAAAGACATTGTTTACGATTTCTCTACCACCAGCTATAACATTATCAATGTGTATGGGGATACGGTAGAGCTGTTTAATACTGGCTTCTTCAATACTGCATTTACGCAGGAAAACGAATATTTTACAGAAAATGGCCAGTATAGAGACAACGATAACAACATAGGCCAACGTCACGATGGGCTTTACACTAACAATATTTTGTTTAATTTTGTTGATGCTGAAGATTTAACCCTGCACAGTGTTGGCGTAAAAGGTAGTGTCTTGGCGCCATATGCAGAGCTAAGCTTTTATAATGGTCACGTAGATGGCAACGTGATTGCCAATAGTTTGGTCACGCCGCTTGTGGAATTAGTTAATGACCAAGGCCAAACCTACAACGCGCCAACAGGCCAAATTAATAACTACCAGTTTGGCGCTATTAACGTCAGTGAGCCCGCTTCAATCGCCCTTTTATTTGGCGCAGGATGCTTCATGCTGGTTAGGCGTCGACAAGTTAGCAAGGTCTAAACAGGATTACTTGGTCTTTGATGAAAGCGGCTTTACAAAGCAAAGCCGCTTAATCTTGGTGAAGACAGCAAAAGCTCATCACTTGTTACACCAGTACCTTTCCCTTCTCGCCATCTTATTTGAATACCCGCTTCAAACGCTTGATATTCGACCGCAAACGCTTTTCCAATATAGCCAGCCACAATCCAGTTGTGGTCGATACGATATTGACCTTCAGCCATAAAATTGCCGCTTAAACCTGTGTCTGTGCTTTCTCCAAGAGAAACACCTTCTTCTACACTAGAGTACTCTTGTCCAATCGGAAAGCGCAGATCATCGTCTTGTTTAACACGAGAGAGCGCAAGTGAACTGCGCAGCTTAACCTGCCAGTTGAGTGCCTCTAGGGTTAGCAATTCAGAATAGCCGCCGATACTGACAAACTGACTCGGGCTAAAGTAGCCCCCGTTGCCTACTGTAAAACCACTTAAGTTTTTGTCATAGCTTGTATAGCTTAAGAACGGTCCTAAACGCCAATAATCAAGGCGAGAAGATACCTTATCAGCTATGTCGTAACTCACGTCACCACGAAGTGATAACGCGCTGTTATCAGCAACGAGTTCGCCTTCTAATCGGCTTATCTGCGCAGTTCCCGCAACCGACATATTGTCGGCTATGGAATGGGCAACTAATCCACGAACACCACTTTCTATCACATAGCCCCATGTTTGATCACGGTTGGCATAGAGCGTTCCGGTCTGACTTAATAGACTGTCTTCTTTTTCTTTTCTAAAGAGAGTAGCTGCAACTGTTGTGCGAGATAGAAACTTAGCTGCTGATATTTGCCCAGTGACTTTTGCGCCAACAGGTTGATCGAACATGCCATATTCCAAATTCGCGTAAAAATTAAAGTCTGGCGCTTGATAGTAGGCTTCAGCGCGAACACCTGTGTCTTCAAAACCGCTTATGCCCAAAGATTCAGTATCTAATTGCCTGTCTCCGAACCAATCACCAACTTGAGGAGAACCACTGTAGAACTGCTTATAGTCTAATGAAACTTGCCAAAGCCAGTTTTTATAACCGCTGCCAATACCGATGTATTGTGACAGTACATCAAAGTTACCAAGCCCCTCGCCACCACTTCGACTGCGGGTATTCATACCGTAAACTGCACTTAAGCCATCTTTAGTTTGTGCGGTAGCCGCTTGTGAATCGTCGTTTTGATAAGCTAACCAAAATTGTTTTCTAGGCCACGCGTTTCGCGTATTACGCGCTTGCAAAATGCTTTTTACTGCGCCGTATTTTAAGGCCAAGCGATTTAATGTAGCGTCATTACTTTGATTCAATGAAACCAATTCATTCGCAATAACCGTATTGGTTGGCGTTTTCGATAGCACTTGCTCGAACGCCGACGTTGCGGTGGATATGTCTTGTATTTCTTTTGCAGCCCAGCCAATTAACGCACGTTCCTCTATGCTTAAAGGCCGCAAGCGTTCAAGGGCTTCGCCAGCTTGTATACTTTCTTTGTAACGCCTTGTATCGTAAAACTGGGCCTGTCGACTAGCCAAGCCATCTGCACAGCGTTTAATGAATACCTCAGTATCAATACTGCACGCCAAATCGAAAGCGTTTTGCTTGGCAAGATCACTGCTTTGTGCGCTAAGTGCCAGATATCTGCCTTCGTTATCTTCGACTAAACTAAACAGCGCTTCGGCAAAGTCATAATTTTTTAAATCGTATTGTTGCCACGCCGCACCTTGTAGCACTTCTTTCGTGTAGCCACTGGTGTCAGATTTGAATAACTGTGCCAAGGATGTCGTATCTCGAAGCGACAATGCCTGCTGGAGTTTAATTCCCCTCACACTGTTTAAACCTTGCTGCGCTGATTGTTTATCAATATCTTGATCAGCCAACTGCAAGGCTGCGGTAAACTGTTGGTTAGCAACCTCTAACATGCCTTTGTCTATAGCAGTCCACCCCATGAGCAAGTAAAAGTCAGTGCGCTTTAACTGATTGCTTAACGCAATAAGCCTTTCTATTTTTTGCTTTGGCGTTGTCGCTCTAGCTTTAGGCGTTAATTGCGCAAACCTTTCTAATGGAAGCGCTTCTGAGGCAGGTTTGGCCACCTGTTTTTGAGACGTTTCGAGCGAATCATTGGGCCTAGAATCAGCCTCAGGTTTACCTGACTTATCTACTCTCGGCACTGAAACTACAGTCTTAATAGTGCCTTTAACTCGGCCATTAATTCTATTAAGCTCAGCTTCGACTTCTTCCGGCACCTTCCACTGGGGGTAACGAGCCTTTAAACGCGTAAATTCTTCGTTCGCTAGCTTAATCTGTCGTTCGTTAATGTGATACCAAAGCCCGGTTAAATCAGGTTGTTCTTGTTGTACCGGCAGTATGCCTAGATCTTTTTCTTTGTAGGTTGTTTTAGTTTGGCCGTACGCCTGCGTCGGCCCAAACGATGTGAGTAATGCGCCGATGGCTAGACAAAGTGACGTGCGTGTAAATCTTTCTTTCACGATGCGTTATCCAAAACCGCTAACATGGAAAGCAGCGTTAGACTTGCAGAGTAATAATCCATGTTACGGTCGATTGAGGGCCACTCAGGCTTTTCTTGCGCTTCTGATCTCATAAGGCTGTTTACTGCAATCTGAACCGACTTCATACCTTCAGACATCTCGTACTCAGCGGTCTTTTCATTTAACAAGTTTACGGTAGCTGGCGTAGGTGTAACAGCCCACCATGCATAATATGGCGCTAGTAACTCTTCGGCTAACTGAGTGTTTTTTCGAAATTGCGGTGACCATGAAAGCTGCAGTGGGATGCGGATCGCATTAAATCCGAATTCAGGCGATATCACGTTATCTAGGCTTACTGTGCCAATATCCTTATTGTCTGAGTCCGTATTGTTAGGCGTAAAACGCACCCAGTCACTTGGCAACTTATAAGAAGAGAATTGCATTTTAGACAGCAAAGCTAAGCCCGACTTATAGAGGCTTTCCCAGCGTTCGGGCGTAGCGGATATTCCCGCCAAATCAGTGATAGCGGGAAAAATCCAGTAAGACAAATTTAACTGCAAACTGTCCTTGCCTGCTTGTTCGGACGTAAATCCGTACTCACCTGGTAATAATACAACGCTGTTGGTGTTAGTTATCAACAACTTCTGTTCGACAGCACCCACAATTGCTTTAGCGTCTTCCAGATACGTGCTTACACCCCACTGTTCATGCGCACGCAGTAACGCCCATGCGATAAGAATTTCGCCATCAGAGGCGTTATTAGGGTCATCAATACAAGAAGCTGAATTATCAACACAAGGGCGATAACGCCAACTAAACAAACTGTCGTCACGCATTAACGTGCTTTTAGTCCAATGCCACAGTGCGTCAAAGGTATCTTTATCGTTTGCGGCAACGGCGAAGAGCATACCGTACCCCTGCCCCTCGCTATGTGATACCTCATCATTTCCGGTGTCGACTACCCGCCCACCATCAATAAACAGCGCTTTATACGCAATGTACTGAGACTTAAATTCGCTATCTTCTTCAGTAGAGCACGACATTAACAAAAGCGTGATACCCAATAAAAATATTGCTCTGATAAGGCTGTGTATATTTACCATGAGTCTTGTACTTGTTTGTTTCTGCGTTTCAATAGTAAATATATAAACAGGCTGACCACAAACACAATAGCAACGAAACCTATGAGCCAATACCAGGGGTTGTTAGAAAGCCATAGTCGCAAATACAGCCAATTATCATCACCTGCCCCTACCTCATATTTATCGCTAACTTGCATGACCAATGATGGTGATAGAGCATTTTTCCAAGCAAAGAAGTCGCCAGCCATTTGCCCCCACATTGACAAACTAACCAGGTCGGCAACTCTCGCCTGAAGCAGTTCAGGACTTTGTGCTGCAATAATGAACATGGTATCCGTTTGAGATGAAGTAGGATGCTCTTGGGCGGTCAATACTGCCTGCTCACCTAAATCACTTTCTTGTACTGTATGCCCATCTACACGCATTGCTTTGAAAGACATGTCGTCTGTAAGTGTACGTATGCGGTTGTACAAATTATTTTGCAATCGATAAGACCAACGTTTAGTCGCCTCTATCGCAGTGCTAAATTCGCTTTGCTCAATTTGCGAGAGGGTTTCAGGCGTGCCTAAAACAATAGCTGAGCCATCGGTAGAAACGATATTTTCTTCTCTTATCTGCAGGTTTAATAAAGGAATTTGTGCAACTTGTGCAAGTTTAGCCGTTAGCGTTAGCGCGGTACCTAGGTAGCTATCTGATGGAATGACAATTGTGGAAACAGGTGCCGACTTAAATCGTGCAAACGGGTAGGCAGTTTCAGACAATAACGCCAAATTCGGCTGCACGGCAACATTTCCTGCATCTGGAAACTCGATAGCAGAAGAATCTGCCAGCTGAAAGACTAAATGCTTACCTGAAACATCATCACAGGGCACTCCTGCAAGTGGCGCGCGTAAACTTAAATCAAAGTCGACATTGTTGATGCCTCCTTTAAAAAATCGCGCTGGCACCCTAAGTTGATAATCTCTAAACGACTGGCCGTTGTCATTATTAAGCGCTAGGCCGTGGACTAATTCATCATTCACGCTCACATTCATTACTGAGCCAGGCCCGAAACCTGCGCCATACCCAAAATCTAAGAACAAGTTAACACTGGCATTCTCTGGTACGTAAAAGTCAGCAGGTAATCTAAACGATACTCGTTTGTTGAAGGTGCCTTCATCTCTAAATTGCGATGTAGGCACGCCTAAATCCTGCAGCGTGTAATGATTATCAGGAGCCAGCACAAAATTGCGTTGAAGCGTGTCTGCCTTCATCTGAGTTTGGGATAGTATGGTGACTTGAGAGACTGGATTGATAGCGTCATCCATTACCGCCAGTGCTTTTGCAGCTTCAAGCACTTCAATTGGTGTAGTACCACTAACGATAAGCCGATAGCTCGCCGGTACAATTACTTCACCATCTTTAACAAATGCTGGCGTTCGCTGGGTTTTCAAAAATGCGCCGCCAATTTCGTTTATTACTTCATCAGACAAAACGGGAGATAAGGCATCTACGGTGCCAATCAATACGTGAACGGGCTGCTTTTCTTTTCGTTCCAAATACCAAGCAGTGCGTTCATAACGCGCTACGTTTTCCTCACCCCAATAGGTATTCTCAGTCTCTTTTAGTTGGGGCAACACATAACCGTCATCGAAGGTATCGTGCTCTACAATTAATGGTTGGTATTGATTTCTAAGCGCTAAAGCTTGTGCCACTAAGGGCAGAGTTTGTTGCTTTAGCTCGCTTTCGATTTCACGGGCTGTGTAAAGCTGTACGTCTCGCTGTCCGCCAATACCTGGATTAAAGAAACCGCTTAAACCTTCTAATTTAAAAGGTTTGTTATCAATTGATGTTTCTAATTGTAACGTTGACGTATAGGCATTGATTTCACTCCATAGTTCCGGTGCGCTGCCATCTACGCACTGTTCGGCATAGTGCTGGCTTACGGCTAACGTCAGTGAATTAAAGCCTTCTCGCCAAAGAGACTTGGGTATTTCTATCTCAGATACTAAAGACGGCCTTTGAGGGTCAAAAGCCACCTGACCGATAGTCGCGTTGTTGAACCTAACATAAAGTTGAGAGCGTTTCTTGATCAACGCTTGGGAGCTCAATACTTCTAACCGCAGTCGAGCACTGTCTACTTTTGTAACTGAACTAAGAGGTATAGGTATATCTAGCGTTGCGGCTTTGCCTTGAAGGCGCAGGGTTTCGTCGCCGCCGAAAAACTCTGTTAGCCTGTAAGTATCGGTTTGGGCCGCGAGGCTGAATGATACGCACAAACACAACATGAACATAAAGTATTTTTTAATCATTGTTTGTCCTTTACCGACTTAGGTAACAGACCTAATCTATCGGCTAATTTGCCTATTAATACAAGCATATGCAATAAAGCTGGCTTTAATCCAACTTTTAATACGTGTTTAGCTCCAAACCAGTAAGAGATAGGCCTGGTTCTACGACGTTGAAACGATAACCAACGCAAGCTGTCACAAAGAGTGAAGGCGATGACTTCGTTTTCTTGTTCGTCCGTTTCGGGAACAAAACGCACTCTTAGTATTTTAGATTTGCTATCGTAGTTCAGTACAACTATAGCGATATGTACATTCTTATTTAAAGCATGGCTCCATGACGAAAGTGTTGCCTTTTCCGGAACGAATGCCCCTTCACCTTTCAATCGCAACCTTGCTCCACCTAATGAAAGGTCGACTAAATCACCCACCCAAGCTTCATCACTTTTAGTTTTAATCACTACACTGTTGGTGGCTGGCAACCTAGCTTGGCTGCGTACCTGTTTTCGCTCTAGTAGAACACTCAACACTGACAGCAACAAAATTAAATTAAAGACATTCCAAAGCAATACGACTACCGTAAGCTCGCGGGTTAGTGGTTCAGTTATTAATTTATAAACTCCGCACCCTAGCGCGAAGGTAATAAGAAGTATTCCCCAGTAAAAAACATTGGAAAGCGGCGATACAAAGGTTTTCTCTAAGCTTTCTCCTTTTGGCGTAACGACAAAAGATGGCGCTCGAGGCTTTAAGAAAACTTTCACCAGTGCGTTTAATGTAAATGCGCATTGCAATATTTCGTAAAGCTCGGATACCAAGGGCCATCGCGTTCGCCCAAAGAGCATTGTTGAGATCATATAGGTTGCAACTACGTGGGGTAATGTAAATGCGAATATCTCTAGTATAGAGGCATGGTAAACCTGAAGCCCGAACACAAGATATGCTAAAGGCATGAATAAAAAGATAATGCGGGCGAAAGGAAACAGCCAAAACATGATTGAACTCATGTAGCCCACCCGCTGGTACCACTTCAGACCTTCCGCTTTAAAAGGTTTTTTAAGTAGTAAGATTTGCGTCATTCCCTGCGCCCAACGCATACGCTGTTGAATAAACGCATCGAAGGTTTCAGGAGCAAGCCCGCTTACCATAGGTCTGTCAACATACACAGACTCATAGCCCATTTTATGCAGGTCTAGCGCGGTTTCGGCATCTTCGGTAATAGAGTCACCAGAAATACCGCCAACTAAGTCCAAATGCTTTCGACGCATTAATGCGGCTGACCCACAAAAAAACGAACTGCCCCAATAATCTAGCCCTTTTTGGATAGTGCCATAGAACATGTCGTTCTCTGAAGGCATGCGCGTAAACGCTGAAAAGTAATTGCGCTCTACTGGGTCTGGGTTCGCCATAAAGTGAGGCGTTTGCACCAAGAACACTTTTTCGTTCTTAAGCATCCAAGGGACAGTTCTGTCGAGAAAATCAGAAGTAGGCACGTGATCAGCATCGAGGATTACAATCAAATCTCCCGTTGTATTTTGTATTGCACTATTAACGTTGCCCGCCTTAGCAAACTCATTTTTCGCCCGAGTGTGATAGGTAATACCTAAGCGCGAACAAAGTGACTGTAAGTCTTGTCGACGCTGTCTTGCTGACGCTGCCGAGATAGGGTTATCCGCGTTGATTTTCTGATCTGTACCACCGTCGTCAAGCAGATGAATATGAAGCTTATCTTTTGGGTAGTCCAACATTTGTGCGGCACGAATTGTGACCTCTAATATGTCTTCATCTTCGTTATAACTCGGAATCATAACGTCTACGCTTGGTAGCGTAGCCTTATCCATACCATCTAGTGAGAGCAATGGCCTACTCAACGGGAAAGCATTAACGATAGCGCCCAATACCGAAGTGATACCAGCATATATTTCTGCTGCGAACAGTAGCCATACTGCAATCATCGATAAAATATCTGAATAGGTGAGTGTATAAATACCCCGCCATAACAAATATCGTACGCTAAGTGCTATTGCTAAAACGAGGGCAAAGATACGGAATAAATGTTGGTATTTCTGAGTATGGAGCGCTTCTTTACTACAAAGCGAGATGAAGATTAGGATAGTAATAGAGGCCAATAGTTGGCCAAGAGCGTCCATTGGCGCTAAAAGCAAGCCTCCTAATAAACAAGAGGCTACCAAAAGCAGCAAAATTAGCTTGGAGGTATAGTGATGTCTATGAGCTTGCGAATAATCCAAGTTTGCGATCCAATATGTGTATTTGAGTTACACTTGCATAGTTCGCTCTGTTTATTAACTTCATGGTTCCGTCGACTATTTCAACTTCGTGGTTACTTTTGTAAAACAAGCTAGAGATATGGTCTCTGCGTTTTTTATTACTTTTCGAAACTAAGAACCATGCCGGGTAGGTCGCCAAACCGAAAGCTGCAACAGCAATTAAACTGTAGAAAACTGCTGGAGACATCGAAGGAGCCACGTAAAGGGAAAATAAAAACATAGCGATACTCAGGACCGTAAATATAGCAGTAATTTTACGTAAACGTATAACTTTTATAAGATTATTTTCCGCATCTAATAGCATCTTAAGACGCTTTTTCCAAAGGTTCTCGGTTTCAAGACTGGTGCTTACTTCTACCAAGCGTGGCTTGTTGCCAGCTGGCGCTGTATTTCTGAAATGTTGTGCTCGTTCAAACACATTTACCGCAGTACCGCTATCGATAGCGCTTTGAAAAGACTGCTCAAGCAGATCAGTTTGATCAATTTGTTGGTTGTTATCGACTAATTTCACTGCGCACGCTCTCCTGACTACTACACCACAAGTCTACTTCTGCACATCCGGAGGAAAAATTGCTGAAACCATACTTACTGATTAATAATGATACGCTTACATACGCAAAAGAAAATTGGACTTTAGCTCATTAAACTTTGGTATAAGCCTTTAAAAACGTGGGCTGACGTATACTCTGACGCCAAAAAACGGACCATTTGGAGAAGTGTTGCGAGACGTTTTCACGGCCTAAAACAGCTCAAATTTTAAGCTGAAAGAAGGCTAAGTTAGACTAATTGATTAGACAGGTGCGGTGAGAATAGTATTAAGGCTTTCTAAGCTTACTTAATATACTGATCAAATTACTGATATTGAAAACAGTACCGAAAATACTGCCTACAGATAAGGCGTATAGCAGCCCTAATGTTTCAGCTGCTAGAAACACTTTTCTAATGGTATGTGTGTTTCGAATAACCAGTGAACCTACGGTAAAAATAAGTGACGACGCATAGGCTATAAAAATTATCCAGCTGTGTTCTAACACAAACCATTCATAGGCGAGGAAGCCAAGATTCACTGCAACGAAGAAAGCCAAAATAGCATTGCTTCTGTGTTTAATAGCAATAAAGTTACGCACGCTTGCGAGTAGTGTACCGATGCCAGCAGCCATTGCGTCTAACATGAAAAAGTGGGCACTTAATGCACTTAAAGCAAACGCTGAAATAAGCAAATATTTGTCGACATTGGTTTGGCGATACCCAATAAAGTTTAAAACAACGGCTATCGCGCCAAAACCTTCTGCAACTATGTTCATTTATATAAGCTCATTAAAATTTAAGGTAAAAAGGCTGACAAAGGGCTTTGTATTCATTTGTGTAATTACCCTCGCGGTCTCTAATAACCAGCGCATTTTCATTCGCAACCTTTGTGGTAAAAAGCTGATGGTCTGCATACGCAGTGCAATCTGCATGTCCGCCGTCAGCATTCTTCATTACTTTGTTAAAGCGAAATGCACAAAGGTATGGGTCTTTATCCGATGTATGCTTTACATAAAGCATCGCTTCCAACAATAAGCCATGACTAGCGGCGGTTTTGATAATGTCAGCTTCCATCGACGCAGGGTAAACGCAGTACATTTGTCCACTTTCTATCAATAATGCACTGCTAGCGTTAAAAAGCTCGTTGGGGCTTAACGTAAATGTTTGCCTTGCTACCGAACGATTATAGTTTTGCTTGTTGTATGCATTTGAAAGTTTCGCTGGCGATTCGAAATACGGCGGGTTGGAAATGATAGTGTCATACAAATAGGCTGGTTCAAACCCCGCCACATCGCAGTTGTGAATATGTAGCTGCCCTGCCCACTTTGAATTTTTGAAGTTAACTGCTGCCTGCGCAGCTGCATCCTTATCAATTTCGATGGCATCAATTTTGATAGCCTCGACTCGAGGTGCATCATTGTTATGACTTAACAGGCTTTTCCCTGATGAAACAAAGCTGCTTGTGCTTTCTTTCTCTGCACCTTTTTTCACTAGACCGTCTTTCTCAGTGCTGCCCGCACTTGAACTGTCTGCGCCATGGCTATCTAGCTCAAGATCACCGCCGCTTAATGGATAAAAGCCTTCGGCTTTTTGCGCCATCATTAGGGCTAAAATGCCACTGCCCGTACCAATATCTAAAATACGCGGGGCGTGGCTAATGTCTGCACGAAGGTTAGCCCAACTTCCTAAAATTAGACTGTCGGTATTCACTTTCATGGCGCACTTGTCCTGCGCTACGGTGAATTGTTTACAGCGGAACATTCGGAAGTCATATTACCTAGTGCGTTAAGAAGGCGCGCATTCTATACCAAGTTGGATTGCGCTTCACGTTAAGCTGGTGACATATACTGCTAGCGCTTATTAGCTGTGCCTATTGCCAGCGCTGCAGCGACATCATGTTTCTGGCCACATCCACGGCATGAACGGGGCGATATTTCTTTAACGGCCCTTTCATTATGCTTTGCCAAATAGGTGCGGTCTTCTGCGCAATATCTTCTAGCGTTCGTGATTCATCTCGCTCACCCAGTAGCAATGAAGGTCGAACTGCTGAGGCATGGGGTAATTGCGGCATACGCATAATGGCGTTTTCTAGCTCGCCTTTCACCCGTAAATAAAAGTTACTGCTTTTAGCATCAGCGCCAACTGAAGATATCCACACAAAACTATCTGCCCTTTGAGCTCGGGTAAGCTGAGCGGCAACGTGAACATACTCAAAATCCGCACGGCGAAAGGCTTGTTTAGACCCCGCCTTTTTAAGCGTGGTACCCAGGCAGCAATAAACATGGTTTACACTGAAGTAACCTTGGTAGTCTTGCAGGTTGTCAAAGTCGATAACTACAGGTTTTAACCTGTTGTAGGGGTCGTTAAACATGCTAGAAGAAAGCGGTTTTCTGACTAAGCAGGTTACTTCATTGTACCGTCTGTCCTGTAACAGCATATTTACAAGCGTTCGTCCTACTAAACCTGTCGCTCCTAGCACCATTGCGGATTTCATACGTCGCACCTTGTATCATAAATTGATATAACTACAATCAAACCTTCGACAGTCAAATATGCAGATAAAAATGAAAAAAGCCCTTTTAATTGGAGCCGCTATGCTCTCTACTGCTTTAAACGCTGAAACGCTCACTATTGAGCGCATTTTCTCTTCTCCTTCACTTGATGGCAATGCGCCACGTTCATTGAAAGTATCCCCCGACGGCCAACGTGTTACCTTCTTAAAAGGTAAGCAAACTGACTACGAGCGCCTAGATTTATGGGAATACCATATTGAAAGCGGTCAAACTCGCATGCTGTTCGACTCAAACGACCTTCAAAGTGGCGAAGAAGTCCTTTCTGATGAAGAAAAAGCGCGACGTGAGCGCATGCGCCTATCTGGTAGCGGCATTGTTAGCTACCAATGGTCAGACGATGGTAAAGCATTGTTATTCCCGCTGGGCGGAGACGTTTTCTATCACAAGTTAGGCGAAAAAGGCGCAAAACAGCTTCTTGATACTGAAGCATTTGAAACTGATATTAAATTATCACCAAAAGGCAACTATATTTCGTTTATTCGCGACCAGAACCTTTATGTTAAACACATAGAGTCAGGAAAAGAGACAGCAATTACCAAAGAAGGCGGTGGCAACTTGAAATTTGGAATGGCCGAGTTTGTAGCCCAAGAAGAAATGGGCCGCATGACTGGATACTGGTGGTCGCCAGATGAAAGTAAAATCGCTTTTACCAAGGTTGATGAAAGCCCAGTAGACGTGATTACTCGTTCTGAAATTTATGCTGACGACATCAAGCTTATCAAGCAAAAGTATCCTAAAGCAGGTGCACCAAATGTATTGGTTGAACTTGCTATCCAAGACATTAATTCTGGGGATCGCACCTGGGTTGATTTAGGTGAAGATAAAGACATTTATTTTGCTCGCGGTAAGTGGATGCCAAACAACACCACCTTTACCTACCAGTGGCAAACGCGGGATCAACAAACCTTAGAGCTTCGCGCGTTCGACCTTAGCAATAAAAAAGAAAACGTATTGCTTACAGAAAAAAGCGATACCTGGGTAAACTTGCATGACGACCTTTACTTCCTAAAAGAAAAAGGCCAATTCATCTGGGCATCTGAGCGCGACGGTTTTAAACACCTTTACCTATTTAACAACAGCGGCGAAATGGTTAAGCAATTAACCAAAGGTGATTGGGTAGTTGATAGCGTTGAAGCTATTGATACCGCAAACAACCGCTTGTATTTCTCTGGTCGCAAAGACACACCACTCGAAAGTCATGTTTACAGCGTACCTTTAGATGGCGGTGATATCTCACGCGTAACTGAGTTAGGCGCCTATCATAGTGCTGCGTTTAGCAAAGATGCTTCAATTTTCATTGACCGTTTCTCAACTATCAATTCCCCTGCACAGGTAAGCTTAAACAGTGCAAACGGCGAGCGAATTACTTGGCTTGAAGAGAACAAGGTTGAAGAAGGCCACCCGCTACACGCTTATATGGACAGCTGGACAGCACCTGAGTTTGGTGACATTACTACTAAGGATGGCGCAACGCTTAAGTATCGCATCTACACGCCTGACAGCGCTAAGCAAAACCCTGAGCAAAAACATCCGGTTATTGTATACCTTTACGGCGGTCCGCACGCACAAGTTGTAACAAACAGCTGGGCGGGTAACCGTGGCTTGCTGTTCCAACACTGGGTTGATCAAGGTTATGTAGTATTCACATTAGATAACCGTGGTTCTAACTATCGCGGAAAAGCGTTTGAAGATCCTATTTATAAGAAAATGGGCTTCATTGAAGTAGACGATCAGGTTGCTGGCGTAGAGTTCTTGCGTACCCTTCCCTATGTTGATGCCGAGCGCATTGGCGTGCACGGTCACAGCTACGGCGGCTACATGACGCTAATGACCATGTTCAAAGCAGGTGACTACTTCGCAGCGGGTGTATCGGGCGCGCCGGTCACTGACTGGCGTCTATACGATACCCACTACACTGAACGCTATATGGGCAACCCAAATACGGATGACGATGCATACACTGCGTCTTCAGTATTCCCTTACGCGAAAGATTTAAAAGGCGACCTTTTAATTTACCACGGCATGGCAGATGACAACGTGTTGTTTACCCATTCAACGATGCTCTACAAGCACCTTCAAGACTTGGCGATTCCGTTTGAAACTATGGATTACCCTGGCAAGAAGCACAGCATCCGTGGTAAGCAAACGGGCATTCATTTATATCAAACGATAACTAACTTTTTCAATAGAACGATTAAGTAGCAATAAGTAGATGAAATATAAGGGTATAAAAACAACTTATTTTTATACCCTTTTTTTTGGTTATTAAACTTTATAATAATTTTTTGCTACAAGGTTTGTTAAATTTTTTTTCATAGTGTAGGTTCAAAAGTGAGCATTTTGCTTACCCGCCACACAAAAACAGTCAATAAGGTGGGAATGAACAACAGGTGAAATAGAGTGGTACCTATGAAAAATAATAAATTTACCCCTTCTTTAATCGCAGCTGGTTTGGCACTTTCAAGCTTCGGCGCTCTTGCAGACAACGACCGTTATATTATTCAAGTAGACAACAACGCTAAAGGCATTGTTAAAGCAATCGCAAAACAATCAGGCGCAGAAATACATGTTGATGCCGACGGCTTTATTGCTGCAACCTTCAACGGTAAGTCACTAGACGACGTTAAAGGCTTACTCAACAATCCACACGTAAAATTGGTTGAAGCTGACCAAAAGCGCGTACCTATGGCATTGTTTAACGACGATGCGGGCGACCCAACACAAACCCAGTTGACGCCTTATGCAGTTTATCAATCACAAGCTGACCAAGTTGTATTTGATAGCAACGCAGGCATGAAAGTGTGTGTTATCGACTCTGGACTAGATTCATCGAATGCCGACTTTAATTGGTCCGCGATTACCGGTGACAACGATGTTGGCACAGGTAACTGGTTTGAAAATGGCGGCCCTCACGGAACACACGTTGCAGGCACCATTGGTGCTGCTGATAACGGCTTTGGCGTAGTAGGCATGGCGCCTGGTGTTGATATGCACATCATCAAAGTATTTAACGCTTCTGGCTGGGGCTATTCATCAGATTTAGCTCAAGCTGCACAGCTTTGTTCTCAAGCTGGTGCCAATATTATCAACATGAGCCTTGGTGGCGGCGGTGCAAACTCTACAGAAGAAAATGCGTTTAAAGACTTCGTTGCGGCAGGCGGTCTGGCTGTGGCTGCAGCAGGTAATGATGGTAATAGCGTGCGTTCTTATCCGGCTGGATACTCGTCTGTTATGATGATTGGTGCAAACGACGCCGATAATAACATTGCTGATTTCTCTCAGTATCCGTCGTGCACCACAGGTCGCGGTAAACGCGTTACTACCGACGAGACCATCTGTGTAGAAGTCACCGCAGGTGGTGTAGATACTCTATCTACCTATCCAGCAGATGGAGCTTCACTTTCTTCAATGAGTGCTGACGGTGTCGGCTTTGCTTCATCAGCGATGGAAAATACCGGTACGGCATCAGCTGCAACCTACTTCCTAGGTCTAGGCGACGCAGTAGATACCGGCGCAGCAGGCAAAGTTTGTGTTATCGACCGTGGTAGCGTGTCCTTCTACGACAAAGTTAACAACTGTGAATTATCAGGTGGTGTGGGTGCTGTTATTGTAAATAACGAACCAGGCATGCTTTACGGCACACTAGGTGATATAAACAATACATCTATCCCTGCTGTAGGCGCAGCATTCGAAGATAGAAGCACATTAGTGGCAGCATCTACCATTGATATCTCAATTGGCGCAAGTGACTACGGCTACATGAGTGGTACATCAATGGCAACACCAGCCGTAGCAGGTATTGCAGCACTGGTATGGTCAAATCACCCAACTTGTACAGGTGAAGAAATTCGAAGTGCACTTAAAGCAACTGCGATGGACGCGGGTGCCGCGGGCAAAGACGACTTCTTTGGTTATGGTATCGCCCAAGCGGCTGATATGAACACGTACCTTACTCAAAATGGTTGTGCTGGCGGTGGCGATACTGGCGGCGGTGATACAGGTGGCGGTGACACGGGAGGTACGGGTGACCTGACCTTAACTGCTAATGGCTATAAGGTAAAAGGCACACAAAGAGTGGATCTTTCTTGGGCTGACGCTACGTCGTCAAATGTTGATGTATATCGCGACGGCAACGTGATTGCTACCACGGCGAACGATGGCGCTTATACTGATGCCCTTAACATTAAAGGCGGCGGTAGTTACAGTTACCAAGTGTGTGAGGCCGGCACTACTACCTGTTCAGCAAGTGTTAGCGTGGCTTTCTAAGGCTTTAGCGGTTTATGTTTCTGGCATGAAATTGCAATGATTAGCAAAAAGATTGTCGCAATTGAATAATAAAGAGAGAAACTAAAAAAACGGGCAGTTCACACTGCCCGTTTTCTTTTTATTAACCGTAAACTAGGTTTGCAATTGCGCCTAGCTAAACATCTGGGTTGCTAAGTTTTGCTGTACCGCTTGAGCAGACGATGCACTTAGTTCAATTTCAACGGGGTCGGCTTTACCCGACAACCAAATTTTAAGCTCGGCGTCAGTATCAAAATGCCCTGCTGTCTCAACGATAAACTGCGTAATAGATTTGTAAGGGATAGAGTGATAATTCACTTTGCGCCCGGTAAGACCTTGTTTATCAATAAGGATTAGGCGCTTGTTAGTAAATACGCTTAAATCGCGTACTAGCTTAAACGCAGAGGTAACGGTCTCGTTAGCTGCAAGTATAGGCGTAAGCTCTTCTTGTACGTCTGAAGCGCTCGTCTCGCTTGCATTACCCATGATGGTATCAAATAAACCCATGACATTTCCTTTTAGGCAGAGGCAAGTTTAACTCGCCATTGAACTCTATGCGCCAGCGGTTTGGGTTTATCTAAAGCGAAGCCCTGACCGAAGTCTACTTTAAGCTCTCGTAGTACCTCAGCAGTCGCGTTATCGACCACGAACTCGGCTACGGTCTGTTTACCCATACTGTGCGCAATATTATTTATCGCTGTTACTGTAGCATGATCGATAGGATCGTGAACGATATTTCGCACAAAGGAGCCGTCAATCTTAACGTAATCAACATCAAGATTTTTGAGGTAGGTAAATGATGACATACCTGCGCCGAAATCATCTAAAGCAAAGCTACAACCTAAATCGCGCAATGTTGAAATAAAATGTTTAGCGGCACTCAAATTAGTTACCGCTGTTGTTTCTGTAATCTCAAAACAAATTTTCTCAGCAGGTACCGAAGTACTTTGCATACGCTTGGCAATGTTGTGCAGCGCCATTTCATCACCTAGCGTAATACCAGATAAGTTGATAGCGACCTTACCCACGTTATCAATATGAAAGGGGTTACTTTCGAGAGTTTTTAGGGTGTTATCCACTACCCACATATCCACCTTGTTCATTAAGCCGTGTCGCTCAGCTAGCGGAATAAATAGACCAGGGCTAATAAGCCCGCCCTGTTGCCCGTTAAGCCGAAGTAGAATCTCATAGTGCTGTAAGTGGTCGGCCATCTCTTCATTGGATACATTGAGCGGCATTATTGCTTGGCTGTACAACTCAAAGCCGTCGTTTTGCAAAGCGTGATGTAACGCATGCAACACATGGTTTTCACTATCATCAATAGCCATTTGTGAATCTGTATCATGAAACACAAAATAACGGTTTCGGCCCAAGTGTTTGGCTTTGTAACACGCATTGTCAGCAGCTTTAATTAGCGCCTCAGCGCTTTGCGTGGTTTCGTTAATTTCTATTACCCCAATGCTTGCGCCTACAAAGAACAACTTGTCGTCATAAACAAAACGGTAGTTTGAAATAGCCAACAAGAGTTTATCGAGACGCTTTGTCACCTCGTCTAGGCTCTGGTTGCGAAATATGATGCAGAACTCGTCGCCACCTATGCGAGCAAGTAAGTCTTGCCCATTGACGTATTGTCTAAAAATAGTAGAAATTTCTTTTAGCAGCTTATCACCAGCCGGATGACCACAGCTATCGTTTACCAGTTTGAATCGGTCCATGTCGATAAAACACATCACGCTTTGTTGGCAGTAAGCACGAGGAATTTCTATATTGGCCACTTTTTCAAAACCAGCGGAAGTTAAACATTTCTCACCGCCTTTTGGCTTGGTTTGTTTTTGGGTGTCTTCAAGAATCTCTCTTAATTTTTCATCAAACGCGTAGCGGTTGAATAACCCTGTAAGCTGGTCGTGGTTAGCTTGAAAATATACTTCTTCCTGTAAAGCCAACTCTTTGGTAACGTCCCTAGCTATGCCTTCAACGGCAACTAATAGACCTTGTTCATCGTTTATTGGCGTGTCAGAGAACTCGATAGCTAACGGCTCACCTGTTCGGCCTTGATACCACACAACATAAGGTTCGGGCTTTTCACCATGGGCTATAGTTTGTTGTATATTAAACAACTCGTCTGGCACTTGACGTACATAGCGAGATTCATTTGCGCAAAAGTCTTCCGACGTAAAGCCAAGAATCTTTTCAATTCCCGCGCTTACATAAACAAAGTTATGGTCAACAGTTTTGGTGTACACAAAGTGGCGATGCATACCATCAACCAAACGGCGGTATTTTTCTTCACTTTCCTTTAGGTCACGCTGTGCGCGGAAACGCTCGGTAACGTCTCTAATCGTAATTGCTATATTTTCGCCTGCTTTTACCGCTTGTATTTTAATCCATTCAGGCATTATTTTATCGCTGCCTACCGCGATACGAGCCTCGTAAGGCACGCCATTAGCAGCCACATTCTTTACGCTTTCAAATTGATCTTGCATACCTAAGTAACGGGTTTGTTCTGCCAAACTCATAAAACGCAATGCGTCACAGGCACCACGGAATAAATATCGGCTGTATGAGTTTGCTTCCACGAGCGAAAAGTCATCATCTGTAGGCTGATAAATAAGTAAAGCGTCAAGTGAAGCTTCGCTGGCCGTTAAATAGCGCTGATGGCTTACAGATAGGTGAACTGCACCCTTAAGCTGTTTGTGCAGAACGAAACTCACCAGTGCTGACATCAATAGCCCAATCATTATTATCAACAAACCCGCGTTATAAGGGCTAAGTTGAGATTGCATGCTGAGAAAAAGCTCTCGCTCTAAGAAGGTGAATGGCTCAAGCCTTACGATGGAGCCATCGTTCAATAGCTCACCGCTTTGAAACAATATTTCGCTGTCACCCTGAAGCTGAAAGTTAAACTGCGGGCCCACTAGTTCGCCTAACATCACGCCTAAAATAGTTTGTACATCAAAGCCCGCTACGAGAAACCCATGTTTTGGCTCTTGGGGGCTGATAGCTCTGCCTACAACGATAAAGTGATGCTCAGCGGTGTCTGAATACAAAAGCGTACTTTGTAAGCCCTCTGAAAACCGAGATATATTTAAGCCTAGTGCTTCCATTGGCTTGCCGATCAGGCTGTTGTCTATGCGGGTTTTAATACCCGTGGAGGGAGTCGTCACCCAGGCTATTTCACCGTTAGCATCGATAAATACTAATGAGGAAAACCCCTTCTGCATGCCCATTAGAGAGAGGGCTTGCGCATTAAACCAATCAACTTGGTTAGGTTCAAAGGTAGGCCAGTTTTGCATAAGGTTATGCAGTGCTTGAATGCGTTCGCTAGAGAAAACCTCTAGGCTTATTTTAACCTGCTCGGCTACCGACTGGGCCTTTGAAATACGCGCAGTGCGTTCGTCGTTTTGAATAAACACACCCGCAGATACAAAGAGTAGCGCTAGGAAGATAAATAAAACTGTAGGTAAGGCATAAATACGATGATTAAGTTTGTTTAACATGTGCCTACCTCTGGAAACGTGCTGAGGTAGACTAAAGTACAATTATGAAATAAATATGAATTGCCTTATACACGATCTGGAATAGGCTCTAGCGTAATCGAAGCGTATCTGGCACTGTATAGTTTTTTATATTTAATACATGAAGGTACGTAAACCTTAGCGTGTTAAAAACACATTATTAAAAGAGCGGTATTAAATGAGCACTTCCCCCAGTTTCGACGATATAAAACACGCTTACGCGCGCATTAAGAGCGATATTAAAAAAACGCCCATTGTTGAATCTTCGCTGTTAAATGAATGGATGGGCAACCGCATTTTGTTTAAAGCAGAATGCTTACAGACCATTGGTGCATTCAAAATTCGAGGCGCAATGAATTTTTTAGCACGTTTGAAAGAAGAAGGCCGCTTACCAAAACATGTGGTTGCCAATAGCTCTGGAAATCACGCTCAAGCTGTTGCTTATGCAGCAGCACATTTCGGTTGTAGCGCCACGATTTTTGCAAGTGAAACTATATCGCCCATTAAAGCTGCGGCAACGCAAAGTTATGGTGCAGAATTAAAGTTATATCCTACTCGACCAGAGGCCGACGCGGCGGTTGAGCAAGCATCAAAAGCACCAGATACCGTGTGGATACCGCCGTTCAATCACCAGGATATTGTGGCGGGGCAAGGCACAGTGGCATTAGAAGCGTTAAATGAAATAGGTGATGTGAACGCCGTTTTTGCGCCGTGCGGCGGTGGCGGTCTGCTATCTGGTTCCTTACTGGCAACCCGTGAATTGCAGCCCAATGCTCTGGTTATCGGCGCAGAACCTGCCGAAGCAAACGACGCATCCATGTCGCTACAAGCGGGCGAGATTGTTTCTTTGCAGCACACGCCTAATACCCTAGCCGATGGCGCAGCCACACCTTCAGTGGGCGATGTTACCTTTCCTATACTGCAAGAGCTTGACGACTTTTATGAAGTGGACGAGCTACAAATTGCTTACTGGACGCAATGGTTACACCATTTATTAAAGCTTCATATAGAGCCAACATGTGCTATGACGATGGCTGCTGTTGCAGCCTGGGCGGCGAACACGCCGAAAGGACAAACTGCATTGGTAATATTAAGCGGGGGCAACATTAGCCAAGCGAATATGGCCAAAATTTGGGAAAGAGACTTTTTATTGCAGCCGCCTATCCTCGACTTTGAAGACGCTGACGAATTGGACGAGTATAAAGACGCTTAGACTTAGGCTAGATCTCAGACTTAGGTCCAAACCTAGCAAAGCGATATTTCGCTGTTTTCGCTTTAAAAACTACCTATGCGAATAGAACGACTTAATACTAAGAATAGAAAAACAAACAGGCAGAAACTTACTATGAACTCTACATTGTCTACGCTGACATTTAAAAAGCATTCGCTTTCAAAACTACTGACCGCAACATTTGCCACTGCGGCAACACTTGCCGCCATGACCACTACGCTTAAGGTTGAGGCAGCCACCCTCGTCGAAAACGTAAAAGGCTACACCTTAAATGAAAAGGGTGAACTCACTACTTTTAAAAACCTTCTTTTGGACGAAGGTAAGGTAGTTGCACTAGATGTAGATAAAGGTAAAACCTCAGTTGATGACACCATAGACGGCGAAGGCAAAGTCATGCTTCCTGGTCTTATCGACGCTCACGGTCACCTTCTCGGCTTAGGCGCAAACTTACTAGAGGTAAACTTGCGAGAAAGTACAAGTGCCCAAGACGCAGCTAAAATGGTTGCCGAATACGCCTTTGCAAATGGTCAGCAAACTTGGATTACCGGGCGCGGCTGGAACCAAGAGTTGTGGTCTGATAGAGCCTTCCCGACCGCGACTGATCTAGACAATGTTGTGTCTGATAAACCTGTAATGCTTACTCGAGTTGACGGTCACGCGGCGTGGGTTAATACGAAAGCCATGGAGCTAGCTGGTATCACAAAAGACACCCAGTCGCCTGTTGGCGGTGAGATTATCAAAGACGCCAACGGCAATCCCACCGGCGTATTTATTGATAACGCATCACTGTTAATTGAAGAGCACTTACCAAAAGCCAGTAACGCGATATACGAGCAGCAATTAAATGCTGCAGGTGAGCACTTACTAGCAAATGGGGTAACGTCAATGCACGATGCGGGTGTAGGCAGAGATGTATATGACTTCTATTTAAAAGAAGCGGTAGAGGGTGAATTACCTGTACGTATTTATGCGATGGTGAGCGCGACTGATCCTGAGCTTTCAACCATGTTGAGCAACGGTGCAATTCGTGATGAAGACGACTTTTTGTATATTCGTTCAGTGAAAGCCTATGGTGATGGTGCACTAGGTAGTCGTGGAGCAGCATTACTCGAACCGTATTCAGATGCGCCCCATCAACATGGGTTGCTGTTAACTCAACCAGAAGATATGACCCAACTTTTCACCACGGTTATTGGTGCAGGCTTTCAGCTTAACTATCACGCGATCGGCGATAAAGCGAATCATGTCGCGCTAAATGAGTTTGAAACTACGTTTAAAAATATAGGCGGCAGCGAGTTGCGCAACCGCATAGAACACGCGCAAGTTATAGCGCCTGACGACCTAGCCCGCTTTGCGTCGCTAAAAGTGCTTCCTTCCATGCAGCCTACGCATGCCACCAGCGATAAAAACATGGCGGAAGACCGCCTTGGTAAGGACCGTATGAAAGGCGCTTACGCATGGAAAACGCTGCTTGATTCAGGCATAGCCCTGCCTTTAGGTTCAGACTTTCCTGTAGAACTTGCTAACCCGTTTTACGGTCTTCACGCTGCGGTTACGCGTCAAGACAGAAACAACCAACCGGTAAAAGGCTGGTATGCCCACGAAGCCTTAACCGTTGAGCAAGCCTTCAAAGGCTTTACGCTAGATGCAGCCTACGCAGGGCATATGGAAGATACTTTAGGCACATTAACGCCAGGGAAATGGGCTGATTTCATTTTGGTAGACCAAGATATTTTCAGTATAGACGCTAAAGACATTTGGAAAACCGAAGTTCACGCCACCTATGTGGCTGGAGAAGAAGTTTTCTCTAAATGAGTAGCCAAAACAAAAGCCTTTTAACCAAAGGAATTGGCGGCATTGGCGCTGCCCTTTTGGTATTAAATGGCCTTATTGGGGCGGGCATTTTTGCTCTGCCCGCTAAAATGGCCGCGGAGCTTGGTGCTTTCAGCCCCTACATCTTTTTGATCTTTGGCGCACTCATGCTGACCATTGTCTGGTGTTTTGGGCAGTTAGCTGTGCGCTATCAAGAGACTGGCGGGCCAGTCATTTATGCCCAAAAGGGCTTTGGAAATGCGGCGGCGTTTCAAACTGGCTTTATTTACTACTTGGCTCGCGCAACCGCAATTGCCGCCAACATGCACGTGTTATTGCTGTACGCCGGGTATATGTGGCCCGAGCTTAATGCCGGCGCAGGAAAATCATATGCAATCATAGGGCTGACAGCAGCGTTAATTGTAGTAAATATTGTTGGTCTTAAGGCCGCTATGCGTTCGCTAGATACTATATCAGTGCTAAAACTCGTGCCTTTTGTAGCGCTTATTGTTGTGGGTTATTGGCAGCTCGACTTCTCTACTGCGCTGACAAGCTCTGCGGCTACCGTTGTCCCTGCATTCGACACTATATCAGCGGGTGCTTTACTTACGCTTTACGCCTTTATTGGCTTTGAGACGGTAGTGGTAACCAGCGGCGAGACTAATTCACCGAAAAAGACCATTCCTCGGGCGTTGATGCTTACGGTTTCAGGGATTGCCATCTTTTACTTTTGCGTGCAATGGCTTTATTGGCACACCGTAGGGCCTGCTAAACCTGATAGCGCACCACTTATTGCCCTTGCTAATGTGATATTTGGAGAGACCGGGGCACTGATAATGACACTCACCGCCGTAGTTTCGGTTGCCGGTAACTTATTGGCGAACATGATATCTACCTCTCGTCTTACGTTCTCTATGGCGCAGCAGTCTCTTATTCCCGGTAGACTAGGTAATAAGCTAGGTGAAATTCACTCGACCTTTGCTACCCCAGCCGTTTCCATAACAATATTGGGGATTTTCGCCAGTACCATGGCGCTTACCGGCAGTTTTGTATGGCTAGCGATTTCAAGCGTGCTGGCGCGGCTTGTGGTATATGCAATGTGTGTAATCGTATTAATAAAAGCGCAGAGAGCTTTTTTACGAGGGGGTTCTTCACAAGAGAGCCTTTCGCAAAGCTCGTCGCTATCTAATGAGCATGGCCGAAACTCTGACCTTACTACAGGCTCGGCCGCTAACGCTATAAACCCGTTAAAACGTTTGATACCCTTTGCCGCATTAACGGTTTGTGCATGGTCCATTGCACAGTCGGCAACCAACGCATGGCTATTTTTACTAGGTGAATTAGCTGTTGGCGCACTGCTCTATTTTGCGGTTTTTCATATCGCTCCAAGCAACAAAAAATCAAAAGGTTAAACAGTGGAAATTCAAGTTATACCGGTTACGCCCTTTGCCCAAAACTGCTCGCTAATTTGGGACCCAACTACTAACAAAGGAGCGTTTGTCGACCCTGGCGGTGATATTGAAAAGCTTATTGATGCAGCGTCAAGTAAGGGCGTGAGCATAGAAAAAGTCATACTGACTCACGGTCACCTCGATCACGTTGGCGGCACTGTCGCCATCGCTGAACATTACGGTGTGCCCATTGTTGGCCCTCACATCGGTGATAAATTCTGGTTAGATGCCCTCATGCAGCAAAGCCAAATGTTTGGCTTTCCGCCCGCTCAGCCGTTTGCTCCCAATGAGTGGTTAAATGACAACGACACTATTTCAGTGGGCAATTTAACGTTAGAAGTATTGCATTGCCCGGGACATACGCCTGGACATGTAGTATTGGTAGAGCGTTCAAGTAATCGGGTTATTGTGGGGGATGTAATTTTCGCAGGCTCTATCGGCAGAACTGATTTTCCGCAGGGCAATCATCAGCAGCTTATCGACTCTATTAAGCAAAAAATTATGGTGCTACCCGATGATATGACAATTTATCCTGGGCATGGCCCCACTACAACGGTAGCCACAGAAAAGGCGACTAACCCTTATGTTTCGGGTCAGTTTGGATAAGGTCTAACGTTTTATCAGCGGTTAAAGAACAAAAAGGCGAGGTGCGTTGAACAAGCTTTTGCTTGTTTCGCCCTCGCCTTTCGCTTATTTAAAGCTTGCTATGTATTTACTTAGCGCAATGCCTAAAAAGCGTTATTAACTAACGCTTACTCGTATGCGCCGCTTGCATAGTGCAACTCATAGCTGTGGCTATAAATTTCAAGAATATTACCAAACGGGTCTTCCATATAAATCATGCGGTATGGCTTTTCACCCGGGTAGTAGTAGCGCGGCGCCTTCATACGTTTTTTACCGCCAGCTGCAACAATCTTCTCAGCCAAGCCTTCTACGTCTGGATCTTGAACACAGAAGTGGAAGATACCGGTTTTCCAGTACTCGAAGTTGTTCTCGGGGTTCTCTTGGTTACTAAACTCAAAGATTTCAACGCCAACGCGATCACCTGTTGATAGGTGGGCGATACGGAATTTGCCCCAACCTGGACCAAATACATCGGTACACATTTCGCCAATGGCCGAATCGTCTTCAACAATTTCCGTTGGCTTCATGATGAGATACCAACCAAGTACTTCAGTGTAAAACTTCACGGCGGCTTCTAAATCGGGTACTGAAATTCCAATATGAGAAAACGTACGCGGATACGGTGTTTTTACTGCTTCAGTCATCACTTACTCCTATGTAGTGCAAGTTAACAAAATAGTTTAAGCGCCTAATACATTGCCTATTTCAGTGTTGGGTTAGATAACGTTGTTTGTAACATCTACCCAAGACCTCAATAATTCAGCTAATCGAAAATAGCGCTTAAGTGAATATGGATACATAGTAGCTAGACAACCAGAAAACATGAAATTATGATATCTTTTCAATTTCATAAATTTAATTTATAGCAAGATGATTAACCCTATTTGGCTAGACACCTTTATTACTTTAGTAGAAACAGGAAACTTCACTCGCACCGCTGAGCAACGTTTTATGACGCAGCCAGGAGTAAGTCAGCATCTGAAAAAGCTAGAGGAAGTATGTCAGTGCGAATTGGTGGTTCGTTTAGGCAAAGGTATTCAGCTTACAGAGCAGGGTCAGCGGGTATATCACTACGCTAAAAACCAACAGGCTAAGGAACAAGACTTTATTGCCAGCTTGAAGTTTGACGCCCCATTTGAAGGAAAGTGTTTAGTGGCCTGCTCAGGCGCTATCGCGCAGCGTATTTACCCTGCCCTGTTGGCACTTCAAAAGCAGCATAATGCGCTAAATATTCATGTTGAAGTGGCGCCTCGACGCACAATTTTATCAGGCATAGCGAACAATACGCTTGAGCTTGGCATTGTAACTAACCAGCCAGAAAGTGAAGATATACACAGCGAGTATTTAGGCGAGGAAGCGCTGGGGCTTATTCTACCGCGTAGCCTGCCTGATACGTTTGCTACACTGGTTTCAGGTTTGCCTGAAAATACACAGGACTTTATGCCTGATTCGGGCTCGGATGCAAAAGCAACAAGCGTATCTGAAAAAGAAAAGAGCAAAACTGTTGATGCTACAACATTAAAACACGTCATTAACCACTTAGGGCTTATTAATCACCCAGACGCCATGCACTACTTGCAGCGCTACTTTAACGATTGCGGAGAGCCTGAATTAGCCAAGGTTAATCCAAATAAGCTGCCCCATGCCGGCTACATCAATCAACTTTCGCAAATTCTACTGCCGGTAAGCGAAGGGTTAGGTTACACCGTGCTGCCCACCAGCACGCTAGACTTTGTATCGTTTGCCGACAAACTTACTGTTTACGCAGCAAAAAACGAGGTAACCGAGCCCTTATACAGTGTTCAAACACCCCACAGCGCACTCCCCGCTCGCTACCAAGCAGTAAAACAAGCCATCAGCCAAGTATTGGTATAAATATCAGGGTCAGAGTACATTATTAATTTAGCCAACTCGAGTTTTGGGGTCAGAGTACATTATTTCGCTGAATTACCAACTAAGCGCCGAGCATTTTGGGAACAGACCAGTAAAATTACTCTGACCCCGCAATTCGTGATTAGTCATGAAGCGAAGGGTCAGGCGCTACCATTTCGGCTTCTCTTTTGTGTTCGGGTACATCCACTTTACCAGAGGCAATGACTTCCCCCTCTTGCCAAAGCTTCCATTCGCCTCGCTCGTAAATATCCCACTGTTCATCGTTGGTTAGCGGTTCGGTAGCGATAATACTTACTACATCCTTTGGCGTGGTTTCAGCAGCAAAATCAATTTCTACTTCGACATCACTTAAACAAGCCGGGCCAAAAGGCGCTCTACGGGTAATGCTGGCTAGCTTCGTACTACAAAACGTAAATAGCCAGTCGCCATTACTCAGCAAGCAATTGAACACGCCTTGCTGTGCGTATTCTTGTGCTAGCGCCACCAGTGTTTCAGCTAACTGTTCAGGCATGGCGTCTCGGGGTAAGTTCTGTCTAACATTATTCATGATGTCGCAGAAAAGCTCTTCGCTGTCTGTATCCCCTACCGCTTCATAAATACCTGCTCGCCGTGAGAAGTTAGGCAACTGCCCATTGTGTGCAAACACCCAATAGCGCCCCCACAGTTCGCGAGTAAAAGGATGCGTGTTCGCTAAGTTGATGTTACCAACGTTAGCTTGTCGAATATGACAAATGGCGTTTTTACTTTTGATAGGAAGCTTCGAAACAAAGTCAGCAATGGGTGACGTGGCGCAGGGTTCAGGGTCGTGAAACATACGAACGCCTTTTTCCTCGTAAAATGCCACGCCCCAGCCGTCTTTATGCGGGCCCGTTTCACCGCCACGGCGCGTTAATCCCGTAAAGCTAAAACACAAATCTGTTGGGGTATTGGCACTCATGCCTAGAAGTTCACACACGTTAATTTACGGCCTCTAACAATATTTGTGTTCAGCATAATAAAGGGCTGGCGCTAGTTCAATTCTCAATTAGGAGCAATCAGCATTTCATAATTAAAGAGGTTCTAAAGAGTCCATTAAATAAAACAGTAATGTAAATAACAATTATTTCTATTTACATATATACTTTAGTTGAATATCCTATTGGCGATTTTTTAAGGCTGTTTGCCGCAAACAAAAATAAAAGCTAAAGGAGAGCTTACGTTGACGACTTTATTTGGAATTGGTTTAGTCTTCTGCGTGTTAGCGTGTACAGTCTTGTATGCTGGGAACCCAAATCAGCAGTGGTTTAAAACACGCCCTTATTCATTTAAAACAGCCATCATCGGTTGTATTAGTCTCTGTACTGTCGCCACTTTTTGTTTTATCCAGTCGTTTTCAGTAGCCGCAGCAATTTTTACGACTTTTACGCTTAGCATGCTTGGTTTAAGCCTTGTTCCGCTTATTACTCGGTGGGAGAAGCCTTTAACCGCACCACGTGGGAGTAAATCAACATTAACTCGTGCCCAAGGTAGTCAAGTTAATCCACCACAATGGTGGCTAAAAAGTATTGGAGCACTTTTACTGGGGCTTCCCCTAGGTTTATTTACTAGCGCACTTATTACTTTTGCAGTATTCAGTAACACGCCTTTAGACGTCAAAACACAACACCTTATGTGGTGGATAGTACCCATCTGGCTCACGCTTATAGCACTTATATACTTTTCTCATCGTCCACTTCGCATCTTCACTGCTATCGCTCTTTTAACCTTTGCAGAGTACCTAGCAATACAGGTCTTCATTTAAACCATGAAATTAGAAAACTTTAAGAACTACCAAAACATTCATATTTGGACAGGCATTTTATCTGGGCTTTTATTGTTTATCTGCTTTGCAACTAGTGCTTTTACCATGTTTAAAGGGCCGCTGAACACCTGGGCGCTACACAGCGAAAATACCATGCCTGCCATCGCTGAAAGCCAGTATGACGACCTAATTCAACAAGTGCTGACTGTACATCCTGAAGCAGGTAAAGAAATGACTGTATATTTGCCAGCGGCAATGACAGAACATGCGCCGGTTCAATGGGTAGTGAGGGATGAAGATACTCATGATGCGGTCTATTGGCATGCCTCGTTGGATGAGAACGGGCAACTTATCAGTCAGCAAGCATTTCTTTCAGATATCGGTGATTTTCTTGATCATTTACACAGAACCGCGGGGATCCCAGGAGGTGACGATCACGATGCGGTAGGTATCTGGATAATGGGTATCGTTTGTATACTCTACTTTGTCGCCATTGTATCTGGCTTGGTTATATTTCTCCCCACATGGGCAAAAGACTTATTTGCCCTGCGAAAAGCAAAGAAAGCCAAACGTTTCTGGGTAGATTTTCACAATATTTTAGGTATTTCAGCGCTCCCTTTTCATATCATCATTGCCGTTACCACTGTGGTATTTGCCTATCACGATATCCTTTACGGCACTATGCAAAGCTTTGTATATAAAGACAAGCCCATGTTCAATCGGCCAGCTGCAATAGAGGTAGACAGAAACAACGAAAACCTTCTCTCTATTGAAACATTACGCCAAAAAATCACAGAAACTGAGCCTGACTTCAACATGGCTGAACTGCGCTTTTCCGGTCTAGGTACACCACGTTCTAGATTGATCATAGGCGGCGAACTTGAAGGTGAGATCATACGCGGCCCTTATTATGCGTTCTGGGTAACAGACCCATACACCGCATCTGCTGGGTATACAGCAATGTTACCTTCCGTGTCGGGGGTAGCAGGTAAAATTGTAAATAGCTTTTTCACACTTCACTTTGGAGGTTTTGGCGGAAGCACAATTCACTGGATTTATTTTGCATTGGGCTTAAGCGGTTCACTGCTATTTTTAACCGGCAATATCATTTGGATAGAAGGTAGAAGAAAACGCTCGACAGCTAATGCTCCTGCCACACAGAAACGCTCGGTAAGAATTTTATCGCGCCTAACTGTCGGCGTTTGCACAGGAACCTTGGTTGGGATTGGTTTATCTCTTTTGGCGGCGAAGCTTGTATCGGCAGCACAAGGTAACATTCAACTCTATCAGCACCTTGGCTATTACGGCGGGTTCCTAGCAGCGATAGCATACAGCTTTTGGGTTTCCCCTCTTAAAGCAGCCATTCACAGCCTTTATGCACTTACCTTCATAGCAATCAGCCTTATTGTAGCGACCTGCATTTATTGGAATGCCAGTGTATCAAGCACCATAAATATCGCGTTTATCGGAGTCGCTATTTCGCTAATTGCGCTGTTTATTTTGATTGCGAAACGTCTGGCTGCAAAGCGCACGCTTGTGCCCCAAGACGGTGTCTGGCAATAACCTAAATCTAACCTCTGGCGGGTGTTGACCGTTGGCAACCGCCAGAACTTTATCACTTAAGCAATAAAAAGAGCCTCGTTCAAAGCGGCCGTACTACTTTGAGAAGCAATAAGGAACTACTTATATGAGAAACGCGTTTCCATCATCGTTATCTGTGATAGCAATGGCAATATCAACGGTCGGCTTTACTGCCAATGCTCAAAATGTACAAGTCCCTGACGGGAGTGTTGAGGAAATTGAGAAAATCGTCGTACTAGGTGAAAAAGCCAATCGTACGCTAAAAGATTCAACATCATCCATATCTGTACTTACTGCAGATGAGATAAACAATACGCAATACAAGTCTGTATCTGATGCCCTGTCAGAAATCGCCAACGTAGTAACACTATCGGGAGCATTGCCCGACATTCGCGGTGTTTCAGGAAACGGTGGCGCTGGGGGCTTTAATTCAATTGCTGGTGGCGCAAAAGGGCGCGTATCGACCTTAATTGATGGCGTAGCACAGCCTTTTGTTGCCGATTTGAGCGGCGATAGTGGTATGTGGGACTTACAGCAAATAGAAGTTTTCAGGGGCCCTCAGTCTACAAGTAATGGTAGAAACAGTATTGCCGGCTCTGTCTTCATTAAGACTAATGATCCTTCTTTCGATTGGGAAGGCGCAGCCCGAGTAGGCTATAGAAATAAAGACCAATATATTGATACTGCAGGCGTTATCTCGGGTCCAATTATTGAAGATGAGCTAGCGTTTCGTTTAAGTGTTCAAACGCTTAACGCAGATACCATTACCAATGGTGAAGGTTTTGAAACTAACCCACCAGACTACGACATAGACGAAATCGAAACACAACGTGTGCGCGCGAAGCTTAAATGGCAGCCTAGCGACGACCTTTCATTTATGCTCACGCACACCTACAACAATGAAGAAGGTGACACGGGGCGTATCTACTATGAACTTGAGAATTTAGACGAACGAAACCGCATATTCTTTAGAGACATTGAAACGGAAATCTCTACGACTTCGCTACTTACAGAGTATGCAATCAATGATAACTTTTCGTTTGACCTTATCTTGGCTTATATGGATTATCAGTGGGGCTTTGATAGTTACGAAGCGAGCGATGAAGCAGAACAGACACTTGTTTTCGATGAAACCAATACCACGGTAGATGCAAAGCTAAACTTCGCGTTCAGTGATGGTGAAACCACAGGTTTTATTGGTTTCTATTACTTCGAGCGTGAGCAAGATATTTTAAGTACGGGCGCATTTCCTTACTACGGTGACGACGATAGTGAATCCATCGCACTATATACCGAAGCCAACTTTACTTTATCGGACAAGCTCACGCTTACCGCAGGTGGACGCCTAGAAAGAGAAAGCCAAGACAGGCACTTCGTTTACGACCCCATTGATGATGTATACATCGAAGATACTAATATTTTCCTTCCAAAACTTGCGTTAACCTACGATGTAGATGGAAGCACTACGTTAGGTATCAGTGCTCGTAAAGGGTATAACGCAGCGGGTGGCGCACTTAATTTTACTGCTCAAGAGTACTATTACTACGATGAAGAAGAAGTCTATACCTACGAATTAAGTTCGCGCACATCGTTAAGCAATAATACGTTTATTAGTGCTAACCTCTTCTATAACGACTATTCGGGCTTTCAAGCATTAAGCTCCACCCGCTTTATAACGAACATGCCAGAGGTAACAACTTATGGCTTGGAAGCGGAACTGCATACAAATCTAACTGACGATCTACAGCTTAATGCAGGTATTGGCTTGCTTAATAGTGAAATTACCGATGCGGGCGAGAACTACCCTGATGTGGATGGCAACGAATTAAACTCTGCTCCGTCTTTTAACGCTAATGTAGGTGCTAAATACTGGCTAAACGACACATTTAATGTTGGCGGCTCGGTCCGTTACATTGGTGAATACTTTGGTGACTTTTCAAATACTGAAGAGCGCGTGGCCGGAGACTATACCTTGGTGCGCCTAACTGCTGGCTATGAAACTGATAACTGGTCTGTTACAGCATTTGTAGACAACCTTTTCGACGAAACCGCCATTGTGACACAAGAGCCTGTCAGTGCTCGCAACCCGGCGGGCTACGCTGCCATTGCGGACCCGAGAAACGTTGGCGTTTCTGCTACTTATAAATTTTGATTTACCTTAAAAAGTAAAACTTTTGCAAGCCACCACCACTCGTGACGTATCGCGAGTGGTGGCAAAGGCTTTTAACTTTTATTGTGTAGGGAAGAATTAATTGATGGCTTCAAGTTCCCTGTGTAGCAACGACGGGTTATCGACGCTTAAATATAGCGTCGACATATTTTCATTTAATAAAGCCATAGCAGAATAATATGCTTGCGGCCTATTGAAGGTAAGTTTGACGTTAGCAGCGCCCCTTCCAAAGTGAAAATCCTCTTTGGTTAAACTTCTACTCCACTCGCCAACTTCAATGCTTTCTATATTCGCTTTTGGAATCACAACCATTCCCCACCACGAATTATTCACTACAACCTTATCCTGCCAAACGAAACAACTGTAATTTTTGCTTACCCGATAGTTCGCAACAAACATGATCACTAGATAGAACACTAAGGTGGCGACAACTAGAGCAATAGTTTCACTGAATTGCGATAGCAATACGTAGGAGGCATAGGTTGTGACACTCAACGCAATGAGTACGCCCAGTAAATGCCACCACTTGCCAGATAGTAACTTAAGGTGCACTGCGCTTTTCACATGTTTTTTACTGAAGCTAGGTATAGCGTAATACCAACTTGCCGGTTCGTGAGCCAACATTAAAGCAAGCTCTAGTTGCTTAGCCTCTTTGCTACCTTTTTCCGGTGCTTCATCTTTTTCATATTTCTCGAGCATGTGTATACGCGGGTCGCCGCTCAGTTTACGTGCGCCCCAAAGTGCTTTTATGATAGTTACCAAAAGCACTACTTCAATAATCATTAATACGGCAATGATGGGGTATTTTAGGTAGCTGATAAACGCAAAATAGTGCGCAAGCTGTTCCGGGTAGTTATAGCGGGCTATTAAACTACTTAAAGAGAATATTAGCAGTACTTTCCAAAGAGCCTGTTCGCCAATACGGATAACCCAGAAGTAATACAACACCGGCAGCACAAGGAAATAAACCAACGAAACAAGCGCCGTATTACGCCAGCTTGGCTCTGATATGATATTGCTGAATTTCAGCGTAATGTCTGGCAAGGTACTCGGTAGAAACCATGTGCCTATATAAAAACAAACCGCAGCAACGATTAAAAAAGCAATTCTGTATTTGACGGGTTTACGCATATTTCATCCCTGATGCGTTGAAGATAAGAAGCAGCTAAAAAGCTAAACAATTGATACACAATACGAAAAAGTGGGGGCAGAGTAAATTAATTTGATGGCGGGGTCGTCTGACTTTGGCGAAATGTACTCTGACCCTAAAACTTATGGGGGTCAGAGTACATTAATTTGCTGGCAGGGTTCGTACAGCTTTGGTGAAATGTACTCTGACCCCGTTACTTTTATGCGGCTTTTACTTTGGTGGTTGTTTCAGGTTGTGAAACGTTAGTTTCTAATTGAGCTTCGTCGCTACTAAGTTCATTTTGATTTTGGCTATCACGAACATTCTTTTGAACCGTAATGGCGGCAAATAAGCTTAAGGTAAACGCCATTCCGAAAAAGCCTTTTTCACTCAGTAAAAGTTCGGCGTTTAGCAATCCAATAACTAAGAGTACAATGGCTGACCCAGTAGCTACCGCTGAAGCTAAAAAGTATGCTTTGGTTGTAGGTACACCTTCCATTTTATCGCGCACCGTTTTTTGTAAGCTCACCACAGAAAACAAGCCAAATAGCATAATAGTAAAGTAATAGCCTTTTTCGTTGAGGGCCATAGGCGCGTTGTACAAACCTATGAAATACGCACCTACGCCTACAATTAATGCTGCTAGTGACGCGATTCGAAACGCTTTAGTGGGTTTATTCATGTTTTGCATAGTAAAACTCCTAAATATTCTCTATTTGACCCGTATGGGTAAACGTAACTGCCTTGTTTGTTAAATTGTACTTTTGCATATAGCGAGCAAGGCTTCCGAAGGTGGTGGTTTCTACCTTGCGACCGTGATCTGTCAGTGTTACGCCATCACTGAACATACTCGCTAAGCCAAGTTTAGCGCGGCTCATATTCACTTTTTGCGCCGAAAAGTGGGCTTTTGCATTTACCTTTAGCTGCGCAATATCAGTGGTTGAATAGATTGCAGCGTTCAAAACATCAAGGGTGTATTCCGTGCAGTTTTGACGTTTACTATTAAACGGGTTTGCCACTACCGAATATCGAGCATTGTGAAGCTGCTTGGCTTTGTCATCGCGATATAGCTTCACCAACGCTTGTTGCACTTCTGCTGAAGGAATTATTATTCCCGCCTCTAGCGCATACGCGCCCCAGAAGAAGTCTACTGGATAGTCGGTAATTAAATGACTTTTGCCCTGCTCTTCTGCGTCTTGATATAAGTTGTGTATGGCATAGCCTTTCGCCGTACTACCGTCACTTAGTTGAATACTTGAGTAAATAGCAACGGCGGTATGGGTAAAGCGAATACCTTTTGGCATATCCTCAATAGGTCTGCCACGTCTGGCAATAATAAATGCCCGTGCCCCTTGGCCTGCCGCATACTTTTCCACATCTTTTGAAAAAGTTGCGATAGCTTCCGGCGTAAAAGTAGGTTTACCGTGTTGCTGGCTACCCGCGTATACATCGTGAATACCAGACATCAACAATACAAAAGCGAACCCGATTGAAGTTAAGTAGGCTTTCATGTCTAACCTACCGCTTAGTATTAGTTGTGGTCGTGATGGTTTGCGTAGTAACCACTTGGTTTGGAGCTGGGTCGGCAGTAATAATAGTTTCGGTTATCACCAAAGGCTGGTTATGCGCCACTGAAGATTGATGGCTAGCTTTATGAAGGTTGCGAGCACTTTCATTAACGGCGCTTTCTGCCACCGCACTTCCGGCAACAACAACACTTCCGGTCAATACCACAGGCACTGCCACCACCGCACTTGCTACCGAAGCGGTTGTCGCTAAACCTTCAGAGGCAGCTAACGCACTGTGCTTACTCGCTTTGCCGCTATGGTCAAAAGAGTCATCTGCCATTGCAGAGTGGGTAAGAAGCGCACTACTTAATAGTGCAGTTAACATCAATGTTGAACGTGTATTTTTCATATCACTTGCTCCTAGTTTGTTAAGACAAGATGTGTCTGAACACTTTCTACACTAGAGCCAAGAATAAATTTCGTAAACCAAAATGATTAATGTAGTATTAAATTACACCACAAGTATAAAAAAGTAATACCATGAGCCAAATCAGCCTTGTGTACAACACCTTGAAACAATGCTTACGGGAACAGCGACTTACCTATAAGCAGCTTGCGGAAGCGCTTAATGTGAGCGAAGCAAGTGTGAAGCGTAACTTTTCTTTGCAGGCGTTCAGCCTTGATAAGTTAGAGCAGATTTGTGAATGCTTAAATTTGTCATTAAGCGATTTATTTAGCCTTTCACAAAAACAGCAAGAGAAAATTTCGCAGCTGTCTGAAGAGCAAGAAATGGAACTGCTCGCTAACCCTAAGCTACTGCTTGCCGCCGTGTGCGTTCGAGACGGATGGCGCTTTTCTGAACTTATCGAGCATTACGATATTGATGAAGTGGAAGGCATTAAGCTAATGACAACCCTTGATAGGCTTAGGCTTATCGAACTGTTGCCGAACAACCGTTATAAGCTTCTCATCGCACAGGATTTTCGCTGGATCCCAGGCGGGCCGCTAGAAAAATTTATGGAACAGGAAGTTATGGTGAAGTTTATGGACCCAAAGAAAAACGAACCTTGGATGTTCCGTTTTTATTTGCGCGGTCGCTATTCTCAGACCTCGGTATCTATCATTCAGCGGCGCTTAGAGCAGCTTAGACAAGAAGCAGCTAAACTCAGCAGTGAAGATAATGATTTACCGATAGAAGAGCGCCAGCATGTAGGTTTACTAATGGCAATGAGACCATGGGAGCCTTCGCTTTTTGAAAACATGAAGCGAAAATAACCCTGACAAAGCATATTTGGGGGTCAGAGTACATTTCGTAGAAAAGTACTCTGACCCCACGGGCTTGCTGCGCAAAAGTGTACGTTGCCCCATTTTTGGTTATGAAGCGCTTCTTGCCTGCATGGTAGCTGGTACTCTGTTGGACAGCAACAGGTATACGATACTGGCGATAATTAGCCCCACGAACCATGCGTAGGCGTAAAGCGTATCAAAAATGGCAGGTACGCTATCTACAAACCCAGCTGCGTGCGCAAAGCCAGGGATATTAGGCAAAATACCAATAACAAGTGCAGCCACGCCCGCCATGTTCCAACCATTGTTCGCGTCATATTCGCCACTGTGCTGAAACAGCGCATCAATATTTAGCGTCGATTTTCTCAAGATAAAATAGTCGGCAATGAGAATACCTGCGATCGGGCCGAGTAGCGCTGAATATCCCGTAAGCCAGGTAAATAAATAACCACCGGCGGTTTCAAGTAGCTTCCAAGGAAAAATAGCTACACCTATTCCTGCGGTAATGTATCCGCCCACTCTAAAGCTAATTTTTGAAGGCGCCATGTTGGAAAAGCCATACGCCGGAGCAACCATGTTAGCGGCTAAATTCGTAGTTAAAGTAGCAAGAGCTAAGGCAGCTAACGCAAAGACCACGCCCATTCCGCCCATTCTGCCAGCGAGTGCTACTGGATCCCAGATGGCTTCACCGTAAATGGTTACAGTTGCCGAAGTAACCGCTACCCCAATAAAGGCAAACAGTGCCATAGGTAAAGGCAAGCCAATAGCTTGCCCTAGCATCTGATCTTTCTGTGATTTAGCAAAGCGAGTGAAGTCGGGAATATTTAGAGCCATGGTTGCCCAAAACCCCACCATAGATGTAAGACCTGCGAAGAAAGCAGACCAAAACTGGCCTTCTTTAGCGCCCCCTTCTACAAATTGAGATGGCGTAGATAACATAGCGCCAAATCCACCGGCATTGATGTATGCCCAAGCAAGAAGCGCTAAGCCCATTAAGATCAAAAATGGTGCAGCAAAAGTTTCAAGCCAGCGAATAGATTCAGTGCCATGCTTAATGAAAACCAAATGCATTGCCCAAAAAGCAAAGAAGCACAGGGTTTGGGTAATATCTATACCTAAAAATGGCAGCGCCTGCCCTACAAACGCGTCGCCGCTCACGCTATTTAAAATAACGTAAATCGCACTGCCACCCACCCATGTATTAATGCCAAACCACCCGCAGGCTACAAGGCCGCGAGCCAAAGCAGGAATCTTCGCGCCTTTGGTACCAAAAGCGCTGCGCAGCAATACAGGAAAAGGTAACCCATATTTAGCCCCCGCGTGACCAATTAGCATCATTGGCACTAGCACAATAACGTTACCTAAAAGCACGGTAATCACTGCCTGATACCAATTCATACCTTCAGACACTAGTCCAGCAGATAGCAAATAAGTGGGCACACATACCACCATAGCCACCCATAACGCCGCATAGTCCTTCCACCTCCAAGTTCTTGTTGCCTCACTGGTGGGCGCTAAATCTTGGTTCCATAAGTCGCCATCGTAATGGGAAGGTTTTGTCATGGGTTGATTGTTGGTGTTATCCACGATCTATTTCCTTGTTGTTTTGGTGTTGCACGCACTTGTCTTATTTATAATAAAAAACAGGTTTTTACGAAGCGTTACTGTTAGCAAAATACCAAATATTTTGCTGATTCTTTTGGTGACATTTTTTGAAAAAATGCCGCATTTTTTTAACTTGAGAAAACACGCTATCTAGCAATAAGTCGCTAATAAAAACAGAAGCAAAAATGCTGCCGCTTTGCACTTATCGATAACGCGACACCTAGATACCGTTTTATAGAATTTCGGTATCTAGGTTAGCTAAATAGTTTGTGTTTTCGGGTTAGAGCGTTTTCGAGCAAGGCCGTTTTCGAGTAAGGTTTAGGGTTTAAGCCAAGTGACTAAAACGCCTTACTTACCAAACTAGAAACTTCGTCTAATGGTCACCCCATATGTTCTAGGTTTTGCATAAGAAATTTGGCTTGTGCCGTAAAAGCCTGAAACGTCAAAGCCAATGAGTTCGTGGTCAGAATCAAATAGATTATCTACGTAAGCAGCTAGGCTCCATTTGTCTTGACCATCAACCCAGGTTAAGCGTGCATCTGCCGTAGCATAGCTATCAATTTCATGAGCGGTAAAATTCCGCGCATTGTGAAAAGTTTCAGACTGATAGTTTGCTGATAGCTGTGCAGCCATATTTCCTTCGAACGCATCCCAATTGTACCTGAGCATAGCAGACGCTTGGTATTCAGGGGTAAATGGCGGAGTAGTATCGGCAAAGTAACCTGACGCCACTTCTAAGTCTTCAACCACAGCATCGGTATAAGAGAAATTCACCATCAAATCCAAACTGTCTGTTGGTGTTAAAAATACTTCAAGCTCCACACCGCTAAACGAGGCTTCTTCATTCGTCACAACACCGGCATTATTTACCCATGAAAAAGACTGGTAATCGTTGTAGTCATAGTAAAAGACATTGGCATTAAACACGCCGCTACCCTGCATGAAGCTTTGCTTTAAGCCTGCTTCGTAGGAAGTTAGCTCTTCAGGCTCATAAAAACTGAACCCTCCGAATAAGGGCGCATTAAAACTTCCCGCTTTTACGCCACGATTAATTCCCGCGTAGTACAAACTATTGCCAATGCTATATTCCAACTGTAGCTTTGCCGACCATAAATTTTGATCGTTGCTTTGCGAGAGTATTTCCAAAGAAGACGTACTGGTGTCAATCTCAATCACTCGGTCATCGGTATTTTCATTCTGATACACGTTACCGATAAAGTCTTTGTTTTCTCGGGTATAGCGAAGTCCGCCTACTAATACCAAGTCATCCGTTAAGCTGTAGTCAATTTGCCCAAATACAGAGTATGACTCGGTTTCAAGGGCCACTAAGGTGTTATTTTCTTCACCGCCCAAGAAAAAGGTGGTGGGTGAACCCGCCAAGCCCTGGCTATAGTCTGTATCGATAGACAGATAATAAAGCCCTCCAACCCACTTTAAGTCGGCAGTTTCACCTGAAAATCGAAATTCTTGGCTTAACTGTTCGATGGTGCTATTTGACTGGAAGATAAGTTCAGGAGACGCCGTTTGGTCAGAGTCAAGACCAACCGTACGCTTAAATTCTTTATAATCTGACATCGCAAAGAAATCGAAGCTTTCGAAGGCATAGTCTAGTGTTGCCGCTAAGCCTTTTGACTTGATTTTGTTTTGATCGTCAAAGGCAAAATCTTTATTTACCTTGTTGCCCGAACCGTCAGGGTCAAAGTTACCGTTAAAGTCGCCACCTTGTACTGGGCGGAAGGGGTCACCATTAAAGTTGCCGTCTACGCACACACCCGCTTGTATAGTGTCACAGCCTAGAGGGTCGTCAGCAGCAAAAATTACATCTATCACATTGCCCGCGGCATCTTTCACTTCTGTGGTATTTACCACCTGATACGGGCCTTCACTTTTGGTGGTATCAGACCAGTTACCGCTTAGAAGTAAGGTGCCTTCCTCGCCAATATCAAACATTAACTGAGCACGAAACGCTTTAGTATCGTCGTTGTAGCCGTCTTCCCCGCCACCGACCGAGCCTAATCGAGTATCGGGTGCTGCACCGTCTTCGTAAACATTTTCGAGTATTTCACCTTGCTGATTGGTAAACCCAGAAAAGCGACCATAAATGCCGTCTGCTAGTTCGCCTGATATCGCTCCTTCAAAACGGTATTGCTCGAAACGGGCTGCGGTAAACTCTGCATAGCCCTCGGTGTCGGCGGTAGGTTTTGCGGTAATAGTATTTACCAGTCCGCCTGTGGCATTTCTTCCGAATAATGTTCCCTGCGGGCCTTTAAGAATTTCGATGCGAGCTACATCGAATAAACCAAAGGTTTGTGCTTGGGTACTGGCTAAATAGCCACCGTCGACATAAACCGCCACCGGTGCTTCCGCCAAGTCAGCGTAATCGTTTTGCACCACGCCTCGAATATTGAAAATGGCGCGCTGACCACCGATATCACCGGCCAACGATACGCCAGGGGTAAACGCGATAAGCTCGGTACTGCTTTCAAGGCCAAGGGCTTCTAGTTGTTCACCAGAAAACGCGGTAATAGCGATACCCACATCGCTTATATTCTCGTTGCGCTTTTGCGCGGTAACTTCAATACTTTCCCAAACATTCTCTGCAGCAAAGGCCGCTGGCGCACTCAACGCCATCCCAACGGTTAACGCCAGCAGACGCTTGTGTGTGTTTAACGTATGCATGTTTTACTCTCGTTTATAGTTCTTTTTAACAAGCCTTGCGGCGGTGTTGTCCCGATATTTTTATAAGAGTAACTGTCGACGTGAACTGCTTATCGATTGCCACTGGGGTGCAAACCTAAGGCAGGACTGGAGAGGAACTGCCAAAGGTTTGCGGGTTTAAATTGTTATAATTAATGGCATAGCTTTTACTACCTACCACCAGTGAGTATTTGCTGTTTTAGCTAAAGGCATTAATGCACTGGCAGTATGTAGATGTTTATTAACTTGTTAGTTAACTAGGAAATGAAAAGCTGACTCCTTCTCTAACACCACTAGAGGGCCAACGTTGGGTAATAGTTTTGCGCTTAGTATAAAAACGCAGGCCGTCAGGTCCGTATGCGTGAAGGTCGCCAAAGAGTGAACGCTTCCAACCACCGAAACTGTGATAAGAAACGGGCACAGGCAGCGGTACGTTTATGCCTACCATGCCCACCTGAATATTGTCGGAGAAATAACGGGCAGCTTCACCGTCGCGGGTAAAAATGCAAGTGCCGTTGCCGTACTCATGTTCGTCAATAAGCTGCATGGCTTGCTCCATACTTTCAACGCGCATTACCTGTAATACTGGGCCAAAAATTTCGGCCTTATAACTTGTCATTTCAGGGGTGACTTTATCGATGAGCGTGGCACCTAAGAAAAAGCCAGTTTCATACCCCTCGACTGTGGGGCTTCGCCCGTCAACGACTACATTAGCGCCCTGCTCAACTGCACTTGTTATGAACCCTTCTACTTTCTCTTTATGCTGCTGTGTAATAAGCGGGCCAAAGTCATTAGACGCATCGTCAAATGCCCCTACTTTCAAATCTTTCATCGCCGACTGCATCTTATCTACAATCTCATCAGCTATCTTGTCGCCCACGGCAACCACCACAGACAATGCCATGCAGCGCTCGCCCGATGAACCAAAGGCTGCGCCTAACAGTTGATTAACCGCGTTATCGACGTCGGCGTCAGGCATAACAATGGCGTGATTTTTAGCCCCGCCTAGTGCTTGGCAGCGCTTGCCACTAGCATTGGCTTTTGAATAGATGTATTCGGCGATAGGCGTAGAGCCTACAAAACTTACTGCTTTAATGCGCTCGTCATCGAGTATCTGATCAACCGCTTCTTTATCGCCATTGATCACATTGAAAACACCGTCGGGTAACCCTGCTTCTTTAAGCAGCTTTGCTAAGAAAATTGCGCAGCTTGGATCTCGTTCTGATGGTTTTAAAACAAAAGTGTTGCCACATACTATGGCGAGCGGAAACATCCAAAGCGGCACCATAGCCGGAAAGTTAAATGGGGTAATCCCTGCCACCACACCAAGGGGCTGAAACTCGCTCCATGAATCTATGTTTGGACCCACATTTTTACTGTGTTCACCTTTAAGCAACTGCGGCGCGCCACAGGCAAATTCTACGTTCTCAATACCTCGCTGTAGTTCGCCCGCCGCGTCGTGGCTTATTTTTCCGTGCTCCGCGCCAATTAGCGCGATAATTTCATCCGCGTGCTCTTCAAGTAAACTTTTGAACTTGAACATAACGCGAGCCCGCTTGCTTACTGGCGTGTTTCGCCATTGCGGAAAAGCTTGCTGTGCGTTAACAATGGCTTCGTTTACGGTAGCTTTCGATGCCAGCAAAACCAGCTTCTCTGCTTCGCCCGTTGCTGGGTTATAAACATCTTGCATACGCCCTTTTGGGGTACAGGTTTCACCGTTTATAAAGTGGCCTACTACTTTCATTGGGTATCTAATCCTTCAGTTATGCGTCTTTGCACGCGCTGTGATATCCGCGCTGGTAATATAAAAGGGCGTCGGCGTCTTGGTCTTGTTTAATGTCTACTACTTGGCAAAAAAGCACGTCGTGTGTAGCAACACTTTTTACATCTGTGATAACGCAATCAAAACTGACGGCGGCATCGAGTAGTTGAGGGCAGCCAGTTGCTGACTCGCCCCATTCGCCAATTTCGAAGCGTTCACTCATAGGCGCTTTACCACCAAAAGTATTTGAAATTGACTGATGCTGTGAAGTTAGTGTGTTAATAACCAGATGCGTGCTGTTTTTAAATACCTGGTGTACCGAAGCACTGCGGTTTAAACACACCAGTAAGGTTGCTGGGTTGTCGCTTACGCTGCACACCGCGGTTGCTGTAAAGCCAGCGCTCCCTTCTGGACCAGTTGTTGTAACGACGTTTACCGCTGCCGCTAAGCTAGACATGCCCTGACGGTATTGCTCAGGCGTAACCGGGGGAAGCACTTCTGTTACTGCGTTTTTTATTGCTGTAATAGTCATACAAATATCCTTTGTGTTGGCGTTACAATATTTGACAAGCTTGCTCGAAGCTTAAGCGAGGCAAACGTTTGTGCACTTTCTTTCCATCGCCATAGCCAATGTTAAGCAAGAAGTTCACCTTCCACGTGCTATCGGAAAAGAATGTTTCGTTGAGTAATTTGGGGTTAAAGCCAGACATGGCACCGGCATCAAGACCTAGTGCACGCGCAGCGCTAATTAAATAAGCCCCCTGCATGGAACTGTTCCGCATCGCGGTTTCATAGGCGGCTTCAGGGCTTGAAGTAAACCAGCTTTTCGCATCCGCATAAGGAAATAGCGTAGGTAATTCTTCATAGAATTCTTCGTCGTAAGCCACGATAACCGTACAAGGTGCGGTCATGGTTTGCTCTACGTTACCGCTTGAAAGACAAGGCTTGAGTTTTTCTCGCCCTTCATCTGAGGTAATAAAAACAAATCTCGCCGGGCTGCAATTTGCTGATGTCGAGCCTACTTTCACCAAGTCATAAAGCTGCTTTAGTATCGCTTCATCTATCTTTTTATCGAGCCATGTAGTGTGCGTATGAGCACCGCTAAATAACTGGGCTAGACCACTTTCGCTAATGGGGCCTTTTGTTTCATATTGAGTTTTCTCAGATACCGTCATTTCAAATTCTTTCCAGTTTTTAAATATTATTAAGTAGTGTGTCAGCTACCTAAGTATTGAGTTAGGCGTTTAAGCTATTCGCGCTAAGTATTCCAATACCAATTTATTTAAGTCCTCAGGCGCCGTAATACTCGATGCATGACCGCCATATTCCATTACCGATAGCTCTGCGTTAGGCATGGCATCAGCTAATAGTTTTGAGCGCTGCCATGGAACCAAGGTGTCGTCTTTATTTGCTAGGGCTAATGTGGGGGTAGTGATATTTGCAAGCTTGTCATCGATATCGAACGCGCTAAGAGCGCCGATACGAGCTAGCAAGTTATCTACATCGGGAAAATGATTAAGTAGATGCGCCTCTTCATCGTCTAAGTGCTGTGAATTAGCGGCTATCCAATCTGGTGGAAATAGCAGCAACGCCTGCAGTTGTAGGTACATGTCTTTTCTATCCGCAGCGAGTAAGGCTTTGCGTATATCAAAGCAGCGCAGGGTGTGCGGATTGGGGCTGCTCCATGCATTTACTAGCACTAGGCTTTGCAGTAGGTTGGGCTGAGTTAAACCGAGCTCTAAGCCCACCAAGCCGCCTAATGCATGACCAACAAAATGGCATTGCTGTACTTCCAGTTTTTTCAGCAGTGCAGCCAGTTCATTGGCCATATCAGAAATACTGTAGTTCGCTGGCAAGTCACCCACACTTTTGTTGGTTCCGAGTTGGTCGTAAGTGATCACTCGGTAGCTTTGGGTAAAGTCAGCCAGTTGAGGCTGCCAAAACTTAGCAGCCCCGCCTAGCCCTGAACTAAACACAACCGTTGGCGCGTCGGGCGACGTAAGACCGTGTATTTCGTAATGTGTTTTACCGCACATTTCGCCGTGCATTTTGCCGTGCATTTGGCCGCTCGTGTGGGCGTAGCTTGCCTGCGTATCAGAAGGCATATAGCTCACCTACATAAAACCAATGAGCACAATTAATGGGAAGTCCGAACATAGCTGCTTACCCGATGTGTGCTGTAGAGGCAATTTCAATTAAGGCTTCAGGCTTTACCAACCCAACTTTAATGCAGTAGCGAGCAGGCTTTTCGCCTGGGAAGTATTCGGCGTACACCTTGTTTACCGCGGCGTAGTCGTCCCAATCGGTAATAAAAATTGAGTTGAAAGTGACGTCATCCATAGTGCCACCCGCCTCTTCAATAACGCTTTTGATGGTTTCTAAAACGTGTCGAGTTTGTGCTTCAGCGTCACCTACATGCACCACATAATTATTTTCATCAAACGGCAAAGTGCCTGACACATATAAAATATTGTCAGCCATAGAGCCTGGAACAAAAGGGGCTATTGGCGTTGAAGTACCCGCTGGAATAATGGCTTTCTTTGGCATAATTACATTCCTCATTCTTTGTGCTATTTAGACAGTGCTTTCAGTACTGCTTTAGCTAATTTTTTATAAAGGCAGAGCTACTTGTTGCCCTTTATTTTTTCGATTATCGGATTCTCGCTTTTAAGCTTTCTTTCCCACTTTTTAATAGCTGCTATGGGTTTAAGCTAAATGGGTTTACGCTTTACGTGCTGCGAGCTCACGACTTGGCTTTTAAAATTAAGAAGGTTTAAACACCTCACAAAATTGCGCCGTGGTAGACACCCAACCGAAAAACGTTTGAATATTAAAAAGAGACGCTTCATGAATATCTGGCGGGCCAGCTTGATAGGCAGCGTCAGCAAGCACCACACCAAAATATTCCAGATGGAAGCCATCGCGCAGCGTCGACTCCACACACACGTTAGTGGCAATGCCGGTAAACACTAAGTTGCGAATACCACGAGCCCGCAGCATGCTGTCTAAATTGGTGTTATAAAAACCGCTATAACGGGTTTTAGGGATAACGATATCGTCGGCTTGAGGCTTTAATGCGTCTACGAGTGCATAGTCCCAAGTGCCTTTGGCAAGCAAACTGCCCTTAAGCTCAGGCTGTTTGCGCATAGTTTTAAGGGCGTTAGACTTATACCAGTTAGGTGAGCCAGGCCCCCCCGCTTCTTTATAATCCGCGTCCCACCCATTTTGTAAGAACACCACCGGCATGCCTGCGGCGCGAGCGGTATCAAGCACCTTAACGGTATTTTCAATAACCGGCTCAGTAGTAGAGACATCAAACCCCGCTTTGTCTAAATAACCGTTTTTACTGGCATAAGCGTTCTGCAAATCCACAACTATCACGGCGGTTTCAGCTGGGTTTAGGGTTAAGGGCTCTGGTTTGGCAGGCAGCACTGGCTGCTCTTTTTGGCGTGCTTGAAAGCACCCTGACACTTCAAATACTTCACCGGCAGACATTAGGCTGCTCCCGATGTTTCAAGTAGATGCTGACGGGATTTCATTAGCGGCTGAATTTTAGTGCCGAAATCATCCATACCTTTAAGGAAATCATCAAAGGTTAGCAATACACCTTCGCAGCCTGGAACCGTCGCGATTTCATCTAGCATAGAAGCGACTGATTCATAAGAGCCAACAAGGGTCCCCATATTCAGGTTTACTGCTGAGGTTGGGTTGGTCATATCGCGAATGTTGGTGTCTTTGCCTGACTTTTTGTCAGCCGCGCCCTGCGTTGCCATCCAATCTAACGCTGACTGATCTTTACCCTCTTTATAGCTTTCCCATTTAGCCATAGCTGCTTCGTCGGTTTCATCAGCAATGACCATGATAAGCACCGCGGAGCCTACGCTACGACCGTGCTTTTCAGCGGCTTCGGTCAAGCGCGCAGCGGTAGGCGCAAATGCGGTAGGTGTATTCACACCTTTACCAAAACAGAAGTTATAGTCGGCGTGACGGGCGGAGAAATCCATGCCCGCGGCACTTTGCCCAGCACAAATAAGCGGTATTTTTCGCTGTGGTTTAGGTAGCATACGGCAGTCATCCATTTGGAAATGCTCGCCTTTAAAATCACTTTTCCCTGTTTCCCACAGCTCTTTCACAACTTTGATGTATTCATCCAAATATTCGTAGCGGTTACCGAAAAACTCATCGCCCGGCCACATGCCCATTTGTGAGTATTCAGGGCGTTGCCAGCCGGTAACCAGGTTGACCCCAAAACGACCATTGGAAATAGAATCGATAGTAGTCGCCATGCGTGCCATGATCGCTGGTGGCAAGACTAACGTTGCTGCTGTGGCATACAATTGTATTTTTGAAGTAACAGCGGCAAGACCAGCCATCAACGTAAACGACTCTAAGTTGTAGTCCCAAAATTCTGTTTCACCGCCAAAACCACGCAACTTGATCATAGAGAGCGCGAAGTCCATATCGTACTTTTCTGCCTTCATTACAATCTCTTTGTTGAGATCGAACGATGGTTTGAACTGAGGCGAATTTTTAGAAATTAACCAGCCGTTGTTACCAATCGGAATAAATACACCTATATCCATGTTGTTCCCTCTGCTTGTCTGCGTTTTAAGCGGTTTACCCCGCTTTTTTTAAGGTTGCCGAATTCAAAACATTGAAGTGGCGGTATACATAGTGAACAGCATAAAGCAGGCCAATTTATTTATTTGTTAATTTTCAATATCTTACATAATGCGCAATTTGAAATTAGACCTATTGGTTCAATTTGGAACATCCAGTCCAGTGCAACTGAACTTAATTGGTGCATATTTGTGCAAATGGGTTTATAGGTTAGAAAACTGCGCGTAAACTATGCGCCAGATTGCAGAAATCCGGTTAAGAAGAATTGAGTAGTGAGTAAATCTGAAGACCAAGTAAATACAAAAACAGCAAGAGCTTTTAGCCCTACCACCCAGAAACGACGAGAAAAGGCGCTATTAGAAAAGCGCACCCGCATTATGGATGCTGCGCTATCATTATTTGCAAAAAACGGCGTGAGCGGTACCACGGTAGAGCAAGTATCGGAATTAGCGAATGTCTCAAAGAGTAACTTACTGTATTACTTTAAAAGTAAAGACGGTCTTTACCTATCGGTTATCACTCACCTATTAGATGTGTGGCTGACGCCGCTGCAAAGCTTTTCTGCAGAACAGGAACCCATAGCCACCTTAAGTGAATACATAAAAGTAAAACTTGAAATGTCACGGGATAACCCGGCCGAATCAAAACTTTTTTGTATGGAAGTGGTACAAGGTGCACCGCTTTTAATAAAGGAATTAGAAACGCCGCTTAAAACATTGCTGGATGCAAAAAGCGCCGTGATTAATGCGTGGATTGAAGCCGGCAAATTAAAGCCTGTCGACCCCATACACCTAATTTTTAGCATTTGGGCTATTACGCAGCACTATGCAGATTTCAGCGTTCAGATTAAAGCGGTCACGGGTAAAGATTTAAGCGATCCCGACTTCTTCGATAGCACGCTTAGCAACATTCAGCACATTATTTTAGATGGGCTAAAGCCTTAAAGAGGAATGGGGGTCAGAGTAATGACTCTGCCCCCCATTGTTTGTGATAAACTAAAACATAGAGTAAATGCAAATTAGCGGCACATTATGAACCAACAACCCAACAATCCCCTACACGGCTTAACGCTTGAAAAAATTGTGACACAACTTCATGAGCGCTACGGCTGGGACGGGTTGTATTACCGCATAAGAGTGAACTGCTTTAACAACGACCCTTCGATTAAATCATCTCTTAAGTTTCTTAGAAAGACCCAGTGGGCGCGAGACAAAGTAGAACAGCTCTATATTCAAACATTTAGTAATTAAAATAGTGTAGCGTTTTACACTGACCCTATTATTTGCGGCCTAAGCGTCGTTGTAGAGTGTAGCTATCCACTTTTCTTCAGTAATAAAGTTCCAGCTCCAGTCGGCCCACTTTTCATCTAGGCCCATCGCTTTTACTTCATCAAGGGTTTTGCCGTCTTGCTTAAGCGTCTTAACGTAGTCGAAAGTTTCGCTGATCATGGCTAAAAACGCGGAGTATTCTTGCTTGTTACTAATATCGCCGTGGCCTGGAATGATAACCGTCTCGTCATTTATTTTCGCTAGCAACTGCTCTACCGATTCCATGTAGCCTTCCACATTGCCACCTGCACCTTGGTCGATGTAAGGAAAACGGCCATTGAAGAATAAGTCGCCCGTGTGCATGACGTTGGGTTGCTCAAACCACACTACGCTATCGCCGTCAGTGTGTCCTACTGCTAAATGCATTACATGTAGGGTCTCACCATTAAAGTAAATTTTAATCCCATCTTCATAGGTAATGGTTGGCAGGGCTTCCGGTTTTATCTTCTCATCGTTAGCTAGCCGAACGCGCACATTTTCATGGGCGAGAATGGTGGCACCTTTGTGACTGTGGAAAAATGCATTAGAGCCTGTGTGATCGCCGTGATAATGCGTGTTTATCACATATTTAGGCTTATCACTGCCTAGCTCACCAAGCTGGGCCGCTATCTTTTCAGCCAGTGGCGCAAATTGGTCGTCGATGATAAGAATACCGTCTTCCCCAGCTGATACACCAATATTTCCACCTGCACCTGTAAGCATGTGCACAGAGCCTTTTATCGCTGTGGCTTTAACTTCGACATCGGCGAACCTGTCTTGTGCATTTGCGGGGTGAACCGCTGAATAAATTAAAGGGCTTGCAGCTAAGAACGCAGCCATAACGTGGGCGCTAAAGCGAGATGCAGTTTTCATTATTATTTCCTTGTAAGAAGCCTGTTTATATAAGACCTTTTACACTATGACCTAATTTCACAATTAGATCATTTTTTCGTCATTAGGGATATCACCCACATAAGCAAAACGAGGGAGTGTCTCTCCGTCTTTTTCCACTGACTCTAAAAACATATCCAGAGGGCGAACCCATAACGCTTTTTCGCCATAGCACGGCCGATATACCACTAACTTACTTTCGTCTTCTGAGTGGGTGGCGACTTCGTAAACATCGTATAAATTGCCTTTATAATGCTTGTAACGACCGGGGGTTTTAAGGTTTGTATCTATCATGATGCCTCAAAGTTGATTACTGTTAGTCTTCATATACCCAGTATACTTTGTGTCGACCGTGTAATGTAGACTTCGAATATTGGCGACTTACTTCAGCTCTCTAGAATGCCTCGCTGATTTCAGAGCATACTTCAAAGGCAGTAGCCCACCACCGACCAACACAATTATTCTCAAAACCTTATTTTCTACAAATAATTGAGGGTTGAAGAAGCAAGCAATCACTACAGCACTTGCTAAAATAGTAAAGGCAATATCGCCCCAAAAAGAAATTTTTCTAATCTGCATTTTCCGTCCCTGTTTCTCGCTGTAACCTTTGTACTCTAAAAACCATGTTAGAACACTAAAATCTGAAACTTGCCTAACCAATACACTCTAGAATACATAGTGCGCTTACGGTGCACGACTTACATTATAAAAAATATTGACGATTAGTAGCCTTCAAAAGGCAAAACCAGCTGTTGTGTTGATTGGTCGGCGGCGAGGCCTACATGCACGCCAACAAGACGGATGCCACGTCCTGTTGCTCGCTCAAAAGCTTCCTGCATTAATGTACGAAAATAAGCTTCATCTAGCGTGGCACAGCGATGCTCAACAGTAGTTAGCTGAAAGTCGTTAAACTTTAGCTTTACGCCTTGTGTGCGAATACGCACAGGCTTGCCCGTCCGCTTCTTATGGTTTTCCATTCGTTCCTGAAGCTTTTCAAATAAGTGGGGCAGAAAGTCGATACATTGATCGATAGTATGGATATCTTCACTTAACGTTCGCTCTACGCCTATAGACTTGCGTTCTCGAGATACTGACAACTCGCGCTCATCGATGCCATGAGCCCGTTCCCACAGTACACTACCGAACTTACCCAGTTCTTTTTGGATGCGTTCGAAAGGATACTTACGAACGTCATTGCAGGTATTAAGCCCCATGCGCTGCAGCTTTTGCATGGTAACTTTGCCCACGCCTGGAATTTTCTTTAGCGGCATTTCGCGTACAAACTCATCAAGTTTGTCGGGCGTGATCACGCAAATACCGTCAGGCTTGTTTTCATCGCTGGCTACTTTTGCCACGAATTTGCAGGGCGCGACCCCTGCTGAAGCGGTAAGACCTAACTCGCTTTCAATACGAGCACGTATTTCTTCAGCTATTAACGTAGCGCTGCCACCACAAAATTCACTGTTAGTAACATCCAGATAGGCTTCATCTAACGATAGGGGTTCAATAAGGTCGGTATAGTCTGCAAAAATCTTACGTATTTTTTGCGACTCAGCGGCATACACCTCCATACGCCCTTTCACTAGCGTCAGATTTGGACATAACTTCAAGGCATAGGCTGTTGCCATAGCCGAGCGCACACCAAATTTGCGGGCGGGATAATTACAGGTAGAGATAACACCACGACGGTCGGCACTGCCGCCAATAGCAATGGGAATATTGCGCAAAGCTGGGTTGTCGCGCATTTCAACTGCGGCGTAAAAACAATCCATGTCGACGTGGATAATTTTTCGCATTACCTGCCTTTGCTCTTAACGTGCTCACACGAAACTGTACAAAAAGACAGTATATTATCAAAAGCGCTTAATTACACTACCTCGTTTTGATTATTAACGAGATTGATTGGTCCCCACTCTTTTACATGAATGGCTCAAGTTGAAACGAGTGTTTTTTACAGAACGTTGCCAGAATTAAAGTACTAAACAAAAAGCGGCGACACACCATCACTGATGTGTCGCCGCTCAATTATGTAAACGCCAAAACAAGTATCAAAATTGCCCCAGCAGTTTTACTTAATTCACTCGGCCTAACCAGTACATTACACGAGATGTTGCCATCATCACTTCTAGGCTCCCCTCAGCAGATTTTCTCACGTGTAGAGAATGGCTGCGGGCCGGACCAATCAACGCAGGGCTTTTCCAAATACTGATGCCTTCAACCGTCATTTCGCTGAGTTCAGAAGCACCGTAGTAACTCCAATCATCGTCATGCGCCGTTGTAACAAGAAGTGTCTGTTCAGTAGCGGTTACTGGATTGGCTACCATGTCTACAATAACCTTACTCACCGAAACGTCTGATGCCTTAGTCAAACTAGTGTCAGTTACATCAAATATAACCAGTGATTGGTTCTGATTGTTATAACAGGCCAGTTCAGCGGCAGCGTCACTATCAGCATTGATAAAGGCAAGGCGCGCGCAAGAAATATCGGCGCTTGCCTGAATAGAGAAACCTGATGTTGTTGGCTTAAGTAATTGCGTTATGTCGTCGCCTTGAGAAAGCGCCACATACACATTGCCATTCATCGCGACAATATCGAAATCACGGAAATATTGAGGCATGGTGTAAGTGGCCAACATAACTTGATTGTTCACGTCGACCGCTTTTAGTGTGCGACCATCAACATACACTGCATCATCGAAACCATCGTTATTGAAGTCAAATGCCTTGATAACTGAAACGTCATTCGAATAATCGCCTGTAATTTCGTATTGAATAGAGAAATCATTTAATCGCATTGCGGCGAAGGCGCCATCGTAGGTTTCTGCACTAGGTAGGAATAAATCACCAGCACCGTCATTGTTGTAATCGGTAGTTACAGCAACACTAGAGTTATCCCAGTTAGAAGAAATCTCTTCACTAGTAATGTAATTCCCTGAGTTCTCCATTAGTAAGACCTTGGAGCCGTCATAACCGCTCCCCGTACTCGGCACGAAGAAAACAGCACGTTCGTCACCAGGATACAAATCTGCCCACCCAGCCGCGTTAAAGCTGTCTAGTTGATGTGTGGTTGCCGTCGTTTTTATTGTTGCAGAAGTGGCTGTGACATCTGCCGTTACGAGTAAGTCCTCTCCAGAAGAAGTAGTGCCAGTGCCCCATAACAGTTCGTTAAGGCCATCATTGTCGGCATCGCCAAGGGTCAGCGAGGTTGAACCGTGATCAACCATATCAACGCTAAATACTGAAGTGAGCGTATTATTAGACAGCTTCATGGCGTGGACGTTGCCCCATTGGCAGTCCCCTACAAGCAATACAGGGTTACTATCGTCAGTCAGTTTCCCTGCGCTAATGTCGCAAGTATTAAAATTCTCAACACTCGTAATTTGAGACTTGTCTTGTGCTGAGTATACATAGATGTAAGACCAACTGTCAGCGCCTACAATTTCATCAATACCGTCGCCATTTACATCGGCAACGGCAATGTGATGACTACCAAATCCTGAGTTCAAAAACCACTGGTTTTCACCAGTATCAAGGTCATAAACCAAACCAGAATTGGTAACCAGTTCTAACTGAGCGTCAGAATCTACATTACCCAGAGCAATTTCATAGGTATTTTCAGCGGTAAACGTAAATAAAGGTGATTCTGGCGAATTAAGATCTACCACCACAACATCATTGGCATCGCCGTAATCACGTGATGAATATAGGTAGGCCAATTCATCGTCACCATCATTGTCTATGTCTCCTAGAACAGCACTATGTATGAAATTGTCGGTGGTAAAAAGCGTTGTGGCCGCTTCGTCAATGTCGGTAACGATAGATACGCCGTGTTCAGATATCACTAAAATATCGGGGTAATCGTCGTTATCAAAATCGGTACTGAGAACTTGTTTTACTGTTTCACCGTGCTCGATTTGGTAGGGGTACATCCAAGTTTGGTTGTAGCTGCCGTTTTGATAAGACAGTAAAAACACGCGATTTGCAGAATCGGTAGAGAGCACTTCATTGTCGCCGTCGTGGTCGAAATCACCCACTACCATTGAATTGTTCATCTTAGGCACTTCAATACCCGAGCGTGCTAACTCTTGAACCTCATTATTAGTCACTGAGACATCAGTTTTGACTACTTCAGCACCTTCTTCGCCAGTTGAAAAACCAAATTCGTAAAGTTGGGTTTTAAACAACTGATTACTCGGCGCTTGCCATGAAATCAATCCATCTTCGTTAATGGTAGCGCCTGCTGGCGCTGACACTAAGGTAGGAGCACCTTGATTGTCGCCAAGATCAGGGTCAGACACAATTGCTCTGAATTCGATATATTCTCCAGGAGACACTGACTCTGGTAAATTCTCAAAAGCTACTTGTGCTGGTGCATCCGACAGAGTAATTGAAGTGCGATCTGACTCTACAGTGTTAGCGCTATCAGAGACGACCATTGACACTTCTACTACATCGTTAAATACAGCGCGATAGGCGGGAAAGGTATCTCCTGTAACGTCTTCTACTAAGTTGCCATTGAGATACCAGCGGAAACTGACCGTTAAATCTTCGTAGTCTGTATCGCTATCATTATAATAGCCAGGGCTAACAGTAATGGGTGTCGTCGTGTCTACTGAGTCCCAGGTATAAAAATCAGGTGCATAGACAGTGGGTGGCATGGACATGTCAGCAATAGCGACAAGTGATCTGTCTGCAAGGTTACCACTAATTAAATCATGGCCATCAATTATAAATGTACCTAGGTCGTAGGTACCGTCGTTATCTGTATCTTCTAAATAACGAATAGTGCTTTGTTCGAAAAGTAAGGTTGCAGTTTTATCACCCGCTACTACTACTTCGCCATCGTACATGTATGGCCATAAATACTCAGGGGCCTCTGCTTCGACAGCTAGTTTACCTTTAGAGCCAACATAGAAGTCTAATTCAGCATGGTTAAGGCTTTCATTGGGTGAATCAGATATGTCGTAATTCCCCGTTAATTTATATTGCTCTGCGCCAATAGTGAACGCCACATGTTGGCTGGTATCTACGTGATAGCTACCGTTAGTTTCATTGAAGCTTTCATCAATTGAGACAACGCCAGACAAAGTATAAGGTACACCTTCGATAGTCCATGTCAGACTGTCGAAATACATACTGTATTTCGCGGCGCTATCTGACACGCTTTCAATGGCAATAGCCGTCGACCCAGAAATAGCAACGCCATTGCTATACAACCAACAGTTTTGGTAATTCATGGCGATAGTACCTGTTAAGGTATCGGATACTTTGCCGTCATAAGCAACACTACCACCTTGATCACAGGCATACGTTTTTTTAATCGTTCCGCCGTTTACGTCATTAGAAAAATCCTGTTCTGCCAGTTCTGGTACTGTCATGACGGAATCATTAAATAACAAATTGAAGGCTTGTTGGACCAGCTCTATATCTACTTCCGCATTAACTGTTTCGCCTTGGTATTGTGCATTTGCAATTGCCTTGGCTGCAGTGTTGAGGCGTGATGGGGTGTAGTCTTTCGCGTTTAAGATGATGGATGATGACGAAACCGGAGTGGAGCCTCCGTTATCCGACACATCAGAGTCTGAACCTCCGCCTCCACATGCGGCTAGGGATAATGCGATAATACTGAAGGTCCCGAGGCGTACACTGCGTGTCATAACTCTTCCTTGATGTTTTATTATTGGTATTGGTATTGGTATTGGTATTTTATGAGACGTAAATTTAACCTAAATACAAATGTGGAGCAACGAAATATGGGTTGAGCGAAACAAAGTTACAAAATATAAACGCCTGTTCATGGCTTGTTTGTAAAGATAACGTTCCCTTTAACTGTTTCGCCCATGAAGCATCCCCGACAAGTTACATTTAGTTAGCTGTCCAGACTCGGTGTTAAATGTCCATCTAACAGATACAAAAAAGCGCTGTCGATGAGTATCAAACAGCGCTTTTATAACTTAAGCCAACGAGAGACTAAGCATTACAAAATTTGATTTTGCTTCCACTCGTTTAATTTTTTCTGGCGGGCTTCTTCTTTTTCCATACGTGACTTTTTACGATCGCACGGTTCTGGACAGTCACAGGCTTTTTCGATACCAAGTGCCCCTAAGCCGCCACAGCTTCCAGAAATTGATTTTTTCTGAAAAAGGTAACCTACGGCCATAGCCAGTACCATTGTTAGAAAGAAACCAAAAGCAAGAATGAATGTAGACATTGCTACCCCCTAATTATGAACTGTGACCAGTTTATCAAATTCTGGCGACGCATACTCTTCAAATCCGTCTTCTGTGCGACGAATGAGGAATACCGCAAGTTGCTCTTGCTCTGCAACCGCTATTGCTTGCTCCCATCCCATCACATTAAATGCCGTGGCTAAACCATCTGACGTCATAGATGAAGGGTGAACAACGGTGACCGACACCAAGTTGTGTGAAATAGGCTTACCAGTAGTCGGGTCGATTAGATGCGAATAACGAACGCCATCTTCTTCGTAATAGTTACGGTAGTCACCCGATGTAGCAACCGCGTTTTCACCTATTGAGACAACTTTTTGAACTGCACGTTCAGTAGTGACCGGCTTTTCAATAGCAATAAGCCATTCACTTCCGTCGCCTCGCTCGCCTTTTACGCGCATTTCACCGCCTATTTCCACAAGGTAGTTTTCAATACCGTGCTTTTCAAGGATCTCAGCCACTTCGTCAACGCCAAAGCCTTTGGCAATAGTCGATAGGTCGACGTACAGCATAGGATGACTTTTCTTTAAGCCTGTTGGCGTGGTCGACAGCTTCTTATAGCCCACATATTCACGGATATCGTCGATGTCTGCCTGACTGGGCACTTTCTCAGGGCGCTTTGTGGGGCCAAACCCCCATAGGTTAACCAGCGGACCAACGGTCACATCAAGTACACCGCCACTAAGATTAGCCAGGCGGAGCGCTTCATTTACCACGGTTAACGTATCTGGCGACACAGCAAAATTATCGGTGTAACGATATTGATTAAACCTTGATAGTTCTGACGTTGGGTCGTAAGTAGACATCATCTTATTAACGTCAACAAGGCGGGCATCTATTTCAGCCTGTAAGCCATCTACCGGCGCTTCAACTACAAGGTATTTAACATTGTAGGTTGTGCCCATTGTCTGCCCTTGAAGATGCACTACAGGCGTTTTTTCGTCGCTACAGCTTGCGAGAAGTAGAATACCTACCGCAACGAAGGCGAGGAAAATTCGAATAGCAAATCGAATCACGATGTTGTCCTTAGCTAATATGCACGAAACGAAATTACGTGCATTATGCATGTTGCTTCAACGAAAAAGGGGCTTACGCCCCTTTTAATATGCTTAATAACTTTTAAGCGAGTAGCTCTTAAATTAAACGCTTAGCCACCGAAGTCATCTAGCATGATGTTTTCGTCCTCGACACCTAAATCTTTAAGCATGTTGATAACGGCCGCGTTCATCATAGGTGGTCCACACATGTAGAACTCACAGTCTTCTGGTGCAGGGTGATCTTTCAAATAGTTCTCTAGAAGAACTTGGTGAATAAACCCTGTGTAGCCTTCCCAGTTGTCCTCAGGCTGAGGATCTGAAAGTGCTACGTGCCACTCAAAGTTATCGTTTTCTGCTGCTAGTTCGTCGAAGTCTTCTGTATAGAACATTTCACGAAGTGAACGTGCACCGTACCAGAAGCTCATTTTACGCTTAGACTTAAGGCGACGAAGCTGATCGAAGATGTGTGAACGCATTGGGGCCATACCTGCACCACCACCTACGAATACCATTTCGTTTTCAGTTTCTTTCGCGAAGAATTCACCGAACGGACCAGAGATAGTCGCTTTGTCGCCTTCTTTCAGGCTCCAAATGTACGATGACATTTTACCAGCAGGTAGGCTTAGGTTATTAGGTGGCGGCGTAGCGATACGCACGTTCAACATAATAATGCCTTCTTCTTCTGGGTAGTTCGCCATTGAGTACGCACGAATCGTTTCTTCGTCTACTTTAGACTCGATGTCGAAGAAGCCAAAACGCTCCCAGTCACCGCGATATTCTTCAGGAATGTCGAAGTCTTTGTACTTAACGTGGTGAGCTGGCGCTTCAATCTGAATATAACCACCTGCACGGAAAGGTACGCTTTCACCGTTAGGAATTTTAAGCTTAAGTTCTTTGATGAAAGTTGCTTTGTTATCGTTAGAGATAACTTCACAATCCCATTTCTTAACACCAAATACCGACTCTTCCAGCTCGATTTCCATGTCTTGCTTAATAGCAACCTGACATGAAAGACGGCAGCCTTCGCGTGCTTCACCTTTAGTGATGTGGTCTAGTTCAGTTGGAAGAATTTCACCACCACCTGAGTGTACGTCTACACGACACTGACCACATGAGCCACCGCCACCACACGCAGAAGATACGAAGTATCCCGCATCAGCTAGAGCACCAAGTAGCTTACCACCTGGCTCTGTTTTGATTGCTTTGTCTGGGTCACCATTGATAGTGATAGTAACATCACCGCTTGGTACCAATTTAGACTTGGCAAACATGATAATAAATACCAGCGCTAGAACGATGGCAATGAACATGCCTACGCCTAGATATATTTCTACATTATTCATTTATATGCTCCCGAGCTTTCTTACAGCTGAATACCAGTGAATGACTGGAAGCCTAGTGCCATTAGACCCGCGATCATAAATACAGAACCTAGACCACGAACGCCATCTGGCATATCAGCATACTTAAGCTTTTCACGTACTGCCGCAAGCAACACAATTGCTATTGCCCAGCCAATACCACTTCCTACGCCGTAAACAACACTTTCGGTCAGGTTATATTCACGCTGTACTGCGAACGCTACACCACCGAAGATTGCACAGTTAACGGTAATAAGCGGAAGGAAGATACCTAGTGCGTTATAAAGCGCAGGGAAGAACTTATCTAAGCTCATCTCTAGGATCTGTACCAATGCCGCAATAACACCGATAAAGGTTAGGAAGTTAAGGAAGCTTAAGTCAGCTTCAGGGAAACCTGCCCATGCTAATGCGCCTGGAGCAAGAATGTTTACATAAATAATTTGGTTAACCGGAACCGAGATACCTAGTACCACGATAACAGCAACACCAAGACCCATAGCAGTTTTTACTTTCTTAGATACCGCAAGGAAGGTACACATACCTAAGAAAAGTGATAACGCCATGTTCTCAACGAAAATTGAGCGAACAAATAACGACAAATAATGTTCCATGACTTACTCCTTAGGCTCTACTTGCTCAGGACGGATGGTACGGATAACCCAAATCATACCGCCGATTAAGAAGAACGAGCTGAATGGTAGAATTAACAAACCATTACCTTGGTACCAGCCACCGTTTTGAACCAGTGGAAGGATTTCGAAACCTAAAATAGTACCGAAACCAAATAGCTCTTTAATTGTACCAATAACAATTAGAATGAAAGAGTAACCTAAGCCGTTACCAATACCATCAAGGAAGCTCATCAGAGGTGGGCTCTTCATGGCGTAAGCTTCAGCACGACCCATTACGATACAGTTAGTAATAATAAGACCAACGAAAACTGACAGCTGCTTCGATATTTCATACGAATACGCTTTTAGGATTTGGTCTACAACGATTACCAACGACGCAATAATGGTCATCTGGATAATAATTCGAACGCTAGATGGAATCTGGTTACGAATAAGTGAAATAAACAAGTTTGAGAACGCTACAACGCTTGTAAGCGCTAGCGACATTACCAAGGCTGTTTCCAGCTTAGTGGTAATTGCCAGTGCTGAACAGATACCCAATACCTGTAGGGCGATCGGGTTGTTGTCCAGGATTGGCCCAAAGAGGGCCTTTTTCATTTCTTTAGTATCTGCCATGAGACTTCCCTTATGAACGCCATGCTTGGTTCTTCAGGAACTGGCCGAAGCCTTGCTCGCCTACCCAGTAACGAATGGTGTTTTCAACACCGTTACTAGTTAGGGTTGCACCTGAAAGCGCATCGATAGTGTGAGGATTGCTAGGGTTAGCATTTTTCACTACGCGAATAGCAACTTCGCCATTCTCGTAAAGCTCTTTGCCGTCCCATTTTTCCTGCCAAGCAGGGTTTTGCACTTCACCACCTAGTCCTGGCGTTTCTTTTTGCTGATAGTAAATAAGCTCGCGAACCGTTTGGCCGTCTGCATCTATCGCTAAGAATCCGTACATAAGATCCCAAAGACCGCTACCGTGTACAGGTAAGATGATACGAGATACATCACCTGCTTCGTCACGAACTAAGTAAACACTCGCCACGTTAGGGCGACGTTGAAAACCAACATTGCTGTTAGTTACCTTTGTGCTGTACTCAGTTTGCTTAGCAGCTTTATACATATCGTAATCTGGAGCAGGCGCCTCAACAAAAGTGCCTTCTTCAAGATTTACGTAACGCTGCTCTACTCGCTCACTGTATGTGCTTTCGATAGCGTTGTTGCTCATGCCCATTTCGTAAAGGCCTGCAGCATTAAGAATGTTGCTCTTTTTATCAAGAGCCGCGTTTGTTTGCTGTAAAGAGCGAAGGCCAACAGCCGCGCCAGAAACAACAATTGAACAAACCAAACATACGGCAACTACTACACCGATAGTTTTGCCTAAAGATTCTTTCTTAGCCGACACGTGCTACCCTCCGCTTGATGTTGCTTTGTGCGACAAAATAGTCGAACAGTGGCGCCCACAAGTTAGCAAATAGAATTGCTAGCATTACACCTTCAGGGAAGGCTGGGTTAAGGACGCGGATTAGTACCGTCATGAAACCAATGAAGATACCGTAAGCCCACTTACCTTGGTTTGTGAACGACGCAGAAACTGGGTCTGTCGCCATAAAGAACATACCAAAAGCAAGACCACCAACAACAAAGTGCCAATGTGCAGGCATTGCAAACATAGGGTTAGTATCGCTGCCAATTAGGTTTAGTAGAGTTGCGAAGAAGGCAACACCTATCGCTACACCAGCAACAATGCGCCAGCTTGCTATACGCATGTACATGATGAACAAGCCACCAAGAATAATAGCAAGAGTAGATACTTCACCCGCAGAGCCCGCGATAGTACCGATAAAGCTATCCATCCACTGAGACATATCAGCGTAGTCTAGGTTACCCCAAGCTGCTTGGCTAAGAGACGTTGCACCCGAATAACCGTCTGCTGCTACCCATACTTGGTCACCTGAGATTTGTGCAGGATAAGCAAAGTAAAGGAATGCACGACCAGACAGAGCTGGGTTAAGGAAGTTACGACCTGTACCACCGAATACTTCTTTAGCGATAACAACACCGAAGGTAATACCTAGTGCTACTTGCCATAGAGGGATAGTGGCTGGAAGTGTAAGTGCAAACAGTACTGACGTTACGAAGAAGCCTTCGTTAACTTCGTGCTTACGCACAGAAGCGAAAAGTACTTCCCAGAAACCACCAACAGCAAACGTTACTGCATAAATAGGTAGCCAGAAACATGCACCGTAGAAAAATAGACCTAAAATGCCAGCATTTGTCAGATCACCACCTAATGCAGTGAAAAGACCCGCCTGCCATGTGTCAGGCAGCGTTCCCGCACCAGCAGCAATAGCTTCTTGCGCTTGGAAACCAATGTTATACATACCAAAGAACATAGCTGGGAATGTTGCCATCCATACCATGATCATGATGCGCTTAAGGTCAATGCTGTCACGCACGTGCGTGTTAGCTTTGTTTACTTTACCTGGCGTATAAAAGATGGTCGCTGCAGCTTCGTAAAGCGCATACCACTTTTCATGTTTACCACCTGGTTCGAAGTTTGGTTCGATCTTTTCTAAATACGCTTTTAAACCCATGACTTAACCCTCTTTCTCTATCGTGGTCAAACAGTCGCGTAAGATAGGAGCGTAGTTGTATTTGCCAGGGCATACATAAGTACACAATGCCAAATCTTCTTCGTCCAACTCTAAGCAACCCAACGTCTGAGCACCGTCAGTATCACCAGAAATCAGGTCCCTAAGCAGAAGCGTAGGAATGATATCTAGGGGCATAACGCGTTCGTAATTACCAATTGGAACCATAGAACGTTCAGAACCATTGGTAGTTGTTGTCATATCAAATTTCTTGCTGCCACTTAGGTGACCTAAGTAAGCACGAGTCACTGAGTGTTGGTTTGAACCAGGTAGGATCCAACCGAACAATTTCTTCTCGCGACCTTCTTTTAGTAGTGAAACTTGGGTGTGGAAACGGCCAAGGAAACCGTGAACGCCCATCGCTGTTGTACCACTTAGTACAGAACCAGAGATAACACGTACTTCACCGTCTACCTGCTCGTTGGCAGTTAGCTCGGTCACATCTGCGCCAATTACAGTGCGCACTAGACGTGGGTTTGTTGCAGCAGGACCTGCAAGTGAGATAACACGGCGGTTATCTAATTCACCCGTAGTTAGCAATGCACCAATCGCCATAACGTCTTGGTAATTGATGTGCCAAACCGTTTTGTTCATGCCGGCTGAATCAAGGAAGTGGATATGAGTACCCGGTAGGCCCGCAGGGTGAGGACCGCCAAACTCTTCAACATCAACTGCCGCATCGCCAGTAGCAACAGAAGCACCTGCCGCTTTACAAACGTAAGTTTTGCCACCACTCAATTGCGTTAGCGCTTTAAGACCATTTACAAAATCGTCTTGGCGCTCAGCAATAATCACAGCAGGATCTGCTGCAAGTGGATTAGTATCCATTGCTGTAACGAAAATTGAGCTTGGTACAGAGTCTAGCTGAGGCGATTTGCTGAATGGACGTGTGCGTAACGCTGTCCACATGCCTGACTCTACAAGGATTGACTGAAGCTGCTCACGTGTTGCGCTCGCGATCTGGTCAGCTGCAATTTTATCAAATGTTACGGCATCGCTGCCGTTCACTTTGATAACTACAGACTGAAGAACACGTTTTGCACCACGGTTAACCTCTACCACTTCACCCGCAGCGGGAGCAGTGAATTTAACGCCAGGATTCTTTTTGTCTTCAAAAAGAACCTGACCTTTCTTCACTACATCGCCAACTTGGACGTGCATGGTAGGGCGCATACCCACATATTCTTCTCCCAGAATGGCAACGCGCGTTGCAGCAGATGCATCAGCAATCTCCTGCTTTGGCGCTCCCTCAATTGGGAGGTCGAGACCTTTCTTGATTTTTATCATATGTAATTGCACTACTCTAATAGAAATACCCTTTTGCATGACCGCAGAAAACCTGCCTGTCAGCATGCAAAAACGCACTATTAACAGGTGTTAAACACCTTTTTTGTTGATTGATGGAACTTGCTGCAATTGCTACGGTCAGCCTGTTATGAAGCCGTAACGCATAATTCCTTAAGCGGACGCTTTGTTCGCCCTTTCTATATAGACCACCAGCAGAAATTTACACTTATTATTGTTGTTGTGTAGCTGCAATCGCCACTGCTGTTTTGGTAGAGGCAGAAAAGACCCCTACTTAATTTCGGGATTTTAGCATTAACCCATACGTTTGTGCCACGCTATTTCAAGATAAAGGCAAATTTTTCTACAATTTAATGTAAACCTTTGGTCTTATTCATTTACATTTTTTTCGCTAGCACCCTATATCGGCTTGTAATAATGCACAAAAAAGCCGTCAAATCAGACGGCTTTTGCACAAATAGCATTAAGTTAATTAATGGTAAGTTTAGGTTTTACCACTTAACCAATGGGTCAACTTCACTGTCGTAATCAACGCTGTCAATATCAAAACCAAACAGCTTTAGGAACTCATGGTGGTAACCTTTGTAGTCACTTAAGTCATGAAAGTTCTCTTGTGTCACTTGGTCCCATAGCGCCTTAATTTTCGCTTGGGTAGCATCGTTAGTTTCTTTGCCATCCATGCGATAGCGATTTGCTTCATCTAGCGTAGGAGTATTCCCAAATAGGCATTGTGTGAATAAACCATGAATTTGTTCAATACAGCCTTCGTGAGTGCCCTCTTCTTTCATTACTTTGTAAATAAGTGAAATATAAAGGGGCATAACGGGAATAGCAGAACTTGCTTGAGTCACTAGCGCTTTCAGTGAGCTCACGTTTGCTTGTACAAGCAAATCACTGTTTTTGCCAATAATGGCTGCAGCAGCGCGGTCTAGGTCTTCTTTTGCTTTGCCGATAGTCGCTTGACCGTAAATAGGCCATGTAAGCTCTTTACCTATGTAGGTATAGGCAGTGGTTTTGCAACCTTCTGCTAGCACATCAGCATCGCGTAGAAAGTCCATCCAACGTTCCCAATCTTCGCCACCCATCACTTTAATAGTGTTGAGGATCTCATCGTCATTGGCAGGCTCAAGCACCACTTCATGCACTTTATCTTTATCTGTATCGTAAGTTTTTGTGGTATATGCCTCGCCTACTGGCTTAAGTGTCGACTTGTAGGTCACGCCGGTTTGCGGGTCAGTTCTACGCGGAGACGCAAGACTGTAGATAACCAAGTCAACTTTACCCATTTCAGCTTTGATTTTTTCAATAGCTGCGTTTTTAATCTCATCAGAAAAGGCATCGCCATTAATTGTATCTGCATACAAGCCTTTTGCTTTGGCTTTTTCATGGAACGCTGCAGTGTTGTACCAACCAGCAGTACCCGTTTTGCGTTCCGTTGGTGCTTTTTCAAAGCACACACCTAGTGTTTTTGCACCATAGCCAAAGGCAGATGTGATGCGTGACGCTAAGCCATAGCCTGTTGAGCTACCAATAACCAGCACATTTTTAGGGCCTTCGCCTAAGTCACCTTTTGCTTCCACATAAGCAATTTGTTCATCAACCGCTTTAGCACAGCCTACCGGGTGCGCGTTTGTACAAATGAAGCCTCTCACTTTAGGCTTGATAACCATAATAATTTTCCTTATTTGAGCGTGGGGCTATTGTAATGCCGAAGCCACTGATAACAACTCGGAGCAGATGGAACTCCGCTGACCTTTAATACGCTTTTGTCAGCATATCGCATACATGCATAGTCACCAACAAAACATAGTAGCATCACATATTTAGATTTAAAAAAGCGAAACACAAACAACCTCAGAGTATGAGTGCACTGTTTGTTTACAAACTAAGCGTTAGAAAAGTAATAGACTAGAAGATAGAAAGGAATAACAGATGAAACAAAGAAGAATACAGGTATTCACAGGAGTACCACTGGGCACTCCTGTGAAGAAATCGTTAACCTAGAACGTCAAGAAGTTCTACGTCAAAGATTAGGGTGCTGTAAGGTGCAATAGCTGCGCCAGCGCCCTGCTCACCGTAAGCGAGGTCATGTGGTAAGTATAGACGATACTTTGAACCTGCTTTCATAAGTTGAAGTGCTTCAGTCCAACCTTTGATTACGCCGCCTACTGGGAATTCAGCTGGCTGACCACGCTCGTAAGAGCTATCAAACGTAGTACCGTTTATAAGCGTACCGTGGTAGTGAACACGTACTGTGCTAGAAGCATCTGGAGTCTCGCCGTCACCTTCAGTAACAACTTCGTATTGAAGACCAGATTCAGTTACGGTTACTTCGTCACGCTTTGCGTTTTCTTCAAGGTACTTTGTGCCTTCTTCAATAACCGCTTTGCTTGCTTCTTCTTTAGCAGCTTGCATACGCTTGTGAATTTCGCCAAACGCATCACGTAGAGTGTCGTTATCAACCTGAGGTGCTTGACCTGCGAAGGCGTCTTTAAGGCCAGCTACAACAGCGTCAATCGCAAGTCCGTCAAACGGATTTGATTGTAGTTGTTGACCCATTTGAAAACCAATGCCGTAGCTTGCTTGGGTTTCTACTGTATTGAATGTATCAGTCACAAGAACTCCTGAAATTAAATTACAAATGCAGTACAAATTTCAAACAAAACGCATAGCGCGAGAATGTTTCTGCATTTTCCGGTGCAAGAGTGTATCACACCACAAAATATCTTGCTTTGAGCAATGTTAACTAGGGTGCAAAAGTATCAAAATGTTGTAAATTATAACCGAAAGTGGTTAGACAAGTCGCAAAGGACACAGTATGGTTAGGCCCATATATTTAGGAGGAAAGCATGCAAACACACTACGATGCTGAACTGAAAGATACCGTTCGATACCTTGGTAAAACCCTTGGTGAAACAATCAAAAATCAATTAGGTCAGGAGTGGCTAGACCGTATTGAAAAGATTCGAAAAGGCGGCCGAGCTTCTTATCAGGGAGACGCTACTTGTAGCGAAGAACTGAAAGAAACTTTCAAAACAATGTCTGACAGCGATTTGCTTACTGTTGGTCGTGCCTTCGCACAATTCTTGAACCTAGGTAATATTGCCGAGCAAGAATACAACGCGGCGATGAATGTTGATGCATCGATTGATGCTCTGTTTAAACACCTAGATAAAGCAGAACTGACTGCTGACAAAGTACAAGACGCCGTTGCAAAACTAAACATTGATCTTGTACTAACCGCGCACCCTACCGAGGTTACGCGCCGTACACTTATTCATAAACACAAAGAGCTAGCGGATTGTCTTCAGGCTGTGCATCAAGCATCGTTAAGTGATGTTGAGCGCAAAAAGATAGAAACACGCATTGCTGACCTTATTGCGCAAGCTTGGCACACCGAAGAAATTCGTTCAGTGCGCCCGACGCCTGTTGATGAAGCGCGCTGGGGCTTCTCGGTCATTGAAAACTCATTGTGGGAAGCGGTACCTGACTTCATGCGCGAGCTTGATGGTCGTTTAAACGAAGATTACGACGTATCGCTACCGCTAGATTCGTCACCAGTACAATTTAGCTCTTGGATGGGTGGAGACAGAGACGGCAACCCATTTGTTACTTCAAAAGTAACTGAGCAAGTATTGCTGCTGGCGAGAAAGCGCGCGGCGAAGCTTTTCGCAATCGACCTAGATCGTCTGCAAGTAGAACTTTCAATGTACGATTGCAACGAAGAACTACGTGAACAAGTAGGTGATGCAAACGAACCGTACCGCGCCCTACTTCGCCCGTTGGTTAATAAGTTTATTGCTACTCGTGACGGCATTGCCGACTATCTTGCAGGTAAAAACCCAGACACGTCTAACTGGATAGAAAGCGACGATGAGCTTATCGAGCCGTTGATGCTTTGCTATCAGTCACTATTAGACTGCGGTATGCAGGTTGTTGCTAACGGCCTACTTCTAGACACCATTCGCCGTGCTCGCGTATTTGGTATTCATCTTCTACGCCTTGATGTACGCCAAGACTCTGAACGTCATGCAGACGTATTTAGCGAACTCACTCGCTATTTAGGTTTAGGCGATTACGCACAGTGGAGCGAAGCCGACAAGCAAGCATTCTTATTGCGCGAGCTTGGCTCAAAACGTCCGCTATTCCCTGCTCAATGGGATGCATCTGACGATGTAAAAGAAGTACTAGAGACCTGTAAGGTCATTGCAAAACACAGTAAGCATGGCTTTGGTATCTACATTATCTCTATGGCAAGTGAGCCATCAGATGTCATGGCGGTTCAGCTGCTTCTTCAAGAAAGCGGTGTAGATTGGCCGATGCCGGTAGCACCACTATTTGAAACGCTTGACGATTTGAACAACTCACCAGATGTAATGCGCAAACTCCTGTCTATCGACTGGTATCGCGGTTACGTGAAGGGCCGTCAGTTTGTCATGATTGGTTACTCTGACTCAGCGAAAGATGCAGGCGCATTGGCTGCTGGCTGGGCACAGTATCAGTCGCAAGAAGCATTGGTTGCCATTGCAGAAGAATTCGACGTAAGCCTAACCCTGTTTCACGGACGTGGCGGTACGATTGGTCGTGGTGGATTGCCAGCACACGCTGCTATTTACTCACAGCCTCCTGGCTCACTAGAAGGCGGTTTCCGTGTAACAGAACAGGGCGAAACTATTCGCTATAAGTTCGGTATGCCAAAACTGGCTAAACGCAGCCTAGGTATTTACGCCAGCGCCATTATTGAAGCCATGTTGTTCCCACCTCCGGCACCAAAAGAAGAGTGGCGTGAGCTTATTACCGCAATGGCAGCGCAAGGTCGTGATAACTACCGTGCGACTGTACGTCACGATGAAGAGTTTGTACCTTATTTCCGCGTGGCTACACCAGAGCAAGAGTTAGGTAAACTACCTCTAGGCAGCCGCCCTGCTAAGCGTAAACCACAAGGCGGAATTGAGAGCTTACGAGCTATCCCATGGATCTTCGCTTGGGCACAAACCCGTTTAGTGCTGCCAAGCTGGTTAGGCGTTATGCGCGCTATTGATAGCGTGAAGACCCCTGAGAACGAGAAAGTGGTTAACGAAATGTTCAGCGAATGGCCGTTCTATCGCTCTCGTCTTTCGATGCTAGACATGGTGTTCCACAAAGCTGACCCACGCATTAGTGAAGCTTATGATGAGCGCCTAGTACCTAAAGAGCTTAAGCACTTTGGTGAAGCGCTGCGTAGCGAACTTAAAGAAAGTATCTCGTCACTGCTGGCAATCACAGGCGATGACGACATTATGAAGAACGACCCGCAAGGTAAAGAGTCGATGGAGATCCGCGCAGGATACCTTCAGCCACTTCATTACCTGCAAATTGAACTTCTAGATCGTATCCGTAAAGCCGGTGACGATGCGCAGAACACTAGCCTAGAACGCGCCATGATGGTAACCATTGCAGGTATTGCAATTGGGATGCGTAACACAGGTTAAGCACTTCGCTAATCAATAAGATAAAAAAGCCCGCTTCATTAAAATGAAGCGGGCTTTTTGTTGCTTACGTGTTTTTACTTACACTTAAGATAAGTACTAACAAGTAAGGTCGAAGCGGTCTGCGTACATCACCTTTGTCCACGCTGCAACAAAGTCTTTAACAAACTTCTCTTTGCTATCATCTTGCGCGTACAGCTCAGCATACGCTCGCAACACTGAATTTGAACCAAACACTAAATCAAAACGCGTAGCGGTATACACTTCGTCACCTGATGCTCTATCGACAATGGCATAGCTGTTTTTCCCAGTCGGCTTCCACATGTATTTCATGTCGGTAAGATTTACGAAGAAATCCGTGCTCAGCGTGCCCACGTTGTCGGTGAATACACCATGCTTACTTCCGCCGTAGTTAGTGCCCAGCATACGCATACCGCCTACTAGCACAGTCATTTCTTTTGCCGTTAGGCCAAGCAACTGGGTTTTGTCTAGCATCAGCTCTTCAGGCTTAACTGCAAAGTCTTTTTGAAGGTAGTTTCTGTAACCATCTGCAATTGGCTCTAGCGGATCAAACGATTCAGCATCGGTCATGTCGTCAGTAGCATCGCCGCGTCCTGGTGAGAAAGGAACAGGTACGTTGAAGCCTGCCGCCTTAATACCTTTTTCTATGCCCACGTTACCTGCTAAAACAATGGTATCTGCTAGGCTTGCACCCGCCGCGTCAGCAAGAGGAGCAAGAACCTCTAGCACTTTATTTAAACGCTCAGGCTCATTGCCTTCCCAATCTTTCTGGGGAGCTAGACGAATACGCGCACCGTTAGCGCCACCACGTAAATCTGAGCCTCTGAAAGTACGTGCGCTATCCCACGCCGTTGCCACCATTTCGCCAACAGATAGCCCTGACTCTGCAATTTTACTCTTCAATGCTTCAACGTCATATGACGTGCTGCCTTCTGGAACAGGATCCTGCCAAATTAACGTTTCTTCTGGTACATCAGGCCCTATGTAACGAACTTTTGGTCCTAGGTCGCGGTGAGTAAGTTTAAACCATGCACGAGCGAACACTTCACTAAAATATTCGTGATCGTTATAGAATTTTTCAGAAATTTTTCTGTATTCTGGATCCATTTTCATCGCCATATCGGCGTCGGTCATAATGGGGTTATAGCGTTTCGATGGGTCTTCAACATCAACAGGCTTGTCTTCTTCTTTTATATTAATTGGCTCCCACTGCTCAGCGCCCGCTGGAGACTTTTTCAGTTCCCAATCGTAATTAAGTAACAGATGGAAATAGCCGTTATCCCATTGCGTAGGATTGGTTGTCCACGCTCCCTCAATACCACTTGATACGGTATCGCGGCCAATGCTGCGGCTCTCGTGGTTCATCCAGCCAAGACCGGCTTCTTCAATGCCTGCTGCTTCAGGGTCTGGTCCTAACGCTTCTGCGCTTCCGTTACCGTGGCATTTACCGACCGTGTGACCACCGGCTGCTAATGCAACGGTTTCTTCGTCGTTCATTGCCATACGCGCAAAAGTTTCACGTACGTGGGCTGCGGTTTTAAGTGGATCTGGCTTACCGTTAACGCCTTCAGGGTTTACGTAAATAAGGCCCATTTGTACAGCGGCCAAAGGGTTTTCCATGGTTTCAGGGCTATCAACATCGTCATAGCGTTCATCACTAGGCGCTAACCATTCTTTCTCAGCCCCCCAGTAAACGTCTTTCTCTGGGTGCCAAATATCTTCACGACCGAAGGCAAAACCATAAGTCTTAAGACCCATGCTTTCATACGCAATGGTTCCGGCAAGAACAAACAAATCAGCCCAGCTTAACTTGTTGCCATACTTCTTTTTAATTGGCCAAAGCAAACGGCGAGCTTTATCTAAGTTAACGTTATCCGGCCAAGAGTTAAGCGGTGCAAAACGTTGGTTACCTGTTGAAGCGCCTCCGCGACCGTCCGCAACGCGGTACGAGCCTGCAGCATGCCACGACATACGGATCATAAGACCGCCATAGTGCCCCCAATCTGCTGGCCACCATGGCTGAGAATCTGTCATCAAATCAGTAAGATCTTTTTTAAGGGCTTGAAAGTCTAGTTTTTTAACCTCTTCACGGTAATCGAAGTCATCTCCCATTGGGTTTGTCTTCGTATCGTGCTGATGAAGAATGTCTAAGTTTAAGGCTTCAGGCCACCAGTCCATTACTGTTGTCCCCGTGGCTGTTAAACCACCATGCATGACTGGGCATTTTTTTGCCGAATCATTCACATCACCTAACTTTGCATTACTCATATTACATCCTCTTTGCCTATTCGTTAGCGTTATACAACTCACATGTTAGTTAAGTTATAGGATTGACCTATGGAGTTACGCTGTCACGTTACCATTTGATACTAAATCAGCGTTCTTCAAGCATAGTCAAAGTTTTACGCTTTGCCATAATTCAAAGCATTAACTCACAATACGAGCACTTGCCCATATAAGACCATTTGAGGAAAACGCCACCCTTTTCGTTTGTCCTGTAATAATGAGCAAAATAGCGATAATTTGTATATTGCGATAGTTCGAAAGTAATTAATTGAATATGCATTTTCTGTTCGCCTAGGTAGCAACTTTAATAGGATAAACGCCGATTTACCTAAAGGCTGAACTCATAGTTTTGTAGCTAGGTTTTGGGTAGTTTTTGAGTAGGTATGCTGGATTACTTAGGTAGATCTGAGTTAGCGCTTCTGCAGCTGAATGAAGATAAACAGACAACAAAAATTCTAGATATATAAGGTTGTAACAGATTGCTCTTTTCAAAAGAACTTAAGTGATTAGGCTATCGGGGCGTTTGGAGTTGACGGGGCTTTGATAAGTAAGCTCTCCTGTGCCAAGAATGCCGTGGCGAATCCTACAAAGACGCAACAAAAAAGGCTGGATACGTAAGGTCGTAACAGACTGCTCTTTTAAAAAAACTTAAGTGATTAGGCTATTGGGGCGTTTGGAGTTGGCGGGACTTTGATAAGTAGGCTCTCCACCGCATGGATGCGGTGGCGAAGCCTACAGGGAAGTATTCACGGCGTGCCTACGTTCAAAGGCCCGCCAATGACACTCACCGATTAGCCGTTTACGAAGTCTACGCCTAGCTTGATGTCGCCACGTAGGCCTTCAAGCATGTCGTTTTTCGCTTTTTCTTCAAACGCGCTTAGCTCACCGTATGGCAAGATTTCTTCAACACCGTTTGCGCCAAGGCGTACTGGGTGTGCGAAGAATGCTGCGTCGTCGCTGTCGTCAGTTTGTACGTAAGTGTACTCAACAACGTTCTCACCTTGCATTGCTGCAACTAGAGACAGACAGAAACGAGCTGCTGCTTGACCCATTGAAAGGGTTGCAGAGCCGCCGCCCGCTTTCGCTTCAACAACTTCAGTACCCGCATTTTGGATACGAGTAGTTAGGCTAGATACTTCTTCGTCTGTAAACTCTACGCCTTCAACTTGTGAAAGAAGAGGAAGGATAGTTGTACCAGAGTGACCACCGATTACCGGTACGTGCACAGAAGATACGTCTACATCTTTAAGTTCAGCAACAAAAGTTTCAGCACGGATAACGTCAAGTGTCGTTACACCGAAAAGCTTGTTCTTGTCGTAAACGCCTTTAGCTTTAAGCGTTTCAGCTGCAATAGCAACAGTAGTGTTAACTGGGTTAGTGATGATACCAACACACGCGTTCGGGCAGTTATCAGCTACACCTTCGATTAGGTTTTTAACAATGCCGGCGTTGATGTTGAACAGATCAGAACGATCCATACCTGGCTTACGAGGCATACCCGCTGGAATAAGAACTACGTCTGCTCCAGTAAGTGCATCAGCTAGGTCATCTTTACCGTGACCGGTTACTTTTACCGCAGTGGGGATGTGGCTCAAATCAACGGCAACACCAGGAACAACTGGCGCAACGTCGTAAAGCGCTAAATCTGAACCTGCTGGCAATTGTGTTTTCAACAACAAAGACAGCGCCTGACCAATACCACCGGCAGCACCTAACACGGCTACTTTCATACCATTTCTCCTATGGGATTACTTCACGTATTTAAACGGAACGTCACACTAATGCAACGCGGGGGAAAACTCAATCACCGGATCGTCTTATTAACGTTATTTATGGCGATTTTCATTCGATATTCATTATCATGAATGATTATGCAAAGAAATTGCGCAAAGTCTACCTGTACGGCACAATATACGCATACTAAATACAATTCCTTACGATAACACTTAAAAAAGAAAAGAGCGCTAATGGCAAACGCAAAACAAGAGCAACTCATCAAAGCTTTTAAAGAAATCCTAAAAGCAGAAAATTATGGTTCGCAGGGCGAGATTGTTGACGCTTTAAAAGCACAAGGTTTTGACAATATCAGCCAATCCAAAATCTCTAGAATGCTAAGTAAGTTTGGTGCAGTACGAACCCGAAACGCACGAGGAGACATGGTTTACTGTTTGCCTCCTGAATTAGGTATGCCTACCGCCAAAAGCCCGCTTAAACAGTTGGTATTAGATATTGTGCACAACAATGTCATGGTTATCATTAGAACTAGCCCAGGTGCAGCACAGCTTATCGCTCGTCTACTCGATTCATTGAGTAAAAAAGACGGCGTATTAGGGACTATTGCAGGTGATGACACTATTTTCATTGCCCCTGCTGACGTGACAAGAATTGAAGAATTAAGACAACGCGTTGAAGATTTATTTGAAAATGTTTAGTTAAGGCAACTAAAAGCTGATAAACAAGAAACCGCATACAAGATGCGGTTTCCAAATAGGTTATAAGCTAAGATTATCCTAAGATAGAAGCTTAATTAATGCATCTGCTGCTGGGCGTGATGACGGTGGATTCTGCCCCGTTACCAACAAACCATCTGTAAACACTTTGACGGCGAAATCGTCAGCACTTTCGTATTTACCACCCTTTTTAACTAGCTCATCTTCAACCAGATAAGGAACAACGTCAGTGAGTTCCATTGCAGCTTCTTCGCTGTTTGAGAACCCCGTTACTTGTTTGCCATCAACTAAATATTTGCCATCTGGAGTTTTAACGTCCTTAAGCACGATTGGAGCGTGGCACACTGCACCAACAGGCTTATTCGCGGCAATTGTGTCTTCGATTAACTTAATCGAGTGCGCGTTATCAGAAAGGTCCCATAGCGGGCCATGGCCACCAGGGTAAAACACGGCGTCGAACTCATCTGCACGCACGTCTTCAAGCGGTATAGTCGAGGCGATAGCACTACGCGCTAACTCATCTTTTGTATACCTTATTGCGTCGTCTGTCATCGCATCATCTGCAAGGCTATTGGGGTCAATTGGCACTTGCCCACCCATTGGTGATGCCAGCGTAATCGTATAGCCTTGGTCTTTAAATGCATAATATGGCGCTGCGAACTCTTCTAACCACATGCCAGTTTTCTTACCCGTATCACCCATAATTTCGTGAGACGTCATTACCATAAGCATACGTTTTGTCATAAGCCCTCCTTGCGAGCATTTAAAAGTTTTCTCGTCAGTTAGTTCGTGTTGTGGGGAGACTTAGATCATAAGCAAACACTGTGATCGATTAGTGGCTTATGTGTGAGATAAATCGCAGGCATAAAAAAAGTGCCACTTCCTGTTAAGGAAAGTGGCACCTAACACTACAAACTTTTTTATACTAAGTGATTAGAAGTCGTATTTAATACCGAACTGCACTTGCCATACTGATTGGTCAAGCACTTCTAGGTTTTTGATACGTGAATCACTGTTCAGGTCAAAATATTCATATTGACCATCTACTATATTTGCAGAAACGACAGCACGCTCGTATTCGTATCGAGTACGTTCAATACGGCCCCAGTCATCATTCAATAAGTTACCAAAGTTCTCAATATCAAAGAAAACCGTCAACTTATGCTCAGGGTAAAGCGCTGGTAGTTCTTGTTGAATACGCACATCAATGATTGTTGACCAGCGAGAATTGTCGCCATTACGTTCAGCAATTCCACCCTTATACTGAGCTAGCTCTGAACTATTGATATAGTCGATGAACTCTTGCTGAGCTGCTAGGTCACCACCAAATGAAGTTGCTGCAAACAATGGATCATTGATGCCATCTGGAACGTAAAGCAGGTGTCCTGCATCATCGTTACGGCTTTCACGCGCACAACGACCACCACCAACATCTAGCACACATGCGTTGTTTTCATCGAATGTGTAGCTATAAGGCTGGCCAGAGCGACGCTCGGCAAAGATTGAAACAGTCGTTTCATAGCCGTCAATTAACTCTTTCTTCCAATTGAAGCGCATTTTCCAAAGGTGCTCGGTCTGGAAGTTAGACGTGCCAGCTTGTGGTTGTTGACGATCATAAGCAGCAAAGTCGGAGTAGTTAGATGTCGCAGTTGAAGATGTACCATAGCCGATATCTTCTACGTCAGCATAAGTATAACTTGTAAAGAAGTCGAATGAGCCATAAGAGGTATCCCAGGCTTTTGAAGCAGACAAGGCGTATAATATTGAATCACCTTCATCAATTGAGCTAGTTACGATAGCTTCAGGACCTTCGCTACAGTCATAAACACCACGACCATCAGGAGCTGTGCTAACTGGGTTTTCGCAGCGTTGATCATACCAGTAAGTAGCATTTTCAAGCTTGTTGTAAAGCACATCAGCAGAGAACAACCAACCTTCAAGTTCTTCCATCTCTGGCTCGTGAGCAACACCTAAGCTTACTTTCCAAGTTGTAGGTATATCAAAGTCATCTGCCAGCGCGTTCACATCGCCATCTGGGTCAATGTTAGCAAGTTGTTCAAGAATGTTCTGTGGAATGTACTGGCCTGTAGCAGCATCTGGTGTAGTAGGAACTTGGTATGTCTGACCAGAACCAAAGTCTTGATAATTGTCAGAAATTACGCCGTCATTTGAGTAGCTGTTTGATACCCAAACGCTTGGCGCACCACCAGAGAAGCGACCAATACCACCACGTACAGTTGTATAATCAGACGCGTACCACTGGAATGACACACGAGGAAGAATTACATCCAGCCCATCAACATCGTTGGTGTTTGAGTAGCCGTAGCGGTCCACAAAGTTTTGGTTCTCGCGGATAGAGCCTTCAGCTTCATACCAGTCATAACGGATACCAGCGTCAATCGTTAACTCAGCTGTCGCTTCCCAAGAATCTTGGAAATAAAGTGAGTTGTAGTTATAACCCCAGATAGCACGAAGGTCGTTCTCGTCATTTGTAACAGCATTATTGTAAAGAAGCGCAGAAGCTTCAGCATTTGCAAGGTCTTCTAGACTATTAAATAGATATGAACCTTCAGAGTTTTGGGCAAATAGGTTATTAACATCTACTTCTTCGCGCTCATAACCAAGCTTCATGATATGGTCGCCAGTTGTGTAGATACCAACTAGTTTAATTTGGAAGAAATCCTGATCGAGAGAGTTACCGTGACGGAAGCGGTCTGGACCAATCGTCAAGTAATTTTCATCGCCATCTACTTCACGTAGGAAAACGGCAAAGTTAGGGAACTCAGAACCATTTAGTGACTCTTGACCCGTAGCTTGCGTTGTTTTCGCTACCTTGAACTGTGTAGAGAAGTCTGAAGTCCAGTCAGAGAAGACGTGTGCAATGAAACTTTCAACCTTTTCTGAGCGGTCATACCACGCAGAAGATGCGCCAAGTACTTCGTCTTGCGCTAGGAAGTTGTTACCATTTTGCTCATTGATTGAGTTACCGTCGGTAAGCATATAAGTAAACTTAGCGCGGTGATCATCGTTGATATTCCAATCGATATTTGCAAGAACTTTCTCGTCTTGTACATCGTCTTTCTGGAAGTTGCCTATGTCAAAGCCCCAAACGTCAGAAACGATTTGAGAAACTTGAGCAACATCATCTAGCGTGATATTTGGAACTTCATTAACGGCGCCTGACCCAGCAGGCCCACGATTAAGCGGTGCTACAGATTCAAATTTATCGTAAGCAACAAAGAAAAAGAGCTTATCTTTTATTAACGGACCACCTAAAGTGGCAACAAACGTTTCTTCTTCGAAATCAAGATTGAATTCTTCATCGCCATTGTTATCGCCAGCGACTGAATCGTCAGTGTAATAGTAACCAACTGAGCCGTGGAATTCGTTCGTACCTGATTTGGTTACAGCGTTGATTGTACCACCGGTAAAACCGTTATACTCAACGTCAAACGGCGCGGTCTGGATTGACAAAGATTCAATTGCATCATAAGAAATTGGAGAGCGCTGAGTAGGGTAACCGTTAGCGTTAAGACCGAAACGGTCGTTTAATGCTACACCATCCACTGTCAAAGAGTTGAACTTATTATTCGCACCCGCAATGCTAAGCTCTTTTGAACCACCGCTTTGAACGTTTACTGATGCAAAAGGGTCAAGTTGAGCTGCATCTGTAATATCACGGTCAATTGATACTACTTGCTGAAGCGCTTGAAGACCAAGACTTGTGCTAAGTGCTTCATTACTATACCCAGTGCCTGCAGAGCTACCAGTTACAGTAATAACTTCAGTGCTACGAGACGACTCAAGTTGAATTGGAAGATCCAACGCTTGGTCTAGAGAAAGATAAACGTTTTCTACTTTCGCAGGAACGAAACCATCACCTGATATAGTGATAGTATAAGGGCCACCCACGCGAAGACCGCGCGAAGAAAAAGTACCGTTTTCATTTGTGATTGCTACTGACGAAGTACCTGTAGGTTCGTGTTTAATTGTGACTGTCGCGCCAGAAAGGTCTGAGCCCGCTTCAGTGACAACATTACCTCGAATAGACGACGTTGTTGTCTGTGCCGTGGCTGTACCAGCCAAACCTGCAGCGACAGCAACAGCGATCGCTACGCGACTTAGCTTTGCTTTAAAGTTCATGTGTGTGTTTCCCTTTTTGTTTAAAATTCTTTCTTACACGGTGTAGTGTTGAGTAAAAATACCACAATCAAGCCGTGCTTAAACCCGAATGCTACAAATTGTCGTAAACCTTCGTGTCAGTTTTATTACAGTTTTACATTTTTATTTAACACCAAGCGCCCGAAGCTATTGAGTTTGCAATTTTTTTCTTGACCATATGGTCAAGTTAATTTACTTGTTATTATTATTCTCAATGTGTGACGATTAGTTGAGTCTATTCTTGACAGATACACGACTAATAAACAGCGTTTAACAAAAATCAGGTTTACCCATAAAATACTCATAAAATTCAAAAACATAACACTTTTAAATAAACTTACCTATTGCATTAAATAACCTTAACTGATGAAATCGCTATATAAATCGTTAATTCATTTGGTCGTTTTTTTGACGAATTTCAGAATTATTGCCTCCGGAAAATGGATAATTTTTATCATCGCTGCATTTATCTGCGGCTTGATAAGCTATTTCCAAAATTCGGTTTCATACGCTGACATAGCCCCACAAACTGGTCAATATCTAAGCTGCAAAACAGGACTTACTGGGAATTTTGACATTTTTTCTGTTTACGTAACTGACGGAAAGATAGCTGAACTGGCGAAAGAAAAGTTATGCAGCAATCAAACAATTCAGCGCCAGTATGGAGAGGTCAAAATAACCATCGGGCAAGGCGATTACGATACATTCCGCTACGTAAACCACGGCGTGGTTGATTTAGCATTAGTTAAAAGTAATGTGGTCAACGCTTTCGGAGCCGACCAAATATATGGTTTAACTAAAATTGCATCTCACCCTAATTACTCTGCATTTTTTATTGCTTTGAGAGAGAGACCAGCTCTCTCTAAACAATACCTGCTGGGAAAACGTATTGGTTTACTTGATTATCCAAGTAGTCGTTCCGGCCATATCGTTCCAAAGACAGTGATGCAGGAACTGGGTTTAAGCGACAATAATGTGGACATCGTATATTTCAGTTCTCATCAAGAACTAAGGCGTGCTTTGCTTGCTGGTGATGTTGATATCATATCGTCTTATTGGGCCGCAGATGATAACGAAAGGTTTTCCAAAAATTATGCCACACCGCTTTTAGAAAGCGTAAGTGGAATGCAGTGGTTTCTAAAGATGCAAACCCAAAACACTGACCTGTTTTGTGCAATGCAGTCTGTAATTCATGACATCGCAATGTCCCACCCTAGACCTTATTACAAAACTATTACATTGGAAAAGGGGTGTAACTAATGAGTAATAAAAAGGTTCATTTAAAGTCCAAGCCCATAATTGCTTTGAATGTGGTTGCATTATTGATAGCAATGCAATGTGTAGCACTCGTATCACAGTATTTCTCCTTTCAGTCTTCAATACATCAAGCGCTTGATAACGTTGAGCGAAGAATCAGTTTAGACAGTGCCTTTTTAGATGTTGGAAATAAGACGCTTAATACGCCGGTCAATCAGTTTGCTATTCAGCGCTACATGAATAGGTTAAACGACAACCTTAAAGAAAATGATTACCCGGTTATTGTCAAAGGGATTCAAGGAATAGAAACAAGTACAGAAAGTTTCGTTCAGTATCCCAGCGAAACTTCCTCACATTTCATTAACGCAGAACAAGAAATTTTCGTTGTCTTGCGCAGCAAAACACCGTTTGGCGCCTTAACTTTCAGTTGGGCCGGTTTATTAGCATCACTAGTTATTTCACCGCTATTCTTTATTTCGAATAGAACGAAAAAGGCTCGTAGAGCGCTTGAAGAAGTAATTCCGCCTACTCCAATGCTTATTATTAATTTACAGGAAAAAACCATATCAAACGGGGTTGAAGACAAAGTAGTAACCTTACAAAACAAGCCTCTTTGTTTTTACACTGCTTTGGTTAAATACTGCATAGCCAATCCCAATCAACCATTACCGCCACATAAAGATGTTCCAAATGAGTTAATGGCGCTAGCTAATAAATGCTTCGGCCGATTGATTGAGTTAGGCCATACAAAGAGAAAACGCCCCGACTTCAACGCAAACCTAGACAAAACGTTAAGTGAAATAAGAGCCGCCCTTGATGAGTTATTCTTGTCTTACAATGAAGAAAAAGAGAAGTATTACCCGCCTCGTGCTCAGGGTGAAGGTTCACGTTCAAAGCAACACTCTTATGCATTGCCACCGATAAAAGAAGAGGATATCGAAATTATTGGTAACTAATTAAAAACTGACCACTTGGAGAACTTTTTTGTATTTTATGCGAGTTTAAAAAACAGCCCGCAATACCTTGAAAATACAATAAAGTTCTAGCAAAGACCGCGCCCAAAAGTGAGAACTTGTGAATATAACATTGATTCGCGAGGCCTAAACGCGTATCTTTGCACCAACAAAACCAGCTTTATAGTACTATGCAATCGCCACTTATTATTGCCATTTCTGGAGCTTCTGGCTCTGGGAAGTCTCTTTTTACAAAAAATTTGTTTAACGGCTTCAGTGCTCAAGGCCGCCCTGTTCAAGTGCTGCGCGAAGATCATTACTATCGCGCCCAAGATCACCTTCCCATGGAACAACGTGAGAAGAATAACTACGATCATCCAAACGCATTTGAACACGAGCTATTGAAAGCGCACTTGCAAGCATTGCGTGATGGTCAGCCTATCGACTATCCGCACTATTGCTATAAAACGCACACACGTTTACCTGAAACTGAACGCCTTAACCCAGCGCCAGTTATCATCCTTGAAGGTATCATGTTGCTTGCGCGTACCGATTTATTACCTCTATATGACGTAAAAATCTTTATCGACACCCCTCTTGATATTTGTTTGATGCGCCGAATGATGCGAGACCTGAAAGAACGCGGTCGTAGTATCGAGTCGGTGGCAAAGCAGTACGAAGAAACTGTTAAGCCTATGTATCATCAATTCATCGAACCTAGCCGCTTCACTGCCGACGTAGTAGTGACGCAAGGTGGCAAAAACCAAATTGCATTAGATGTGATCAAATCACACATTCAGCAAGCGCTTCTTTAAGGGAACATTACTATGGTAAGTTTACTGGGCATTGCAGTCCTTCTGGGTATTGCTTTCGCGTTATCATCGGCGAAACGCAGTATAAATTGGCGCACCGTTGGCGGCGCATTTGCTATTCAAGCATCAGTTGGCGCATTTGTCCTGTACTCTGAACCAGGTAAAGAGGTATTGCTAAGTGCAACCAAGTTTGTTGCTAATATTATTGCTTATAGCCAAGAAGGCATTAACTTCTTGTTCGGCCCTATTGGCGACAAATCAATTGCTTTTATTTTTGCCTTTAACGTGCTTCCCGTTATTGTCTTTTTCTCTGCACTTATCGCGGTTCTCTATCACCTCAAAGTGATGGGTGTCATCATCAAAGTAATCGGTGGATTCTTACAAAAGGCGCTGGGTACCAGTCGACCTGAGTCCATGTCATCTGCCGCTAACATCTTTGTGGGTCAAACCGAAGCCCCCTTAGTAGTTCGCCCTTTCATTCCACACATGACGAGCTCCGAGCTGTTTGCCATTATGGTAGGTGGTTTGGCGTCAATTGCTGGCTCTGTCATGGCCGGGTACGCGGGAATGGGCGTAGACCTTAAGTATTTATTGGCGGCCAGCTTTATGGCTGCGCCAGGTGGCTTACTAATGGCAAAAATTATCTTGCCTGAAACCAGTAAGCCAAACGAAGATTTACATGACGTAGACGCGGAAGATACCGGCTACGCTAATGTATTTGATGCTGCCGCCAGTGGCGCAGCGTCAGGCATGCAGCTTGCGTTAAACGTAGGTGCCATGCTACTCGCTTTCATAGCTTTAATTGCCATGTTCAACGGCCTTATCGGCTGGACGGCAGCGCTATTTGGTTATGAAAACGTTACGTTTGAAGGGATCCTGGGTTATGTACTTCAACCTCTCGCATGGGCAATCGGCGTACCATGGGAGGAAGCACAACTTGCAGGTAGCTTCATTGGTCAGAAAATGGTGGTCAACGAGTTTGTTGCCTACCTTAACTTCTTAGAAAACCAATCACAGCTATCTGAAGCATCTCAGGCCATTATCACCTTTGCACTTTGTGGTTTTGCAAACTTCTCTTCTATCGCTATTTTGATGGGTGGAATTGGTGCTATGGCACCAACACGCAGAAAAGAAATTGCGCGACTGGGGTTAAAAGCTGTTATTGCTGCAACGTTATCTAACTTAATGAGTGCCGCACTAGCGGGCTTTTACCTCTCTCTTGGTTAAATTTCATTAATTCAGACCAGTTGGTCAATATTTCACTAGACTAACTGGTCAGGTTTCTGTAAATTACGCGCAAATTCCTCGCGGGGTTGATATATGTCAATTTCTGCGACTTTTTTCTGTAGCCCGTCTACCTTTATAATGCCGCAGTCAAAATATACGGGATAAAGTTATGCAATTAGTTGCTGTTGATTACCAAGCGGAAAACGCACAAGAAGAATTCGTGAAGTCACTTCGCGAGACAGGGTTCGGTGTTTTAAAAAATCACCCTATCCAACAGTCGTTAGTTCAAGGTATTTACGACAATTGGCAGGGCTTCTTCGACAGTGAAGAGAAGAACGATTACCTGTACAACAAAGGTAAACAAGACGGTTTTTTCCCTCAGAGCGTTTCTGAGGTAGCTAAAGGCTTTACGAAAAAAGATATTAAAGAGTATTACCACTTCTATCCGTGGGGTCAGTGCCCAGAAGCGCTACATCCACAAATTTCTCAGTATTATGGGGAAGCAAACACATTAGCGAAAGAGCTATTGGGTTGGATAGAAAAGCATTCTCCTTCAGAGGTGAGTGATAAGTACAGTCAACCGCTGGGTAACATGATCAAAGATTCTGATCAAACCTTGCTACGTATACTGCACTATCCACCACTAAAAGGTGATGAAGAAGTAGATGCGATTCGCGCTGCTGCTCACGAAGATATTAATTTGATTACTATCTTACCAGCAGCTAACGAGCCTGGATTGCAAGTACAAGCTAAAGACGGTAGTTGGATCGACGTTCCTTGTGATTTCGGGAACTTGATTGTGAATATTGGCGATATGCTTCAAGAAGCATCAGGCGGATATTTCCCATCAACTACGCATAGGGTTGTAAACCCAGATGGCGCTGATATGACAAAATCTCGTATTTCACTGCCACTATTTTTACACCCTAGACCAGATGTTGTTCTTTCAGAACGTCATACTGCAGGGTCATACCTGCAAGAGCGCCTTCGTGAGCTGGGCGTTATATAAATTAAGTTCCTTTTGTAGTGTTATTCTTTTGCCGCAGCTAGTCTGCGGCTTTTTTTAGTTGCTTGCCAAGGTCGCTAATTTAGAAGAATAGCGCTGTTTTTCCTGTTGGTTTGAAGAATGCTTCACGGCCCTCTCTAAAAAGCGTTGCGCTTCGCTAACATCCCCTAACTCGTGATACGCTTTGGCCATGCCGAATAAAATCTCGTGACGCGCGTTATCAAGCTTTAGTCCTTTTCTATAGTGTTTTATCGCAGCCATGATATTCCCAGACTCAAACGCTTGCTCGCCCAATATGTAATGATAAAAAGGGTTGTTTTTACGCTTTGCCTCAACCATCTGCGTAATCTGTACTGCTTCTTCATTTCTATCTTGGTGAGTATAGAGAATAGATAAATTCTCCCAAGCTGTGAGGTTTTCATCATCCAGTGATAGTGCATGCTTGTAAGTCATCTCAGCCTGCTCATAAGCGTCAACCATTCTGTATAAAACGCCAAGGTTGACCCAGCTTTGCTGTAGCTCAGGAGTTAATGTAGCAGCGGCACGAAAGTAGCTATAAGCCCTTGTGTAGCTATTCGCAACCAACGCGTCTGCTCCTTTGTTGTTGTAGTACATAGACACTATTTTGTTTTTCGATACTGGCTTTCTGGGGAAGTAGTTGCGCAACATTTGCGGGTCAAAGTCTACGTCCGCCCATGAACCTCCAATTGATGTTACGTGGTTGACTTCAGGCATTGAGACTCGCATATTGATATGCCCATTTAGCAGGCTATACCCTTCTCTTCGTGTCCAATATTCTGGAATATCTACCTCATAGAAGGTCGCGACTAAACCCACGTGTTCAGCAAGCGCATAGGTCATAATTGAAAGGGATAAACAGTTTGCCGCGCGATTGTTAAACGTAGTGTCTGCTGTGGTATTCGCACTATTGCGATAAAGCATGCCGTAATCTGAATGGTCAAAAATAGCTTTCACTAAACCCTTAACGTTTTTCTGCAAAGTGCTTTTGTTATGCACCGCTTTTTCAGCAAAAAACTGAGCGTCTTCACCTAAGTAAAAAATTTCGTCGATGGTCTCTACGGGAAACAAATGATACGACGGAAATAGGCTATCGTTTAATAAGGTAGGCGGCGATGCTACATTTTGCTCGTCGGTAGACTGGCAGGCACTTAAAAAACAACAAAGTAGCCAAATTAAAACTAGTCGAGTATTCATATCAGGCACCTATTTTAGTTACTCGATAGTTTAAAATTATAGCAGCCAAACCGGTATTTTACATTTTATTTACATCCTGCGCATTTGGGCTTTTATCGCAAAAGACGTATCCGCGCTTTCTGATGCCACTACGGTGGAAGGAAGTAAATTTATGGTCTCTACTACTATGTATAAAGTGATGATAAACGATGCTCAGGTTATCAAGGCTGATGTGATGACTAGCAACGGTGTCATTCATGTTATTGATACGGTATTACTTCCAGAGGATGTAAAAACGTCTTTATAAGATGTGTTTCTAAGAAAAGTAAAGATCACCTGTAGTTGATCTTTGCTTTTCTTAAAATGATCACCGATCTCTCCCAATAACTTCTCCGTAAACAAAATCATATGAAACGCAGTTTTCATTGTCCTAGTACTAGCGAGCGCGTTAGTTGAACAAATAAATCAGTATCACTGTCATTAGAGCATTAAATAATTGACCTTGCTCTTTTAACCAGAAAAGGAGTTCATATGTTTACGGTTTACACATACAGTATTGCTGGACTATTAGTCATTAGCTTTACTGTTTTCGTACAAAACATAGTGGCAGCTGTAGCGCATAGAAAGCAAACTCACTACATACCCGGTAAAGTTAGCGAGGAATTAAGTCATGACAGTTTTGTATTTAGAAGCCACAGAACCTTTCATAACTCGCTTGAGAATATTCACCAATTTACGCTTCCCGCCCTGCTATGCATATTTCTTGGTGCGCAAACAGACGTACTCGCTATTTTGGTTTGGGCGTTCGCACTAAGTCGTATCATTCACATGGCGCTATACTATGCTGTTGCCACAGAAAAGAACCCTAGCCCAAGAAGCTATTTTTATATGATAGGAGCGTTTTGTACGTTTGGCGTATACGGTCTCGCGTTATTTCAGCTGTTGTTCTAGCTAGCAACACTTAAGGCTGTACAATATTCATACAGAACGGTAATCTTTTACCTCTTGAAAGTGCCCTATTCGTTAAAGTTTTTTATAGAGAAGCAGATAACAATGATGTTGAATCTAACGCTTGAATATTACACTTTTGATTAATGTTCTTTTCGAAATTCAGGCGTATTCTTACTAATTGAACACTCACACATGTGTTTAGGAGCCCCAGTGTACATTGACCAAGTCGGCGATCGGACTTTAACTGATTGCAGTGTGTTGATTGTCGACGATCAAGCTAGCAGTAGACTTATTCTAGAAACACTACTCGATGAACTAGTAGAGTGTTGTTCTGTAAGCTCAGGAAAGGAAGCCATTGAGTACTGCAAGCATAATAAGCCAGACTTAATCCTAATGGACGTCTCCATGCCGGAAATGGATGGGCACGAAACTACAGCGCAGCTTCGACAAAATCCATCCTGTGAACACATACCTATTATTTTCGTGACCTCTTCATCAACAGAAGAAGAAGAATCCCGTTGTTGGGACTCTGGTTGTGTAGACTTTGTAGTAAAGCCTGTGAATGCTTGTACGCTGCGTAATCGCATAAAGTCGCATCTTCAACATAAGCTCAGAAGTGATTTTTTAGAAACATTAATCTATATCGACAAATTAACCGGAGCCTACAACAGACATTATCTAGACGACTACCTCCCCCGTTTAGTTAAAGACAGCGAACGTAACGCTACCCCATTGTCTTTGGTTATATTTGATGTGGATCACTTTAAGCTATTCAATGATATGTATGGGCATTTGGATGGTGATAGCTGCTTATGGAAGGTTAGTAAAACGATAAACGATGCACTCCTTCGTCCTATGGACAAATTGGTGAGAATTGGTGGTGAAGAGTTTTTAGTGGTTTTACCAAATACCGATGTAGAAGGTGCGGTAGCTGTTGCCGAGCGCCTGTTAGAAACCGTTTACGACCTCAACATTCTACATAGTTCGTCTGAGTACGGGCGTATAACACTGAGTGCTGGCTTAGCAATAAAAACCGCCAACGATGATAAAACGATTGATTATGTCATGCTGGAAGCGGATAAAAACCTGTATGCCGCCAAAACTTCCGGGCGGAACCGGTTAGTGTCTCCTTCACTTGCGCCTACTAAAAAAGCAAAGATCCCTCGCTCATCACAAACGATAAAAAGTTTCTAGCTGCTGCCTAGCTGAATGTGCCCAACAGCCCCGGTATGAAGTAGACAGTCGAGCGTAGCCTCTTTTGCTACACCTAATTCTGTCAACTGGGCAAGGAAAAGCTGAAGTGTAGCTAACGCATCATCTAGCGCATTATGTTCATTAAATGCTGGAAGGTCTAAGCGTTGGCGGCACACGCCTAGCGTAGCACTATTGCCTGGCAAAACCTGATGCTGCTTATTTAGCTGATATAGCGCAAGCTGAAGGGTATCAATGTAAATCACCTCTAACTTTGGTAAAGCGCACAGCTTAAAAGCCTTGTTTAACGCCATTAAGTCCAGCCTAGCATTGTGAAAAATAAGCATGTGTTGTTGAAATAACGGTATGAGCGCACGAAGCGCCACTTCTAAATGTTCGCCTTTTTGCAAGATGTCAGGTGTTAACCCGTGAATTACAGGGCTTTGCTCTAAGTCAGCGGTGGTATTGATGACATGATAACCGCTCGTCGACAAATCTATACAGCTCCCCGTGCCGCTCACATAACCCACGGAAGTAATTTGCGTAGTTGAAGGGTTAAGCGACGTAAGCTCCAAATCAACTGCGGTAAACAATGTATTGTAAACTTGGTGTTCACGAACGCGCTGTTTCAGCTTAGTTTTACTCTTGAACGTCTGTGAGCACGCCTTTATCCATTTATTAATCATTACAATTAACTCACGCCACCTGAAAACTTCATCACCATAGCTTGATTTGTTCTTTCTATGGCTTTAAAAGCGGCTTTAAGCTGATGCTTTTCAATTGATGATAAGCTTGATATGGACACGCGATTGTCGGTAACTTTATTTTCAAGTTGATGACGCCAGCGCAGACGATTAAGGAATAGCCAAATATCGCTAAGATTCGTTGCATCCCGTTTTGAAAGTTGGGAGCGAGCAGATAACGCGTCAAGACGTGCGAGGGTGTTGGGTAAAGTCACGCCATCAGCCAGCGCGTAAATTCTTGCTATGTTGTTGATTAAAGCGACAGCACGGGTCTTTAGATCAATAACGTCTTTTTCTTTTCTTCCCTTCTCATAAACAAACTTCTGGAACATAGAAAGCGGCACCGATATTTCGTTACTATGTCTGGTAAGGGCTGCTAAAAACATATTTTGTTGCATTAAAGGAGCACGTTGTTTTTGAAGCTGCTTAAACAAACCTACATCACCTGCAGCACATCGCACATCCAAAAAGATATTGAAGTGCATAATGGCATCTTTAGTGGGCGCTTTTACCCACTGCTTAGCTTCTTCGAGTGCCTCATCAAGGGATAATCTTAGTTTAGGATTACTGGCCATAATATTGCCATCGCAAAGCTTAATGCCACACTTCGCCAACCCGTTACATACGTACTCTGCCATATTCGAAAAGTACTCGGCTTGCACTTCGGTAGGTGTTTTTGCAAGAAGTAACCCGTTGTCTTGATCGGAGCCCATAGTTTGGTCTTCTCGGGCTTGTGAACCATACACCAACCACGCAAACATCACAGGAGCTTTACCGTTAGCTTGTTGGAAAAAGCCAATTAACTTTCTGGTCATGATGTCAGTTGCTTGTGACAATATTTTCCCAGCAATGTCGTAATCACCCGCTTTTTTTGCATGGGCCGAAAAGTAATGAGGCAGTTGCCACGACAAGCGCGTAAGCTCATAAAGGTTCTCGGCCTTGCTCAATTCACCAATAATGAAGAGTACGTTTCCTCGCTGATGACGAATGATATCGCTGGCGGTTACCATGCCGAGGGGCACTAGCGTTTGGTGATCAATAACAGGCAAGTGATGAATGTTTTTTTCAGTCATTAGCGCTAGCGCGTCAAATAAGGTCCTATTTCCCATAATTTGAGCCGGGTTAGCTGTCATTATTTGGCTAATCGGAAGGTGAGTGTCTAAAGAGGCTGCCACTACTCTCGACCTTAAATCGCGGTCAGTAATAATACCAATTAGCTTCTCGTGTTCAGTTACTAGCAAAGAAGATACTTTTTGCGATGTCATTAACTGGGCCGCCTCCGTAATTGGGGTTTGAGCCTCGACGGAAACAGGGGCTTTTTCGATAACTTCTAGAAGTCCTTTGTAAAGCCACATTGAATTACTATCGGCAATGGCATGGCTTTGCAGCGAGTTATTGCTAAGGCCATCAAAAAAATGCCGTATGGTAGGTATTTCTAGTAAAGGTTCTACAGCTCGCGCATCAAAGCAATAAACCAACCCAGGGCTATCCACCGTTATGCTTAGTGGAAAGTTTCGCTTATCTATAATATTTGCGTAACCGAAATAGTCCCCTTCACTTAAATGTTGGATGGGTGCATCAGAGTCTTTCACTGAGAACTGGCCGCTTTGAATAAGAAACAGCGCGACCTTACCTTTCAGAACCTGCTCCACATTATCAGCAGTCAAATAGATTAGCTCTGTGTGTTTTACAAGCTGCAGCTTCTGCTCTTTGTCCAGCACGTCAAAAGGCGCAGACGTATTAAGAAAGTCTTCAACTTGTTTAGCCATTGCAGTCATAGAAATTGTCCAGTTCACAAAAAGAAAAAACCAACCTACTCACTTTCGCCAGTAGATTGGTTTTATTTTGTTAAAGCCTATCTTAAGGCAATACTAACTTAGTGCGCTGATGCTTCACCCGCTCCCTTAGGATAACGAATGCTCTCAACCAGCTCTTGAATTTCTTCAGGCGCTTCATCTGTTGCTTTAAACACTAAGAAAGCCACAAGGAAGTTCACCATCATCCCCAAAGTACCAATACCTTCAGGAGAGATACCAAACCACCAGTTTTCAGGCGTATTAGCAGCTGGGTTTACAAACTTGAAGTAGATAATGTAAGCCGCAGTAAACGCAATGCCTGAAATCATTCCCGCAATAGCACCTTTGTCGTTCATGCGCTTGCTAAAGATACCCATAATAATGGCTGGGAAGAAACTCGATGCCGCCAAGCCGAAGGCAAAGGCCACCACCTGCGCCACAAACCCGGGCGGATTGATACCAAAGTAACCTGCAATGACAATAGCTACCGCTGCCGCCAATCTGGCGTACATCAGCTCGGCTTTATCCGTAATATTCGGCATAAAGTTCCGCTTCAGTAAGTCGTGGGATACAGAGGTGGAAATGACTAACAGTAAGCCCGCTGAGGTAGAAAGGGCTGCTGCCACACCACCTGCCGCGACAAGCGCAATCACCCATGCTGGCAAGTTCGCAATTTCAGGGTTAGCCAACACCATAATGTCGCGGTCAACTTTCATTTCGTTGCGCTCATCACCCGAATAAAACATTTTGCCATCGCCATTTTTATCTTCAAACGCGATAAGGCCAGTCTGTTCCCAATTTTTAATCCACGACGGCGCTTCTGCATAGCTGGTGCCCGTCATCTCTGGACCATTGATGGTCTCAATCATGTTTACACGAGCGAATGCTGCTAACGACGGTGCTGTAGTATAAAGAATGGCGATAAATGCTAGGGCATAACCTGCTGATTTACGCGCATCGTGAACTTTAGGCACAGTGAAGAAGCGAACAATTACGTGTGGAAGGCCCGCAGTACCCACCATTAGTGCAAAGGTGATAAAGAATACATCGATAGTACTTTTTGTCCCCGAGGTGTATTCATTGAACCCGAGCTCGACGGATAAATTATCGAGTTTCTGCAGCATATGCACCCCCGAACCGTCTGCCAAGGTTGCACCAAAACCGGTTTGTGGAAGGATATGCCCGGTAACTATCATTGAGATAAATACCGCAGGTACTATGTACGCAAAAATCATTACGCAATATTGAGCAACCTGAGTGTAGGTAATGCCTTTCATGCCGCCAAGTACGGTGTAAAAGAACACGATAACCATACCAATAACAACGCCAGACACAATATCAACTTCTAAGAAACGGCTGAATACCACGCCTACGCCACGCATCTGACCTGCGACGTATGTGAAGCAAACAAAGATGGCACAAAATACCGCAACGGTACGTGCTGTTTGTGAGTAGTAACGATCACCAATAAAGTCAGGTACCGTAAACTTACCGAACTTACGTAGGTAAGGCGCTAAACAAAGTGCAAGTAGAACATAGCCGCCGGTCCAGCCCATAAGGTATACCGCACCGTCGTATCCCATAAATGAGATAAGACCCGCCATTGATATAAACGATGCAGCCGACATCCAGTCTGCCGCTGTAGCCATACCGTTCATGACAGGGGGCACTCCACCACCCGCTACATAGAAGTCATTCGTCGACCCAGCGCGTGCCCAAATTGCAATTGCAATATAAAGCGCGAACGACGCGCCAACGATAATAAATGTTAAAGTTTGAACGTCCATGATTTACTCCTCATCTACGCCGTAGCGTTTGTCCATGGCGTTCATCTTCGCCATATAGACAAAGATCAATGCAACAAATACGTAAATTGAGCCCTGTTGTGCAAACCAGAAGCCTAATTTAAAGCCAAAGAACTGAATTTCATTTAAGATATCGACAAACAGTATGCCGGCACCAAATGATACGATGAACCAAACGACTAAAAGCTTAGCTAGGAGCGCTAGGTTTTCACTCCAGTAGGCTTTTTTGTCCTCTTCGTTTCTAAATGCCATTGTTTCACCCTCATGTCAGGTTAACTAGTTGTTATGATTTTACAATTCCCTAACGCTCGGCTTTGTTAACGTTATTGCTGCGTTTGAAATTTTTGTACACAACAGAAACAAAGCAGCAAAAGTCAAGCATTTAGGAGGTCGGCTATTACTCTAGACCTGAGGTGTGAAATTCAAAATGAGACCATGGTCGTAGGTAGACCATGGTCGAAATGATTATAATATCAGCACAGTTGTTAAAACTAAGTTAAAGGAAGATTATGGTTTTTGGTTGGGTAACGCTTGCAGTCTTGTACCTTTTTTTGCTGTTTTCATTAGCAAGTTGGGGAGAAAAGAACTCGCCTACCGCAAGAGCACTGACCTCTCACCCTGCCATTTATTCATTAGCTCTGGCAATCTACTGTACCGCGTGGACCTTCTTTGGCATGGTGGGGCAAGCAAGCAGGGATACGTGGATTTACCTTCCGATTATGCTCGGACCTATCCTAGTCTATGCACTGGGATACAAGTTTATTTATAAACTAACGTTGGTAAGTAAAAAGCAGCATATTACGACCATTTCAGACTTCATTGCGTCACGCTATGGCAAACGCCAAACCGTGGCCCTAGTCGTTACTCTTATTGCCCTACTTGCAACTATTCCCTACATAGCGCTTCAGCTTAAGGCGGTAGGCGCCACCTTTCAATTGTTAACTCAGCAACCTAACAGCAATGGAATTATCATTGCTGCTACAGGCTTTATTGCTGCCTTCGCCATTTATTTTGGTACACGCCAAACTGATGTAACAGAATATAGGCGTGGCCTTATGCTGGCCATAGCATTTGAGTCCACAATCAAGCTTCTTGCTTTAGTGCTGGTTGCTGTTGTGGGTTATAGCGCGTGGAAGCGCACCCAGTCTGGTGCATTTTTCGAAAGTTTTACCAACGAAATTGCACTTGCTCAATTCGGTTCATTTAGCTTCATTGCACAAACCATTATGGCTGCGGCAGCCATTGTTTGCTTACCTCGCCAGTTTCACGTTGCCATTATCGATAACTTAAGCCTGGGGCACATACGCACAGCGCGTTGGCTATTCCCGCTCTACCTAGCCATTATTTCCGCGGTTATTCCCGTTATTGCTATCGCAGGTAAAGCCATTTTTGCTGGTCAAGGCATTGAACCTGACTCATATGTATTGTCTCTTGCGATGTTTTCGGAGTCTGCACTTCTTCAAGTCATCGTTTTTGTCGGTGGTTTGTCTGCGGCTACTGCTATGATCATAGTCGCTACGCTAACCCTTAGTACCATGCTTACCAACGACGTGATATTGCCACGAATTTTAGCGTTCACAGGCAACACCGACGACAAAAAAGACGTATCCAAAAAAATCCGCCTAATTAGACGGATTGTTATCGCCTTTATTTTATTGATGGCTTTTCTCTACCACCAGCAAATGACCAGCAGTCGCTCTCTACACTCCATTGGCCTTATTGCGTTTTCACTGGTTATCCAGCTGATGCCTGCCATTGTCGGCGGTCTTTACTGGAAACGCGCTCATGCCCACGGCGTTTATGCGGGGCTTATGGTCGGGCTTGTTATCTGGGTGCTTTGGTTAGTGCTTCCTATTGTAAGTGAGCAAGTCTCTCAAATGGAGCAAAACGAATTGATAAGTCAAGGGGCCATGATTAGCTTGGCCGCAAACAGCCTGGTGTACGTACTCTTTTCTCATTTTGCTCCCCAGCGCCTTATCGACAGAATGCAGGCAGAGGCGTTTGTGTCGCCTGCTATTTCAAGTAACAACACGGTTAAAGCCCAAGCGACGAACGTTACCGTGTCTGACCTCATCACTTTGCTTTCAACCTTTATGGGAACCGGTCGTTGCGACCAGCTGCTTACCCAATATCAACAACTCAACAATTGCCAGTTAAGCCACACAGATACGCCCAATGAATCATTCTTATCATTCTGTGAACGCGCCCTTGGCGGGGTTATTGGCGCCTCTAGCGCGAAAGTACTGTTAGATAGTGCGCTGCGTGGTAAGAAAATGGACTTCACTGAGGTTATTAACTTTTTCGACGATACCACACAGGCGATGCAATTTAATATGACAGCGCTGTTAACCTCCCTTGAAAACATGGACCAGGGCATTAGCGTGGTAGATAAACATTTAAATTTGGTCGCGTGGAACAAGCGCTACGCTAACCTGTACCCTTATCCTGACAACTTACTTGCTGTGGGCACGCCTATTGAAAAGCTCATCCGCTACAATGCTTCTCAAGGCGAGTTTGGTACTCACGATGTCGATGCTGAAGTAGAAAAACGCTTAGCGCACTTGCGCTCCGGCATGCCACACCGCTTTACTCGACAACGTAAAGATGGCCGGGTCATTGAAATGGTGGGTAACCCACTGCCCGGCGGCGGTTTTGTAACAAGCTTCAACGACATCACAGGGCACGTGGAAATTCAGCAAGCGCTTGAAGAATCGAATATTGACCTTGAAGCTCGTATTAAAAAGCGCACTGAAGAAGTGCACTCTATCAACGCTGAGCTTCGCCTTGAAATAGAACGACGCTCAGAGGCCGAAAAAGAACTAATAAGAGCACGGAAAGCAGCAGAAGATGCCAACGCCAGTAAAACCCGTTTCTTAGCACTTGCCAGTCATGACGTACTTCAGCCGCTTAATGCGGCTAAGCTCTACGTAAGTGCTTTGGAAGAGCAGGAACTATCTGAGCAGGCCCAAGCTATTATTCAGAAGCTTGGCCATAGCGTCAGCTCAAGTGAAACGCTCATCGGCACCTTGCTTGATATTGCTAGATTAGATCAAGGGGAAATGAAACCCGATATCGAATCAATTGATGTAAGTGCCCTACTCTCTCCGTTAGTTGATGAAATGGCAATGCGTGCCCGTGAAAAAGGGCTGGGCTTCAAAGCCATTATCCGCCCTTGTTGGGTACGAGGAGATAAAACCTATTTATACCGAATTACCCAAAACTTGTTATCAAATGCAGTGAAATATACCGAAAAAGGGCGGGTTCTTTTTACCGTCAAAGCTGTTAAAGAAGTAGTTTATTTCAAGGTTATCGATACAGGTATTGGTATCTCTAATGATAAAAAAGACAGTATATTCGGCGATTTCTTTCGCGCCAACGAAAGTAAAGAGCATGGGTTAGGTTTGGGTTTGGGCGTGGTGCGCCGCTTAAGCCTGCAGTTGAACAGTGATATTAGCGTTAACTCTAAGGTTGGCAAAGGAAGCTGCTTTGCGTTTTCTCTTGCTAAAGCCGCACCTAATCGGGCTTCTAGTGTTGCAGCAAAACCTCGTAGTACCACATTTACTGGAATGAATGTACTTTGCGTGGATGACCAAAGGGAGAACTTGGATGCCATGCAAACCCTATTACAAAAATGGGGCGTGAACGTATTTTTAGCGAATAACTGGGATGACGCACTAAAAGTTTGTGAAGTTATTCAGCCTCAAATTTTACTAATGGATTACCAGCTTAGCTTTGAGAGCGAAAAAAATGGGCTCGCGCTTATAGAAGAGATACGACACCGCCTTAATATTGTAGTACCGGCGGCGCTTATAACCGCAACACCAGATGAGAACCTAGTGACTCAGTGTAAATCTCAAGGTGTCAATTTCTTAGCCAAGCCACTAAAACCAGCAAAACTGCGCGCACTACTTCAAAGTATGACGCGCTATATAAGAGAAGCCAAAAACGTTTAGTTTGTATAAAAAGGCCAACGTGCTCTAATGCTAACGTGAATAGTCGACAAGTTCATCCATTAAAAAGAATCGACACAACAAGAATTATTCGTAAGACACACTTCAGTACTTCCTTTAGTATGCGCGCAAAATGACTTGTCTAAATTATAATCTACCGCAGTAGATAACAAGTTAGTTAACCGAGAAAATATTCACAAATTACAGGCTTTTTTATAATGCGCATTGCTATTCTTTCAAGAAATCCACGCCTTTACTCCACTTCACGCTTAGTGGAGGCTGGGCAGGCTCGCGGACATCAGGTCGATGTTATCGATACTATGCACTGCTATATGGATATCACCAGTGCGCGCCCGTCTGTTCGCTACAAAGGTGAAAAACTTCCTTATTACGACGCTGTCATTCCTCGCATTGGGGCGTCTGTTAGTTTTTACGGCACCTCTGTGGTTCGCCAGTTTGAAATGATGGGAACCTATAGCCTTAATGAGTCAGTAGCGATTAGTCGTTCTCGAGATAAACTGCGTTCTCTACAGCTTTTATCTCGCAAAGGCATTGGCATGCCTAGAACTGGCTTTGCTCATCACCCAGATAAGATTGACGATGTGATCAAAACCGTTGGCGGCGCGCCAGTGGTAATTAAGCTGCTAGAAGGTACCCAAGGTATAGGCGTAGTATTAGCAGACACCCAAAAAGCGGCAGAGTCGATCATTGAAGCATTTATGGGGCTTAATGCCAGTATCTTAGTACAGGAGTTTATTAAAGAGGCGGGCGGCTCCGATATACGCTGCTTTGTGGTTGGTGGAAAAGTCGTTGCTGCTATGAAGCGACAGGCTGCTCCTGGAGAGTTTCGTTCTAACCTTCACCGCGGTGGTCAGGCAAGTTTAGTTCGTTTAAGCCCTGCCGAGCGCAAAACGGCGGTAGATGCAGCAAAAACCATGGGACTAAACTGTTGTGGTGTAGACATTCTTCGCTCGAATAATGGCCCTGTAGTGATGGAAGTCAACTCTTCGCCGGGCTTAGAAGGTATCGAAAAAGCGACCAACAAAGATGTTGCCAGTATGGTTATAGAGTTCATCGAAAAGAGCGCAAAGCCGCACAAAACTAAAACCCGCGGTAAAGGCTAACCCCTTCAACCTACGCAGTAACGTAAATATAGGAAAACGTTAGTGGTAAATGATGTTTTAAAAATTGGGGGCGAAAGCATTGCTCCTGGCGAAACCAAAAAGATTGAGCTGGAGATGCCCCCGCTTTACACGGCGACCAACATGAGTATTCCCGTCTATGTGAAACGTGGAAAACGGCCAGGGCCGGTTATGTTTGTGAGCGCCGCTATTCATGGTGACGAATTGAATGGTATTGAGATAGTCGGTCGTCTAATCCGCTCAAAAGCGATTGAACGAATTAGAGGCACTTTAATAGCGGTACCCATGGTTAACGTATACGGCGTTTTAAACCAGTCTCGTTATTTACCCGACAGGCGTGATCTAAACCGCAGCTTTCCTGGCAGTAAAAAGGGCTCGCTTGCCGGCCGACTAGCCAATTTGTTTTTTAAGGAAGTAGTGAGTAAATGTGACGTGGGCATCGACCTTCATACAGGCGCTATTCACCGTAGTAATTTACCGCAGATTCGCGCGGATTTGGACGACCCTGAAGTGCTTGAAATGGCTAAAGCATTTGGTGTGCCTGTACTGCTAAATGCGGAATTACGTGACGGTTCGTTACGCGAGGCGGCCAGTGAAAATGGCGTTAAAATATTGCTTTATGAAGCAGGTCAAGCACTGCGCTATGACGAGTTTTCTATTCGCGCAGGCGTAAAAGGAATTATCAATACCATGCGTCATTTAGGTATGCTCAACAAAAGCCGCAGCAAAGGTCACAGTATTGAACGTTTCATTGCCAGACAAAGTGGCTGGGTGCGCGCGCCTGAAAGTGGGTTTGTCAATCATCTCGCACAGCTAGGCGATCATGTTGAAAAAGGCGACAAGCTGGCCACTATTTCAGATCCATTTGGAAATTATTTAGACAGCCTTGAAAGCCCTGCTGAAGGCGTTGTTATTGGTAAACAAAATATTCCGCTTACCCAAGAGGGTGAAGCCGTTTATCACATTGCATACTTTTCAGAGCCTGATACTGTTGCCGAACACGTAGAACTATTACAAGACAATTTATTGCCTACAGAGCAGAGCCCTGATTTATAAATTGGTAGAAACTTGATGAACAACAAAAAAATCGTTGGAGCAGTAGAACTGTGCGACTTGCCCCACCTTGCTATCTCCGACTTAACTGTGCGCGTTGATACAGGAGCGGCAACGTCTTCACTGCATGTAGACAACATCGAAGAGTTTAAGCACCAGGGTGAACTGTGGATAAAGTTTGATATCCACCCAGATATTCATAACGTCGAGCGTGTAGTTCGCAGGGAAGCACGAGTGGAAGGCAAAAAACGTGTAAAAAGCTCAACAGCTACACGTGAAAAACGCTATGTTATCATTACGCCTATCGTAATGGATGGATTCCAGTGGGATATCCAGTTAACGCTAACAGACCGCTCTGAAATGACTTACTTGATGCTACTTGGCAGAGAGGCGATGAGTGGACAGTTTATTGTAGACCCCGAACACGACTTTTTACTTACAGGAAAAGATTAGCAGCTAAAAAAGGGGTTATACTTTAGGCAACCTTTAGCAAGACACGTAGAAGGGCTGGCGCCACGTACATGAGTTGAAAATATGGATATCAAAGCTAAATCACTAAGCCGTATCATTTTGTTAATGAGTTTACTTGCGCATTTCGTTGTTCACGGGCAACAGCAGCCATCTGATGATGTAAGCGCAGACTTGCCTCATACCGTTTTAAGATTACCCAATGTCCACCCTGGAAGGGATAGCGTTTACTCTTACGCTAAGTCACTGCTAACGGAAGCTTTGCGCGTTACACAGTCGCAGTACGGTACCTTTGAACTCATTGTTAGCAACCAAGAAACGGCCCAAGAACGCCAGTTGCGAAGCTTAGAGCATAACATGCTTGACGTAACGTGGAGCGTAACGTCAACCGAGCGCGAGCGCCAGTTCCTCCCTATTCGCATTCCCATCATGGCTGGACTATTTGGTAAGCGCGCCTTGTTCGTCAAAGAAGGGGATGTGCGACTAAAAAAGATAAAAAACCTTGCAGATCTCCAAGAGTTTCGCGCGGTTTTGGGGTATGACTGGCCGGATACGAAAATTTTTAGGGCTAATGATATCCCCGTTTTAGAAACCACGTATCGCGCTTCATTTCGCATTGTTTCGGAAGGATTCGCCGACATATTTCCACGAAGTGTGATGGAAATTAACGAAGAGTTTGCCGATAAAACCTTATCTCAAGGCTTAACTATTGATGATAACCTCATCATTTCATACCCAAGCCCTATCTTTTTCTTTGTTGGCAGCGACAACCAAGCATTGGCGGGACGCATAGCACAAGGCCTATTGATGCTGTTTGAAACCGGAAAGTTTCAAGAATTACTGCTCGCACATAAGAACTTTAAAGAAGGGTTGAGCTTAATTGATGGGCGTACGATTATTGAAATCGACAACCCGCTACTGAGCGAGCAAAGCCGCTTAGCTTTAGAGAAGTTTTTACCTGAATTTGCTATGTCTGAAGCCGTGCTTAAGTACGATGCTACTGAACCGGTGGCTCCAACTCAAGCTGCGAAGCAATAAGTACCGCTTGGGTACGGTTATTAATGCCCAACTTTTTAAAGATAGCGGTAACATGCGCCTTAACGGTGGCTTCAGCAATATCTAAATTAAAGCCAATTTGTTTATTCAACAATCCATCGCGCATGTAGCAAAGCACTTTATACTGGGAAGGCGTGAGTGACGCAACCTTATCAGCGAGTTCAGAAAAGGCTTCGTTTACCTCATCTACATCTTCGCTTAAGTTTTCAGGCAACCACACGTCACCATCTAAAATAGCTTCTACTGCATTAGCTATATCCTGTGCACTGGCAGTTTTGGGAATAAAACCGAGCGCGCCTACGCTAATGATCTTTGAGATAAGCGTGGAGTCTTCTGTACCAGAAACCACGGCAACGGGCAGTTCAGGGAAAAGTTTTCGGATATGCAACAAGCCAAATAAATCATTGCTGCCTGGCATATGCAAATCAAGAAGCAATAAGTCGATATCCTCATTATTAAGAATATCGACTGTGGTGTTTAGGTCTCCCGCCTCTTTTAAAGTAAGGGCTGGAAGTGACAACGACAACGCGCCTCGTAGTGCATCGCGATACAGCGGGTGATCATCAGCGATTAGAAGGGTTATCATTGTCTATATCCTTAATTCTACTTATTTAGACGTTCCTCTATCAGTGTATCAACAACCGATGGATCCGCCAATGTAGATGTATCACCTAATTGCTCGTGCTCATTGGCCGCAATTTTACGCAGGATACGACGCATGATTTTACCAGAGCGTGTTTTAGGTAGCCCGTTCGACCACTGAATCATATCTGGAGTAGCAATAGGGCTTAACTCTTGGCGTACCCACGCTTTAAGCTCTTTAGTCAGCGCTTCATCTGCTTCAACACCTTCATTAGGCGTAACGTAAACGTAAATCCCCTGCCCTTTGATATCGTGAGGGAAACCGACTACCGCAGCTTCAGCCACTTTTGAGTGGGCAACGAGCGCACTTTCTATTTCAGCGGTACCTAAACGGTGGCCAGACACGTTTAGTACGTCGTCTACACGGCCGGTTATCCAATAAAAGCCATCTTCGTCACAACGTGCACCATCACCTGTGAAGTACACACCTTTGTAAGCACTAAAATAGGTGTTGATAAAGCGCTGATGGTCGCCATAAACCGTTCGAGCCTGGCTTGGCCAGCTATCTTTAATCACTAGATTACCTTCTGCCGCACCTTCAAGTTCATTACCGTCAGCATCAAATAGCGCTGGCTGTATGCCAAAGAACGGGCGGGTTGCCGAGCCAGGTTTCAATTCTGTCGCGCCAGGCAGAGGTAAAATCATGTGTCCGCCTGTTTCAGTCTGCCACCATGTATCGATAATAGGGCAGCGACCTTCACCAATAACACGGTGATACCATTCCCACGCCTCTGGATTAATTGGCTCACCCACTGTACCAAGCAAACGAAGTGACGATAAATCGCAACCTTCAGCAGGCACGTCACCGTGAGCCATTAACGCACGGATAGCGGTTGGCGCAGTATAAAGGCTATTTACTTTGTATTTTTCTACTACCTGCGCAATACGTTTTACGTCTGGATAAGTCGGTACACCTTCGAAGAACACTTGTGATGCAGCATTTACCATAGGGCCGTAAACCATATAGCTATGACCTGTGATCCAGCCTACATCAGCGGTACACCAATAAACGTCATCGTCTTTGTAATCGAAAGCGTATTTAAAGGTCATAGCGGAATAAAGTAGATAACCGCCTGTGGTATGAACCACACCTTTTGGCGTACCCGTAGAGCCTGATGTATAGAGAATAAATAGCGGGTCTTCCGCATTCATTACTTCAGGTTCACACTGGGCAGACATACCGTCCACAGCTTCATGCCACCATACGTCGTGCTTCTCGTTCCAGTCTACGTCGCCACCCGTTAGTTTATGTACCAACACATGTGTAATAGACGGGCAGGCATCATCGGCCAACGCTTTATCGACATTTGCTTTAAGCGGAATGCTTCTTCCTGCACGGCGCCCTTCATCGGCAGTAATAACAACCTTTGCACTACTGTCGTTAATACGATCAGCAATAGCGTTTGGTGAGAAACCACCAAAAATTACCGAGTGAACCGCACCAATACGTGCACACGCAAGCATCGCGTAGGCAGCTTCAGGCACCATAGGCATGTAAATGGCAACGCGATCACCTTTTCTGACTCCCATCTCTTTAAGTGCATTCGCTAACTTACATACTTCATAATGCACTTGTTGATATGTCACATCTTGGCTGTCTTCCGGTGAGTCGCCTTCCCAATGAAAAGCAACTTTTGTGGCATTGTTTGCCAAGTGACGGTCAATACAGTTGTAGCTAGCGTTTAACTCACCGTCTTCGAACCATTTAATAGACACATCATTTTCACCAAACATGGTGTTTTTAATTTTGGTTGGCTTTTGGTACCACTCAAGCATAGAGGCGTGCTCAGCCCAGAACGCTTCTGGTTCCTCAACTGACTGCTTATACATCTCGTCATACTGCGATGCAGTTAAATGAGTAGATTGAAGAATGTTCTCAGGCACAGGATAAGTTTTGCTGGCGGTCATAAAGATTGCCTCCAATATCAATAATGTAAAAATCTTGTTGTATGGTGAAACACTCTAGCTATTCACCCACAAAGCAAAATGAGACTTTGGTCTTAGCAGCATAAAACTAAGGTATTAATAAAAAGTTAGACTAAAAGTAGTAAGACTATAGTCTTATGCGACCATCGGCTTATTTAAATTTGAGATAATAAGTACACAATCAGCGATGTTAACGTTGAATTTACATTTATTTAACCACTTTTTTGGAACAGACACGATGAAAGCTAAAATAAAAAATACCGCTACCGCAGTAGCGCTGTGCCTGGCAGCAGCGGGCGGCACAGCACAAGCAGCAACAATCGGCGACACTAGTGTGAAATTCACGGGCTATATTAAAGTTGACGCTATGGTAAGCGACTATTCAGATGGCACAATTGCCTCGGGTAGCGTAGGTCGAGACTTTTATATACCTTCACTAACTCCCGTTGGTGGCTTTGACGAAGACCCACAGTTCGATGCACACATCAGAACATCCCGTTTCCGTTTTGCCACATCGACACCTACCGCCGAAGGTGACACTATTAACGGCGTATTCGAGTTGGATTTTGTTGTGACTAGTGGTGGTGATGAGCGTATCAGTAACTCCTATACTCCGCGAGTACGTCACGCGTACTTAACTTATAAGAATTGGTTGGTAGGCCAAACATGGACTACCTTCATGGACGTAGGTTCGTTACCAGAATCACTTGATTTTATTGGTACCACTGACGGTATCACCTTTGGCCGTCAAGTCATGGTGAGATATACCAATGGCGGGTTTCAGATTGCACTAGAAAACCCAGAATCTACAATTACACCGTTTGGTGGTGGTAGCAGGATCACAAGTGATGACAGCAGTGTTCCAGATTTGGTTGCAGCCTACACCACAAAACAAGACTGGGGTTATGTAAAAGTAGCAGGCCTAGTTAGACAACTTTCTTATGATAATGCCGTAGGCATTGACGCTGATGAGACCAGCTTTGGTGTGTCGGTAACAGGTAAATATAATTTATCGAATGGCGATGACATTCGCTTCACGTTCAATACAGGTAAAGGTTTAGGCAGATACTCTGCACTTAACGCGGTAAATGGCGCAGTGCTTACTGAAAGCGGCGACCTTGAAGCCATTGATTCAACGGGCTATGGCGTTGCTTATCGACACAAATGGAGCGAGAAAGCGCGCAGCAGCGTCATGTTTTCAGCGTTTGAAGCCGACAATGACGTAACCCTTACTGGCTTAAATACGACGGAAAGCACGTACAGCACACGTGTGAACTACTTGTACTCGCCAACGAAAGCGCTAACTGTTGGTGCTGAGTATGCGTTCGCAAAACGTGAAATTGAAGCAGGCCTTGAAGGCGACATGAACCGCTTCCAGGTTTCAGCTAAATACGCGTTTTAATTACATACTGAAACCTAATTAAGAAACGGCGCATCAGCGCCGTTTTTTTTGTTCTTAAGAGAGCGCTCTAACTTTCTTAAGCATTTACATGGTAGTAAAAATTATGCCCAAAGGCATAATAAAAAATAACCCGCCTACATAAGCTGCGCCATACATTTTTCGTTCTGCAGCAATAACCGATAGTTGGTAAGACAAATTAAGTGGAATATTGCGCAACAAGGGTAACCCGTAAATTAGCGTAACGCCCAAAACGTTATAAATAAGGTGTACCAGCGCAATTTGCAACGCGAAACCGCTGTTTATGCCAGCTACGCCTAATGCCGCAATAAGCGCCGTTATACAGGTTCCTATATTCGCGCCCAGAGTAAACGGGTAAATTTCCTTAGCTTTTAAAATGCCACTGCCCACCAACGGCACCATAAGTGACGTTGTGGTTGATGATGACTGCACTAACACAGTCATTACTGCACCTGAGGCAATGCCGGAGAGCGGCCCCTTACCAATACTGGTATGTAGGAGCGCTTTTGCCTTACCTACCATAAGCGATTTCATAATCTTACCCATGTAAGTAATAGAAAGCATGATTAAGCCTATGCCAAGAATGATTTTGGCTACCCCCGGATAAATGGAGGGTAAAAATGAAAAGCCTTGAGTAATAAGGTCGGTAATGGGTTGGGTCGTCGCTTTTATTGGGTTAAAGCCCCCTACTCCCATCGCTTCACCCGTGTGGAGCAGAGCAACTAACTGGCCGCTCAAAAACTCTAAAATTCCGAACGCCATCTCCAGCGGCAAGAATATCAACACTGATAACACGTTAAAAAAGTCATGGATTGTTGCTGCATTGAAAGCTCGTTGAAATTCCTCTTTTCTTGCAACATGCCCTAGACTAACCAAGGTGTTAGTTATGCTGGTTCCAATATTTGCTCCCATCATCATGGGTATAGCAATGGTTATTGGTAAGCCACCCGCCACCATCCCAACTATAATTGAGGTAACTGTGCTTGAAGACTGAATAAGCGCAGTACAAACCATACCAATGATCAACCCCATCACAGGGTTAGAGGCAAAGCTGAAAAGAGTTTTAGCGTGATCGCCAGTGGCAAATTTAAAGCCGCTGCCAATCATACTGACGGCAAGCAACATTACATACACTAACAAGGCTAAAAGTAGCCATTTACGCCCATTGTGTGTGTGTTCTACCACATTGTTTTGAGCAGCTTGGGTTTGAGCGGCTTGGGGGTCAATCATTGACATAATACGCACAGATTCATACTTGAAAAATTTATAGTATGACGTGCGTATTACACAAAAATGACGATAAATACTCAGGGCTAGTTGTTATTTGATATACACCAAGTATCAACTAGCCCTAGTAAAGCTCGCCATTTTAAGCTGGAAAAGATTGCGTTTAGAAGCCTAACGGATATTGTCTGAAGACCTTGTGAACTTCCTCCAACGTCTCGTTTGAGAGCGTGATATCAAACGCATCGATATTTTCCTTTAACTGAGGCATTGTTGTTGCCCCAATAATAGTAGACGATACACCAGGTACCCGCTGACACCATGCTAGCGCTAATTGCGAAGGTGTTATTCCTGCTTTTTCTGCAATTTTCACATATTCTGCTGTAGCAGCCTGTGCAGGCGCTTTATCTCTGAAAAGTCCCATGCGCTGAGCTAGCGTCCACCGGCTACCTTCTGGTCGTGCGCCGTTTTGGTATTTGCCGCTTAGCATGCCTGTCGCTAATGGTGACCAAGGCAGGTAAGCGATATTTTCTAGTTCACACATTTCAATTAAATACGGCCAGTCTTTTGCGTGCAGTAAGCTGAACTCATTTTGAATAGACACCGGAAGGGGCATATCGAGCTCTTTGCAAAGGGTGAGAAAAATGTGAATGCCCCAAGGCGTATCGTCCGACAGCCCCCAGTGTCTTATTTTGCCTTCGTCTAATGCACCCTTAATTCCCATGAGAATATCGCGCATACCCTCTATTTCTTTTTCGCGATTCGTTTTCGTGGGATCCGCGCCATCAGGCCAATGCTTTCCAAAATGTGGCGTTACCCTGTTCGGCCAATGTAGCTGGTAAACATCAATATAGTCAGTATTTAAACGCTCTAGCGAATCAGTAAGCGCGTTGCTAACTGCATCAGACGTAATTGGCCCAGCATTGCGGATATACTTCAAGCCGCTGCCAGCAACTTTGGTCATCAATATAATATCTGAGCGCTTCGCTTCATTTCGCGAGATCCAATTACCTATAATTCGCTCTGTATCGCCATAGGTTTGCGCATTAGGGGGAACGGGGTACATTTCCGCGGTATCAAAAAAGTTAACACCTTTATCAAGGGCGTAAGCTATTTGTTCATCTGCATCTTGCTGGGTGTTTTGAATACCCCATGTCATTGTTCCTAAACAGATGTCTGACACCTGTAGGTCGCTATTTCCTAAGCGGTTAAACTTCATCTTTGCTTCTACCTTGGCTTATACCTTGTTAATGCAATAGTGAGTCGGCCGCTTTAGAAAATCTACCTACTTATAGCTTTTTTAAATGAAAGCTATGAGGCTTTCTTATTGGCCAACTCGGCTTCTACGCTGGCGAGGCGTGCCTCAATATCTCTTTTCGACTCGACCATTTCATTCGCCAGCTCTGCAAGTGACTTTAACTCTGCAAATCCTAACTTTCTGGTATCAATCATTTGATACTGACGTTTGCAGCGATAAAAGAAAGTAAGAAAGTTAACAAATGCTCGATGAAATGTCGCAAAACTCTTGATCAGCACCAGAATTAACACGACAGACGTAAGCGCGGCAATACTTAAACTATAAATACGTACTTTTGCTTCTTGTTGCTCAATCATGGGTTGCAAGGCGGCATCAACACCTCTTAGCTGAGTTTCAACATTGTGAGCGCTTTGTCTAAATTCTCCACGAAGCCCTTCATTATGAGTTACGCCATAGGTAGTAAATGCATCAACTAACTGTAAAAGCGCTTCTCTATACTGAACCAAAGTACCGTTCAATAAAGCGGTACCGCCATTTTCGGCCACTAAACGCTCACTCAACGTCATCATTTGCCTTGCGTGCACGCCTTCTTGGTTTATCTGATAGTTACGCGTTGCCAGTTGAATATTAGTCAACAGTTCACTCGCTTGCGAGCCTTGAGTAAGCTGCCCTTCGTTAAGGGTATTTTCTAACTCGGTAATACGTGCTCTTAAACCATCGTTTTGCGTTAAACCGATGCGCTCTTGAAGCGATACAACCTGTCGAAACGTGCCGCTATAGGCTTCCATCGAAGATGAAAGGCTTTCCACGTCAGCCACAGGCAATCTGTACTCATTAAATAAGGGAACAAGCGTTGTTAGCCGCCCTTTAAATTCATAGCTCCGCTCAAGGAACTTGTCGTAATAAACTGTCTCGTGGCGAAGAAGAAAGTCTTTTTCATGTCGTCGCATTTGCAGCAGATCTTGCCCCATTCTTAGCAATACATCTCGCTGCTGGTGTAACCCTATAAGTTGTTGGGTGAAGTAATGCTGGCTAACAACTAATACCCCCATACCAATAACGCAAACAAGGGTCATTAAAACTAGGCGAGATTTAATAGAATCGAACTTCATGACAAGCTCCTCTTGGGAGAAGGGCGAGCATTAGCTACATAAACAAAAGCTAATAAACGCTGAAAACACATCAACATACGTCAACAATATAGATGTTTAATACGCGTTTTATTATTAAACATTTGTAGCATTTTTGAACGTTCTGCTATTTAAAAAAATCTTATAATTAGGGTGAAACCCCTATGTTCTGACCCTTCTCAAAAAGTCACTATTAAGTCGTACATTGCTGCGATGACGTAACCCGATACCAAAGCAAACCGCAGCTTTTAGAATTTGGAGAAGAATATGAAGAAGTTCGCCCTATCTACCTTAGCTGCTGCAATGCTGGCAAGTCCTTCGGCTCACACGCTAGCCGACGCTTACATTGGCTCGCAAATGGCCGATAAACTAGTGTCTCTATCCCCTACAGAATCACTAATGGCGGTTGTTACGTACGATCAGATGTCGCCTCTTGCTGAATCTCAAATTACTCAACTATTAAACTTGGGGATTACAGAAGGCATTCAATTTAAAAACCTTCCAATTATTGGTGTAGTAGCCACTAAGGCACAAATTGAAGCTATTGCACAATTTGACGGGGTACGCTCAGTATTTGCAAACCGTGAGATGAGCTTATACAACGCAGACGCGCGTGAAATAACGGGTGTTGCTGATATGCAGGGCGAAGCATTTGCATCGCGCAACAATGTTGAATTTACTGGTAAAGGGTCAACGGTTTTAGTCATTGACTCTGGTATTGATGCTTCTCACCAAGACCACTTCTTTGGCGATACCGTTGTTGATAATGTGCAAGCGATCTTGAACCCAGGCGCATTGTCTATTGTTGGCATAACGGGCCCAACGCTATCTAACCAAGTAAATACCGACTTAAACTCAGGTCACGGTACTCACGTAACAGGCACTATTGCAGGTACTGGTGCTATGTCTGACGGCAAGCACCGCGGAGCAGCACCAGATGCTGATATTATTGGTTATGGTTCAGGGGCAGCGGTATTGCTACTTGATACCATAGGCGGTTTTGATTATGCGATAAGTAAGCAGTACACCTTTGATAACCCTATCAAAGTCATCAGTAATTCATGGGGCTCAAGCGGCAAGTATGAACCACTTGGCCCTGTATCGCTGGCAAGCTATAAAGCGCACACAATGGGAATGATTAGTGTCTTCGCGGCGGGTAACAGCGGCCCTGGTGAAGACTCACACAACCCATACGCACAAATTCCTTGGGGAATTTCTGTGGGTGCAGGCGATAAGTTTGGCAAACTTGCAGATTTTTCATCTCGTGGTCTTAAAGGCGAGTCTGGTGACTTTACTATGCCCGATGGCACTGAGTGGACGTATACAAACGACGTAACCGTTGTCGCTCCAGGTGTAGATATTATCTCTACTCGCGCAGTTTTAAATGCGGCAGCTAATGGCGGTGATGGGGATATTGGTGCGATAGAGCCGCAAAATATTCCTTTCTATACCATGATCTCTGGTACCTCTATGGCAACGCCACATGTCTCAGGCATCATTGCGTTAATGTTAGAAGCCAACCCGAACCTTGATAACCTAACCATAAAGCGCTTGCTTCAAGAAACTGCTACTAATATGCCTGGTTACGAGCGCTGGGAAGTGGGTGCGGGTTATGTTAACGCGCGCTCTGCGGTAGCTGCGGCCCTTCTTGAAGACATGGATCATAAAGTTACGGTTAACAATCTAGATGGCAAAAGCTTTAAAGCAAACGCGCTAGTGACCACCAGCGACCGTGTAGAAAACTTCGATGTTTTTTACTCTCCAGTAGGTGCTCCCGAAGTCATGGAGTTTGAAGTTGGAACAGAAGAAGTACTTGTTAAAGCGTCTGCCGATAGTTTCGCAAACTTAACCAAGCTTGTTCTTGTTGCGCCAGACGGCACTGAATATCGCGGCAATCTTACAACGCCTGTGCTTACAACTACCATGCGTGTCGCTGCTCCTGCGATGCCGGGCACTTGGGGCGTATATGTCTATGGGTTGACGTCGCTGTCTGGTATCGAGGCCGACCCATTGGGTTTAACTAACGGCCCAGGCCTGCCTGAAACGTTCAACGTAACTGTATCGTTTGAAAATAGCGGCGGCTTTGAAGGTATGGATGATGTGGAAGGTCATCCTCAGCAAAACGCCATTGAATTCGCCGTTAGCGAACGCCTAATGGATGCCATCAACAGCCGTGGTTTCTCGCCTGACGCCCGTCTTAAACGTAAAGACTTTGCTCGCTATGCAGTAATGGGCGGTGCAGTAAGACAATACCGTGACCTGCTAAATGAGGAGCGCCTTAACATTGGCTCTGTTCCCGGGTTTGATAAAGCGTTTGTAGAATCGGTCATGGTTAAAGGTGGTGCACTTAAAGATAAGCTTCGTACACAAGCACCTGTTCTAAGAAGCGTAGACGGTAGCGCAGCCCCCTTTGCTAGCGTAACCAAGTTAGACATCGCTTATTCACTAGTGCAAATGTTAGGCCTTGAAGAAGCAGCACTTAGCTTCGACCCCAGTGCAGACATTGTTGTTGACTATAATGGTGAACAAATCATTCTAGAAGACCAAGAAAGCATTCCGGCTGATATGAAGGGATATGTGCAGTTAGCGCTGACGTTGTCTCTTATTAACGCTGAGTTTGGTGTAGAGCAAAGCCCATTTAGCATTACGCCAACTATTACTGCGAGCTTTGCGCCAGATACAGTAATAACTAGAGCGCATTATGCTGTACTCGCTTCACGCTTTTTCACCCAATATTTTGAATAAAATCGCAAACCACTGAAAACGGTGCCATTATACTAATTGATAATGGCACCATTATGGGTTAAATTTTAACCAACACTGAAAGAGGTCATCCTATGATGTTTACTGCGATGAAATTCAGACAACTTACTACTGTTGTTGCCACCACTGCATTACTTCTGCTTTCAACCGCGCAAGCACAGGTAGTTACTCCTGCAACCCTAACTGTCGATGACAATAAGATTCAGGCGAAGCTTGCGCTTACCAGCTTAATCGAAGTTGATTTGACCGTTGAGTTTGAAAACAGTATTGGTCTTAATGCTAACAATATTGATATTACTGCAGAGCTGCTAGACCCAGCAGATTTAACTATTACAGACCGTCTGCCTTCAGCACTAACAAGTGCCGTTTCAGGCTTCCCTGTGCTTGTTTCTATTTCGCCGAAAACAGATGCAGGGTTTGGTTTTGAAGGTTTAGCGACGGTTGAGCTGTACACCAAAGCCATTCACTACACCCCAACCATTCCGTGGCGTTTGTTTACGTCGCACGACGGCGGGCAATTTGAAGACATAACTGTACTTATGTCGTCTGGAAGTATTCGCGCGCGCGGTAGCACGGGTCAATTTTCTGATTTCATTATCTTGCTCGACAATCGTCCTTCAACTACTGTCATTAACGACAAAGTTGCCTCTTTAAGTACGACAGTTAATGATAATCGCGACAAAATAGCACCGCTGTTAGAAGCAGCTATTGATAGCGGAATAAATGACATACAGTCAGCGTTGGCGATAAACGATGACGGTGCAGCATTAACTGCGGTTGATAGCCTTATCACACTTGTTGATAGTGCTTCTGGAAGCCAGATTGCCGACGTATGGCGGTCAAGCGGCGACGTAGTTAATGTAAAAGGTTTACTTCTTACTCAACTGCAAACATTACGTTTTAGTTTAAGAACACTGTAAATAGCCCTGTTGACCTTAAATCCACACTGTTTTTCGAACAGCCACACGGGTCTAGGGTCAACTTGGCTTCGTGCCTATCCGGGTATGGTGTAGGTTGCAAGAACAATAAAAATTCAGCGGCAGTTACATTATGAGGGTGATGCTATGCCATTACAGTTTGCCTTTACAGAAAGCAACGGAAGCGTAAGTGAGCACTTGCTTTTTGAGGGCCGTGAATATCAAGTTGGGCGCGCTGATAGTGCCGACATCGTTATTCCTCACCCTCAAGTCTCTCGCTCTCATATTGTCTTGCGCGCCGCAAAACATGCTGACAACGACCACATCTGGCAATTGGACGACACCAGCTCTACAGGGTGCTTCAGCAACGTAGGTATCCCCGTAAAACACCTTACGCTAGACAAACCTCACGTATTGCAACTTGGTCCAATTCCTTGTGAATTCACGCCTGTCGCATTCAATAATGTAGTTAAACTTGATAGCCAACGTGAATGGCGTAAGCAGCAACTAAAGCGATATCAAAACCAGCTACAGCATTGTGATAACAGTACTGCACTTATTAACCTCGCCAGAGAGTGTCTAACTCAGTCGCTCGGGTGCGAGCGCGCTTCGCTCATTCTGTTTGATAAAATAAATAACTATCAGCTTGGTGTAGGTTATGAAGATTGGATGCAGGGCGATGACTTTACGGGCAGCCGCACTATCATCAATCAATGTATGCAGACAAATGCCGTTCGCGCTATAGGTAATATTGTTTGCGACAACACGCTTAATAAGCAGCACAGTATCATTAACCACGGTATTCAGGCAGCCGTTTGTGTACCCGTATGTTTGGATGAAAAGCCTATTGGTGTTTTATATGCTGACTCTGTTTTAGGGCGACGTTACTTCACTCAAACGGACATAGAATTTGCCACCTCCTTAGCAAATATGATTTCCATGCGTTTGTTATTCCACACAATAGAGCATAAACTTTCACTTATAAGCTAGAATAAAAGCAATAACGATTAAGCCAGTCGACCATTTGTTATACCTATGGTTAACAGGCCTGCGTGGCGTAAACCGTATTTGAGTTGCTTCGTCGCGTTAATTAGTGAAGTGTGGAGAAGGCTTTGAACAGGCCAGATGTATTCTCGTCGCAACAAGATTCCCTTAAAACTGAAGCCTTAGCTTTAGGGCCATCTATTGCGCCAAATTCACGCCTAGCTAACCGTTTTCTTATAGTAGAACAGTTAGGCTGTGGCGCCCAGGCTAGTGTTTATAGTGCGCTTGACGAGCTACTTGATGTGAAAGTGGCGCTGAAAGTGATAGAGGGTGGTGCTAGCGACCCGGTTAAAATGCAAACTATCCGCAATGAAGTCAATATTGCCAGACAGCTTCAACACCCCAATATCATTCGTGTACATGATGTTTTCTCTGACGGAGATACTGCATTCTTTACCATGGCTTTCATAGAAGGGGAGCCTCTTTATACGCGCCTTCAAAAGCCTATCAGCAAGACCGATTTCGATAAGTGGCAACAACAGCTTATTGAGTCCTTACTTGCATGTAAATCCATAGGTATTAAGCACGGCGATATAAAGCCAGACAATATCCTTATTGACCATAATGAAGATATTAAGCTTATCGACTTTGGCATTGGTCAAAGCGCGGCTTCGGGTATCCAAACCAGCGGGCATCAAGGCTACACAGCTCCTGAAGTTATTCAAACCGGAAAAGCAAGTGAGCACTCTGACACCTATAGCCTAGGTAAAGTGTTAGAAGACATGTTGAGCTGTGTTGAAAAAGAAGGCGTTGGCATCTCCCATTACTTGTGGTTGAAAAAGCGCAAAACCTGCATTGCTCAATTAACCCATCACTTACCGGCCAAAAGGCTTTCGCTGGAAGAAGCCCTTAGCGTTAATGCCAGAGCCCTCAGCGTTAACGGTAGTACCCTCAGCGATAATGGCAGCACTAACGTAACTAACAAAACCCTTGTTGTGTTTTCTGTAATTGCTTTACTGGTATTAGTGTTAAGTGCCAGTATTTTTTCCTTCGCTTGGTATCAAAAAAGCCATCCAAAACTAGCGACAAATAGCCCTATTCAGCTTTTGGTATTGAACGACCCTCAGTATCCGCTTTTAGAAACCATTAACACGTTACTTCGCTACCCTTTGTCTACCCACCCTAATATAGTGTTAGATAATAAAGAACACACTCAAGCTTTGGTAAGCAATTTAGCGTTATCCCCCTTTACAAGTGAAAATGATCGTACTGATTTGGCCGCTACGCTTGCAGTTAATAGCGTATTGCTTCTTGATGCTACGCCTACCAGTAATAGTGCGTACTTGCTTCACGCTAGCGTACTCAGTATGCCTGCCAATACGCCTATTTTTACGGTGTCGCACAATGTAAATGCAAACACCCTTTCAAAGGATTTGGGGGAATTTTCTAATAAATTAATCCAGCAACTATTTGATGCAGTTGAATCTCAATCCCCCCAACCACTTCCTGATTTACGTTATCTAGATGCGTTGGATAGCGCATGGCAAAAGGGTGAAACATTAAATAGTGCAGATGCTATTGATGCCATTATAGCGACAACTCCCGATTACCCCGGCGGGTGGGTAGCCGATGCCCGCAATAGGATGAATATTGGCGACTATGATGGTGCCAGACAGGCACTGGAAACCTTAACCAGCATTTCAAACTTAGCACCATATTGGCGTCTACAAAGTGAACTTCTAAGGGCCGAACTTAATGAAGATTTAGCCCTTGCAAAACAATCGATAGATGCACTGGTTTCTCAATACCCCAACCGACCAGACTTACTATCAATGCGGGCCGACATATACCAGTGGGCGGGCGAAGATGCCAAAGCGATGGCTGACTACAAAGCCGCATTAGCCCTTCGCCCTAATAACGGACAACTATGGTTTGAGCTGGCTCGTTTGCAGATTATTAACGGAGATATAGAAACAGCCACCAGCGATTCGTTAACGCGCGCACTGGTGGCATTTCGACAGGCCAAGGATACCCAAGGTGAAAGTTTAGTGCTGAATGCCTTTGGCATTGCCTACCTGCGAACGGCCGACAATGTAGCTGCGGCGCGTTATTTTGAAGATGCGCTGGCGCTGCGAGATGCGAAAACACAGCCTTCTCAGCGGGCCAAAACCTTAGCAAACTATGCTATTGCTACGTCACTCACAGGCGACTACACCACTGCTGAAGCGTCGCTAGAAGAAGCAGTAAAACTACTTCACGATTTAGGTGACTTGGCACAAGAAGCGCATGTGAACGACACCCTAGGCTTTATGTTTGAAGAACGAGGACAGTTTGCAAGAGCGTTAGATTATTACAAACGAGGCCTTGATATTCGTGTTCAAACCGATGACAAAGTACTTCAGCCCCAAAGCATGAGCAACGTGGCCTACATGCACTTTTTAATTGGTGATATTTCACTTGCAGAAATATATTGGCAGCAGGCTAAGATGTTATTTGAGAGAAATGGTGATGAATCTCACCTGCTTCGAACCCAGCAAAACCTTGCGCAACTGAGTTTAGTAAAGGGTGATAAAAACACTGCTTCAAGGCAGCTAACAACTGTTGATAAGAACCTAGGTACCCAGCATAACCAAGAAAAAATGATAAATCACCTTCTGTTCAGCTATTTAAACTTTGCAAACGGAAATTTAAATGAAGCTACACAACATGCCGCAAAGGCGAAACGGTTAGCACAGGAGTCTGAAGACAGCCGCGCAAAAACAGAAGTTTTACTCTGGGAGGGTGAAATATGCTTGTTAACTGCAAACTGGTCGTGCTTAGAGAAGCGTCTTGATTCCGTATTGCCCACCATTAGCGAAGAACGTCACGAGCAATTCGCCGTTTACCAATGGCTAACTTTAGGGTTAAAGCATCATCAAGGTAACCTTAACGATGAAAGTGACAACATCTACAAAACGCTTCTAAACAACGACAATGTACCCGCGATCACCGAAACAAAGATTTTGCTCGATATGCAGCAGCGTCTGTCTTTAGGCGCTTCGAGCAGTATTATGGAGAAGCTTAACTCTCTTATTAAACCCACTTATTATCAACAATATTTACAGTGGCTGTATATAAAAGCGTCGTTAGGTGATGAAGCATCTGTTGAAAAACTCAAGCAAAAGCTCGCGCTATACCCTTCATATTGGCGTAATCACCTATACTATCGCGCTATTCCCGGCAAAGAAGATACCGTAAATAAGTTAACAACGCAGTGGCTGTCTCAATTACCTGAAAAACAAACTGGTGACTACAGGAACGCTTATTTTGAGTGATTTAGCCAAAGAAATAGAGAACATTAAGGCACTACAGGCAACACTTCAAGCGCGACTAGACGCTGATCAGGAAGTACTTCAGCAGCTTGCAAAGCGCCTTTGGGCTCAGCAAGAGTCGGAAAAAGCTAAGCTTTCAAGAGAGTTGCACGATGGTATTGGGCAGTTGCTTACAGGCCTTACCAGACGACTGCAGGCGCTCTCATCTTCCTCGCCTGAAATTGAAGCCCTACACGGTATCGCTGAGATGGCGCTAAATGACGTGAGGCAACTGTCGCGACTTATGAGCCCCACCATTCTAGATGACCTTGGCCTTAAACCCGCACTGAACTGGCTGTGTCGGAACCTGCTTAGTGGTGAAGATATGGCGTATAACACTGACATAAATCTACCCACAGACCTCTCGAAAGACATAAGCACCCTGTTATTCAGAATTGCGCAAGAGACATTGGTGAATGCTATAAAACACAGCGAAGCAACACACCTTACACTGACGGTTTCTTACCACCATAACGTTATTCGTTTAGATATTCTTGATAATGGTGTAGGGTTTGATAGTAGAACAATAGAGCCCGGCATTGGTCTTTCAAGTATTCGCGATAGAGCCGAAGCGTTCAACGCTACGCTAGAAATAGATTCAGCTGTAGGGCAAGGCACAAGAACAACAGTAACGGTACCTGTATGACAATTCGAGTAGTGCTAGCCGACGATCATGTACTCATGCGTCAAGGCGTATCTCAAATGCTAAATGCAAACCCAGATATTGATGTGGTCGGAGAATGTGATGACGGTGTTGAGCTTATTGCAGCGGTGCTAAAACTCTCCCCCGACGTTATTTTGATGGATATTTCTATGCCGCGCATGAGCGGGCTTGTTGCCATTGATAAAATATTGTCCCAGCGCAGTGATGCAAAGATATTGGTACTGTCTATGCACAACGAAGTGGAATATATAGAGGCCATGCGCGACGCGGGCGCAAAGGGCTATATTTTAAAAGAGTCGTCTGGCGATAGCTTAGTCGATGCGATAAAAAAAGTGGCGGCCAACAAAACCTCTTTTCCCGACGAATTAACCCAGTCATCCAATGAGCAGTGTCAAAAGCACGTATCGCCGCTAAGCGTATTGACGCGAAGAGAACGAGAAGTTTTTTTCTTAGTTGCCGCAGGCAACACCAGTAAGAAGATAGCTGAGCTACTGGACATGAGCCTTAAAACCGCAGAAAACCATCGAAGTAATATTTATAAGAAGCTCAATTTAAGCAGTTCCGCAGAACTTATCAGAATGGCTGGAAAGGCAGGCTTGCTAGAGTAGCTGTACCCGCTTTTAGGTTGAAGCACGGCTTCCCTTCCCCCGCAAACTACACGAGATCTGGTTGCGACATTCAAAACCTTCAGCAGCAGGGTACGGCTGCAGAACGCCCATGGATAAATTCTAATGTTAAGCGATAAACTTTCGGCGAAACCTAAACAAAAAAGGGGCCTTGCTTCATTTGCCTCCCCCCCTCTTTAAAAATTACGCGAGGGCCGGTTGTAACATTCAAAACCCTCAGCAGCAGGGATACTGCTGTGGAGCGCCCATGGATAAATTCTAATGTTAAGCGATAAACTTTCGGCGAAACCTAAACAAAAAAGGGGCCTTGCTTCATTTGCCTCCCCCCCCCTCTTTAAAAATTACGCGAGGGCCGGTTGTAACATTCAAAACCCTCAGCAGCAGGGATGCTGCTGTGGAGCGCCCATGGATGGGTTTACCGCGTGTTTTGAGTGTTACAACCGGCCCTCAACCCTAAGGACTAAAGTTCTGCGTATTGGGTTAGGATAAACGCAGCTTCGCCTCGTGATACGCCATCTTGTGGTTTAAAGAAGGCTTTAAGTGTAGGCTGCAGGTCAAATGGACCTTGCTCTACTTTCACTTCCACCTGCATTATCCCTGCAGCTAAAGCTTGTTGAACATGGCCGCGATACTCAGGTGCAATTGCGTCTGTGTCTTCAACTTCCACCGCTTCACCCAGCACGATAGCGATAACCTTTTCAGAGTCAAAGTTGTTCGCTGCATCTTCAAGGCCTAATGCTTGAACCATTGAGTACGCCATTTCTTCTTTGCTTACTTGCATGTTGCTATCAAAGAAGTCGCCGTCAAATTGCATTACCGGTTGCGTATTCATCTCTAAATCACCTAATACAGCGCCAGTTGCTGTTGCTGAATTTACCGCGGCAGCGTTTTCTGCACTCACATCAGTGAAGTTCACTGTATTACCGTCGTTGGTTTGACGAAGGTTTGCACTAAGCGCTAGCGTATCAGCAAGCTCTACACGCGTTAACGGTGCATCTGGTGCAAAACCGCTTTCCTTTGCGTCCATTAGCTCATTCGCTACTACGTATTCAATGAATGGTTTAGCAGGGTGGTTTGCTGCATCTTCAATACCGGTATAGCCTGATGTGACTAACAAGCGAATGTTCACGTCGTTAGTACCAGGAATACCTACACCGTTTGTAACACCGAGTGGGTCAACTGATACACCACTAATGCTACCAATACCGCGGCTGTATAGTTTCCATGTACCCGGCATACCCGGTGCAGCTGTACCAACAGAAGAACCTAAAACAGGTAGGCCAATGCCAGAACCGTAGGTATTTCCTGCCGGGTCTTCTAATACGAACGCTGTTGCCGTTTCAATTGACGCGCTTGCCACCACCATAGATACGTCAGACGTTACCTCAAACTCTTCTACTGGTGACTCACCAACAGGAAGATAAGTTGTAGGTAGCGTAAAGCTATCGCCTTCAGCAACGTTAGCAAATGCGTTAAATTCGCGATTTTTCTTCACGGTATCGCCGAATACTTCTTCACCCTCAAGCACTGCAGTTACCGCAGCATAGGCGTTAACATAACCTGCACCCACTTCCCAATCGTCCATACCAGCCATTGGTGTTGCGGTTTCCTGAAGAATGCGTTTTACATCTTCCCACTGAAGGTTTGGATTTGCTTCTAGCATTAGCGCCACAATACCTGACACATGCGGCGCCGCCATTGAAGTACCGCTAGATACGGTATAAAACGGCAAGTGTTGTGGTTCAATCATTTCCGCGTCGTCAGCTGCGCTCAAACCGCCTAAGCTAGACAGTGATGCACGTGCAGATATAACGTCTACCCCAGGTGCCGTAACGGTAGGACGATCTTCCCACGTGAACACCTCGCCATCCACAACTGCCTGCCCACCTTTTCCGTCGACACCACGAGAACTAAAGTCAGCTAGCTCGCCTTGCTTGTTGCCCGCAGCCACTGTAATTACCCAAGGTGCCTTTTTAAAGTTACCGGTAATAGTTGATTCACCTGGACCTGAGTTACCTGCCGAGAACACGGTAATAATACCGTTGTCTGCCAGAGCTTTAGTCACAACGTTTGTTGGATCGTCTGGGTTAAAGTCTGTACCTACATCACCTGTGTTACCGAACGAGTTAGAGATAACACGAATGTTGTAATCGAACTGGTGTGTTAACGCGTAGTCGAAGCCACCGATGGTATCTAAAATGAATAGACCTGCGCCCGAGCCATAACCAATGATGTCTGCACCCGGTGCTACACCGGCGTGTAATCCACCGCTCTTGGCGCCGTTACCGCCTACTGTGCCAGCTACGTGTGTTCCGTGACCGCCTAGAATATCAGTGTTAGATACGTTTTCTTGGTATGTAATCGGCAAAATGCCGCTATAGCTATTTAGGTTCACCTGCGCTAGTACGTTTTGTACAACGTGATCAGGGAATGCTAAATCGCCATGTGTGCCATCAACACCCGAGTCGTTTACTACTACGCCAATGCCTTTACCTGATACTGGCATGCCGTTAATGCGAATATCGCGATCAGCCTGTAGTGCCTGTACGCCGGTAATTTGGGTAGACTCATGGTTCTCTAGTTCTAGCGGATCGTTGTTCCACACTGACACCACGTCATCGCGCTGATAAAGTGCTTCAACTTGCTGTTTGTTGGCTAACACACCAACAATAGGCACGTTACGTAGGCTAACACCGCCAGTGATACCTAACGATTCAAGTGCTGTAATTTGTTCTGTTGTGGCAGGTCCCTTACCTTCAAATGTAACAATAACTTGTTGTAGTTCTAGTGGCGAAGCAGCAAGTGCGTCGGCTAATGTTTTATCGAAAGTTTTTGCATTCACCATGCTCGCTGGTAGGGCACAAGCAATAGCAACTGATAATACTGTTTTTTTATTAAGGAACTTCATAATACACCTCTCTTTGAGTACCCCTTGAGTATTTAACATCCCAAAAGGCAAAACTATGGGGGGTTCCCCCTATTCGAAGTGATTTATAAAGCACAATAAAAACATAAAGTTAGAACGAAAAAAGCCCTCGCAAACGGAGGGCTAAAAACACCAACTATCGAGAAACATTGATAGTGTGGAGGGAACGAACGCGGTACAAGAAATAAAGCGTTTACTGCAATTGAAAAGGCTTTAGTGTTTGCGCTTCCTCATTGAGGTAAACGCGAACAAAACTAGCATTGCTGTAGCGAAGGAAGCAGGTTCACTCACTTGTGTTGAGCCATTGTTAGAGCCATCATTAGGCTCGACAGTTTTAACCAATTGAAACAAGCCGCCCGCACAGCGGTCGCCATTTTCAAAGAAAACACAAGTATCTGTTGAGCCTAGACCGGCTAAACCTGAACTAATAGTGAACTCGTATGGAACGCTTGAGTCTTCAATAAATAGTTGAAAACCTTCACCGCTTTCATCACCAAACACACCATTTTCTAAATCAACTATCGCAAACTCATCTATATCGTCTTCTAAAATATTATAAGTCGTACCATTGAACTCTAGCTGAAAGAAAAATGATAACCACGTGCTCATATCGAACTGGGTTTCGTTTTCATCAAAAGTGATTTGCCCAATTAAACTGGTTTCGTCAGCTTCGTCACCTAACACTAATCGTGTGAAATCATAGGTGATTACGCCAGCGAAAGAGGATGATGCAAAAAAGATAAAAAATGCTGCAAGTAACGTTCTCATAGTAAACCCACTTCTAGATTCTTATGGGCTTAGTATTGAACTTACTGCATTGAATACAAATAGGGAGTTCCCCCTAGTTGTATTCAATGCTATCTAATATGACGCGGTTTAATTAGCGTTTTGTTCGCGTAGTACTTTCGCTAGTTCGTAATTACCTTGCGAAAGAGCGATATCGGCAACCGAATTTCCTGCTTTATCCATGTGAGCTGGATTTGCCCCTTTGTCGATAAGCGTATTTATAATTTCTTGTCTGTCGAAAAGGCTTGCAAACATTAACGCGGTTTGCCCCTGTGCGTTTTCTTCGTCTATGTCGCAATCGGCAAAAACCAGTTGCTTAGCTACACTAACGTGACCTTTAAATATGGCCCCCATAAGTGCGGTGTTTCCGCGGTTGTCTTCTTGACATGGGTTGGCATTAGCTTCATCGATTAGAAAATTTACGGTGTCGGTGTGCCCATGGTATGCCGCAAGAATAAGTGCGGTATAGCCTTTATCATCGGCTACATTAACATCTAGACCGGCTTGATAAAATGCACCTAGCATGGCGCTATCACCATCTCGCGCTGCATCAAAATAGCGAGCTTTCAAGGTCTCCATATTAGGCCTAGTTGCACTTTGTTGAGTATTAGCCTGAGTGGTTGTTTCAGCTGCCGCACTAGTATAAAAACTGGTGAAGGTGGCAACGACGAACAGTGCTGCCGTAAGTGTTTGCTTTAAATAAGACATTGTGCCCCCTTACTGGTAAATCTAAATTTAAGTATTAAATGATTGGTTTCAGCTTTTGCGTTAGGGAAAAGCGAGAGCGAATTAACGCTGTTAAATAGCTCCCGCTGCTCTTTTGCAATTTAGCTTATTGCATAAGTGCCGTTAGGCTTTCTGCAACTTGCTTTGCTTTGGCAGCACGTGCTGCTTGTTGCTCCATCAAGTCTTTAGCAGTTTGGCGAACTTTCGACATTGGCGCTTTAGCTAGTTTAGCTACGCCCTTGCCGTAGTTCTTATCTGCGTTGTACATAAAAGCACTAATGATTACGCGAATCTCTTCTTCAGGTACCGATGCTAACGCTCCGCCTAAGTTACTAATCAGGTGCGCTTGACCTTCTTTAGTCAGGTTTCTGAAAAACTCACCCGCTTGCTTAAAGTTCTGTTCTTTATAGAACGGAATTTGTTGTGTCATACCTGCAAGCGGCTTGCTTGAATAACGAAACGCTGGGTCTTCGTTAAGATCAAGACGACGGCTTGGTTGATAGTTCACATCGCGATTAGAGCTAGTTGTACGAAGCTGACCGTGTTGCTCGTGGTTATTGATAACGGCATTTTTCGGCGCGTTAATCGGAATGCGGTACGCATTAACGCCTAAACGATAGCGCTGCGTGTCGGCATACGAGAACAAACGACCTTGAAGCATTCTGTCTTCTGATGGCTCAATACCTGGAATTAAGTTGCTTGGTGCAAATGCCGCTTGCTCAGTTTCTTCAAAGAAGTTGTCTGGTACACGGTTAAGCACTAAACGACCAATTTTCTTAGCAGGAACCAAAGATTCAGGCCAAATTTTAGTAGTATCAAGTGGGTTAAACTCGAAATCATCTAACTGTTCTGGCTCTAACTCTTGAAGATATAGATCCCAAGATGCTGTTTCACCTTTTTCACCGATACGGGTATACACATCAGTGGTGTGCGGCTGGAAGTCCATACCTTGAACTTTCATTGCTTCTTCAGCAGAGAAGTTCTTAATAGGTTGGTTTGCTTTCCAAGTAAACTTCACGTACTTGTAATTACCTTCGTCATCAACAAATTTGAATGCGTGAACACCTGAGCCGTCCATATTTAAGTAGCTTGCTGGTGTGCCGTAATCAGAGAAAAGCATGGTTAACGTATGCGTTGACTCTGGCACGTGCGAGAAGAAATCAAAAATACGCTTCGCGTCTTGCTTGTTCGTCACTGGAGATGGTTTAAATGCGTGAACCATATCAGGGAATTTAATTGCATCGCGAATAAAGAATACTGGGAAGTTGTTACCTACTAGATCCCAGTTTCCTTGTTCGGTATAAAACTTCACCGCAAAACCACGTGGGTCACGCAGCGTCTCTGGCGATAAATGTCCATGAACTACTGATGAAAAACGAACAAATACTTCTGTCTTTTTACCTTCGCCTTGAAATGGTGCGGCTATCGTCTCGTCAGATAAATCGACATAGTTTTCGTAGTAGCCGTGGATACCAACACCACGGGCGTGAACAACGCGTTCTGGAATACGCTCACGGTCGAATGCCGCTAACTTTTCAATAAGGTGAGAGTCTTGCAGTAATACTGGACCCCATGGACCCGCCGTTTGCGAGTTCTGGTTATCACCTACCGGTGCGCCATTTTGGCGAGTTAGTGTATCTGCGCTTACACCTAAAGTAAGCATACTGGCAGCAACGCCGCCTAATACGAATTTAGTTAAGGTTGATTTCATTGTGGTTCTCACAGCTGTACTCCTACATGAAGGTTGGTACGAGGTTTAGGGGCTTTCACTTCTACGCATACTTGGTCGCCGTAATAGTTATCAGCGTAATTACATTGCGTTTGAATTGGTTGATTCGTGGTGGAGGAAACACGATGGCTATTTGCCGTTGTTAGCTTTTTTAATAGTGCGCTCATTTCGCTCTCCTTGTTAAGTTGAGAGCATTATCATTAATTGAGTAAAACTATTAAAACGATATAATATGATTCAATTGATTAAATAAAGCGATTGTAAATATGCTGGCTAATCACATTATTTTATGAACGAAAGTGATAGCTATTGCGGTGGGAAAGTGAAGGTTATCTGTCTTTTTAAGACTAGTAAGTATGGTAAGGCTAAGTGTTTGAGAAAAAATGTGGCAGCGTTTTTGTCAAAACGCCGCGCATGAAATCATTTAAAAAACTTAAGCATTAAGCCAAGGGCCGGTAATTGCCAACGTTTTCGTTGGTGAGTAAATATTGACGAAAAGCGTATTGCCATCAGGCGAGAAACACGCGCCTGCTAGTTCTGTTTGCGCGTGTAATTTAGCAAAGTTGTATACTTCTCCGCTTGGCGTAACACCACGCAAATGGTTATCAACTATGTCGGTGTATTGATCTTCGCACACTAATAAATGCCCGTTCGGGCACACAGTTAAATTATCGCCAAAGTTGTACAGATTCTTGTCTTCACTTTCTAAAAACAGCTGAAGCTTGTCTTGTTTACCATCTGCAGATGGAACAAGCTTCATTACCTGACCTAGCTGCTTTTCCCCGCCATTGGTACAGCAGAAATAAAGCTCATCTTCGCCCCAGTGTATGCCTTCACCCCGAGCGAAAAGCGCAGCCCCTTTATCATACCCTTGCACGCGTAAATCATCATTAGGGCTCTCTGGGTTATCTAACGCTACCCACTCAACATCGAACCATTTAGCTACAGGCATAGCATTGCCATTCCAGTTACGTGTATCGAACTGAGACTTCCCTTTTACTACCAAAGCTTCTAACTGACCGCCAGCCGCTAAGTTGCCGTACTCGTTGGGTACAAAGCGATAAAGCAAACTATCGCCTCTGTCTTCGGTTAAATAAACAATACCGGTTTTGGGGTCGACACAAGCCGCTTCGTGGTTAAAACGCCCCATGGCTTTGAGTGGCTTTGCTTTTATTAATGAGCTCGCATTGGCAGGCACTTCAAAGATATAGCCGTGGTCGTTATTTACTACATCGCCGTTAGGGCCATGAGGACGGTCTACCGATTCTTCACACGTTAGCCACGTACCCCAGGGCGTAATGCCGCCTGAACAATTTCTTACGGTACCAGCCAAGCTAATAAACTCTTTTTCGACCTTTTGAGTGCTAAGGTTATACACCATGGTTGTGGTACCGCCGGGTAAAGCAATGCCATTAGCGTAACTGTCATAAGCTAAGTCGCTGGTATGCGCTTGGATAGACTCAGGCTGTGCACTTAAATGTTTAGGGTGTAGTTCATGATTGCGTATTAGCGCCACTTTGTCGCTACTATCATCTATAGGCAGGCAACCCATCCCATCCGCTCTATCAGGTACGTGCATACCGTCAGACATCGCATTGCCTAGACTTGAGATAACTTTATAGCTAAAGCCTTTGGGTAAATCGAGCAGCTTTTGCGGGTCGGCAACGAGCGCGCCATAACCTTCACTAATCGGCATTGACGCCAAATTCATTTTCTTACCAAAAGCACTGGTCGCTAGCCCACCAAATGCCAAAGAGCCTACTAAAAACTGGCGTCGTGTAATCATGAAAATCTCGTTAAACGTTAAACAATAAAGCCGGGCATGATAGCCATTAATTGTTACAGTATAACAACACTATAAGAAATCATTGGCAAGTGACATTCGTATTTTATAGGCAGACAGCTTAGGGAAAGCGGTTAATGGGGAAGATCTCTAGCAACTACCCTATAGTTTTTCAGCCAAACGAGGCGGGTAGTAAAAAGGTTTACAATCTACAACTTTAAAATGTCGAGCATCGATATGTTCGGGGTTCAATACAAAGTTAAATTCACCTGGACAAACACTTGATGGTACCTGTAGTACAGCAGAGGACTTATTTTGAAGCCAAGTCGTACCGAGCTGTTGGGTATGCTGCGAGTATGGCATAGCATCCCAGCCAGTAGGCATTTCGTTGACTGATAAACGTTTTATACGAACTTCTTCCGACAATAGAACTGTGGTGATAGTGAGGTCCTTTTTTAACACTTCAGATGAGTCATTAACTAATCGCTCTAACATCGCTAAAGCCCGACTGCTAGCAGTATAGACAACAGACTGCCCTGTATAGTGCCAACGACCCTCACAATAATGGCCGCCTATTCCATTGAGCGCGTTATCGCTAGAGTTGTTCTTTCTTGGTGCTATACGATAGACAAGCACTAGGCTACGAAACCGTATTCTAAGCCTAGTACAATACGCTTGATCAAGGCGCGACCACTGGCTGACTCTAATACAGAGACAGGGGCTGAATTATTGAATTGGACGTGAGGAGTGTTTAACCAAAGGTTCCAACGTTCTACGCTTTTAAAGTAAGCGATACCAAGGTTCATTAGTCGGGCCACATCAAGTGTATTTTCACTCACCTGTGGACTTAGATGTTTGTTATCCCTAGCATATCTTTCCAGCGTCTTAGGTGTAGTACGTATAAATTTAGCAAATGCTTTTCGGTCCCATCTCATTATGGATTCAAGACGCTTTATTCTATTGACTGGAAAACCTTTGCGGACTGCCTCAACTTCGTCAAACGGTGACGATAGCTTGTTTAACAGCCCACCGCTAACGATTTCAACCAAATCGACCTCGTTATCGTAAGTCCCGTCTCTCTTGTTTTCACTTACTTTCATAGCGCCTCCAATAGACATATATACCTAAATATAGAGACAAATGTCGCTACTATCAACTGAACTTGAGATCGGATCCCTTTCTCCTAATAGCTTTCGTTTTACATAGATTAAAAGAAGTGAGCATATGCCCTCGCCCCTCTCTATCACGGGGATACGGCGTCGGTGTTCTTACTTAAAAGCTAGGATGGGTCAACAAGGTGTTACTTCTTCTCCCCCTCAAACGTTTTGCTACACCAATCAAGGAGGGAGTGGAGCCCCATCAAAAACTGATCGCAGCAGGGAGGCTGCTGCGAAGCCGCCATGGATGGCTTTACGGCGTATTGCTCCCCTCCTCTTCAAGCTTTTTGCTATGCATCAAAAGGGAGTGATTGTTGTGCCTTCTGAAACCCGACACCGCAGGGATGCGGTGTCGGAGCCCCCATGGACGGGTTTACGGCGTCTTACTTCTTCTCCCCCTCAAACTTATTGCTATGCCGGTCAAGGAGGGAGTGAAGCCCCATCAAAAACTCTCAGCAGCAGGGACGCTGCTGCGAAGCCGCCATGGATGGCTTTACGGCGTGTTTTTGATGGGGCTTCACTCCCGAAGTTCCAAATCGCAGGCATAAAAAAAGCGCACCTAAGTGCGCTTTTTTTGGCTTGTGTTGCTAAGTCTAGATTAGTCTAGGATCTTAGATACAACACCAGCACCTACTGTACGACCACCTTCACGGATTGCGAAACGAAGACCTTCTTCCATCGCAATCGGAGCAATTAGCTCAACTTTGAA
>NZ_JADOEK010000047.1:0-463 GCF_027563165.1 Alteromonas sp. PRIM-21 | reverse complement strand
CCCTGAACTTTAAGTTCTGGAAGGGTTGTTATAGACGATGACGTTGATAGGCAGGGTGTGGAAGCGTTGTAAGGCGTTAAGCTAACCTGTACTAATTGCCCGAGAGGCTTAACCATACAACGCCCAAAAAGCTTTAGGCTTTTGAGTGTTGTAGACAAGCTAAGCTCTGATAAAGAGCCGCAAGTAGAGTGAAAAGTAGTTACTCACTGATTGAATTAATATTATCTTTCTCAAATTGTTACCAGTTTTTTCCTGGCAGCCATAGCGATACGGTACCACCTGACTCCATTCCGAACTCAGAAGTGAAACGTATTAGCGCCGATGGTAGTGTGGGGCTTCCCCATGTGAGAGTAGGACACTGCCAGGTCCCATTAAGAAAAACCCGCCTAACGGCGGGTTTTTTGCTTTATATAGAAGCCACTACATTTCTATGTATACGTGCGAACAGAATTTAGTGAAGTTG
>NZ_JADOEK010000010.1:0-207081 GCF_027563165.1 Alteromonas sp. PRIM-21 | reverse complement strand
AAGAACAGTCATTGGGTTTGGGTCACGAATTTACTCAAGAACTCAAAGAAGCCATCGATTCAGTTAGCTCTTTGCCATCGGCATGGACAAAAATGGGGCAAACTCATCGGCGCTTTGTCTTAAGCAGGTTCCCATACTCTATTATTTATAAAATTATCGAAAACAGGGAAATTAGTGTGGTAGCTATTATGCACAACCACCGAAAACCAGGGTATTGGCACGAACGCGGCTAACAACACGCTAGCGCCCCTTAGCTTAAAGTTAGGCGTCAAGCTGCACCGCGTTGCGCAATACGCCACACTCTTCCTATGATTAAGTCATTTAAACATAGGGGTCTGAAGCTCTTTTTCGAAAAAGGGAAAACTTCAGGTATACAGACTAAGCATGCGAAAAAACTTCGCATGCAGTTAGCTGCTATCCATACAGCACAAGATATCGATGACATTAATTTGCCCGGACTTTCTCTTCACCAACTTAAAGGAGAAAGGTCAAATATTTGGTCGATATCAGTTAACGGTTATTGGAGAGTAACTTTCGAGTTCACGGATGGTAATGCTTACATCTTAAATTACGAGGATTATCACTAATGAATATGCATAACCCACCACATCCCGGTGAATTTATTGAGTCCATTTACATGGAGCCACACGGCATAAGTTGCCGGACACTTGCGACACATCTTGGTGTTGCCGCTTCTACACTCAATCGCGTCGTTAAGGGGAAAAGTGCAGTAACGCCAGAAATGGCATTAAGGCTATCAAAGGTATTAGGGCGCAGCCCTGAAAGTTGGCTTAGTATGCAAGACAACTATGAACTCTGGCAGGCAAAGCAAAACATCAATTTGGATAACGTACAGCCAATAGATCTGCATGCCGCCTAACAAAAAAATTAAGCACGCCCGCTGCGCGGGCTGGGACGCAAACACGCAGGGCGGCTTCGCCATTATGCCCTACGTGCTTGCGCCCCAAAGCTTAGCGTTATCTTCCAATTGGCATAGGTGCTCTTCTGCGATAATCTTACTGTATGCCGACAGTATTAAGATTAGGGCCTTATCGTTTCTTCTTTTATAGTAATGAAAACGGTGAACCCGCACACATTCATATTCAGCGAGAGAAGATGCTTGCTAAATTCTGGTTAAAGCCCGTCGCTTTAGCTAGCTCTATTCGTTTTCCACCGAAAGAGAAGAAAACTCGAGCAATTGGTGGTCGAAAATAAAGAAACATTTTTGGAGGCTTGGAATGGCTATTTTAGCAGTTGAACATCACCCTCTTGCACACTCAGTTAGTTTTGACTCAGACTCACTTATTATCAGTCTAATAGATGGCCGCACTCTTTCCGTTCCTTTAGCTTGGTTCCCATCGCTTTCATCTGCGACTGAAGATCAACTCAAAGATTGGGAGATACTGGGTGATGGCGAAGGTATTCATTGGCCTCAATTGGACGAGGACTTAAGTGTTAATGGTCTTCTTTTGGGCAATCAAGGAAAGAAGATAACAAATCAATAAACACACTCACTGCGTTCGCTGGGACGCATACATGCGGGGCGGCTTCGCCATTATGCCCCACGTGCCTGCGCCCCATATTTGGAAGTTAAATCCTTATTCAGCATCAAGTCTCTTTAATGCTTTTTTGTAAGCCTCATTTCTCTCGCGTTTTCCCACTACAAGCACTGTAACTACAACTACGGCATCAAGTACCTGATACACCAACCTACATCCTGATTGACGTAATTTTGTTTTATAAACATTATCGGCACCTAATACTCTATCTGGGGCTACGTGCGGTGTTTTTAATCTCTCTGCTAACTTCTTTTTCAGTTGTTGCTGCAAAGTGCTACCTAGTTTATTCCATTCTTTTAGTGCGCTTCTCTTAAACTCTAATTTATAGGTCATCCAAATTCACCGAAACGCTTTCTTCACCTTGCCTTTCTCTAACAAGCTGTAGTAGTTCCAGATCCTCTAAACGATCCATCATTTTTTCGTAAATTTCTGCCGGTACACAGTAGAATACGGGTTCATTCCTATTCAATATAGCGACAGGATCGCCATACGCACTGCTCGCAACTTTCATAGGGTTTGCTTTTAGTTCGGTAATACTTGCAGCAACTTCCGCCAAAACTCTCGCCGCCACACCGGTCTCCTAACAGGTCTTTAATTAGGTCACTTTAGGCTATCATTGTTGGTTTAACAAGCACATAAACTCGCTCACTTCGTTCGCTGGGACAAAAATACGTAGGCTCCCAGCGCTTCGCTTGGTATTGTAGCCTACGTATTTTTGCCCGTTATACGGGTGTTAGAGCTAAAAGGAGTTAGCAATGAGAAAAGTGGTTTCATTAACATTATTAAGTGTATTTTTAGGTGCATGTGCATCTAATGAGATGGCAAATGAAGTAGAAATAGAACCAGTCAATTATATTGATTTATCCTTAGAAAATCAGAGAGAGCTGGCTAAAGAGTACTGGGTTGTAAAAAAGAAGAAAAATCCTAAGTACCCGATTTCAGCTGCTAAAGAAGGATTGTCGGGATGTGTTGACCTGATTGTAGGTATTAACAAAGAGGGTAAATTAGGAGGGTATGAGGTTAAAAGCTCATATCCTCAAGGTGTATTTGATGAGTATGCTGCGGCGGCATTAAAAAAATGGCAGTGGACTGCGACGGAAAAAAATAAGAATAACGAGCCAGTGTTAACTCGTATTCAATTTGATTTTATGGTTAGTAATTCTAAAAATAAGACTGAAGCAAAGAAACAATGCGGATACTCGCACATGTAATAGCTCTAACAAACTGTTAAACAAGGACAAAAAACAGTTGGCTTTGCTCCTTCGTCGCTAATTTTAGCCTACTATTTTTTGCCCGTTATTGAAAAGTTATACCGCTTACTCAACTTAAAGGATATTTCATGGAAGGAAGTTGTAACTGCAAGAGTGTTCAATTTAGTTCATCGGATGAAATCAGAGCCATTGTTAATTGTCACTGCAATCTCTGCCGCAAAATGAATGGAAGTGCATTTTCAACATATGTAGTTGTAGCGAGTGAAAACTTTATATTAAAAAGCGGCTCACTAAAAACTGTACAAGTGTCAGAGAATGCTTCAAAAAGCTTCTGTAAGCATTGTGGCACACCAATATACAATCAAAACCCTAAACTTGCTGGTTTAACGATTTTATATTTGGGCTCAATAGACAACGCCCCGACTCTGAAACCAGCAATCAATATTTATTGTGAGTCTCAGCTTGAATGGGTTAATCAGTTGGATGCATTGTCTAATTTGGAGCAAGGTGTACTGTAGGCGGTATAACAAAACACTAAAGGCACTCGCTTCGCTCGCTGGGACGCTAACACATGGGCTGCGTCACTTCGTTCCTAATTTTAGCCCATGTGTTATCGCCCTTAATGCAAGTGTTATATGCCTGTATGACTCAGTTTGTAGTTTTTTCAATATGGATTTTTTTACTGACTATTCTCGGTTCGTGGTTATTCGAACTGTCATTCGCTGTGAGTTTTGCCTTCGTGACAATACTAATTTTTTGGGGTCATTTGGTAACACTAGATGAGGACTTAAAGGGTGGTTGGAGCAACCCGGAAGGTGATACAAAGATTAGGAATACTTCGCTAATTGAGCTGGCTGCAAAATTAATTCTTTCAATTGTCGTTTGGTATGTAGTAATCGCTTTTCCAGAACTTTCGATGTATGGCATATAACAAAAAAATAAAGTCACTCACTCCGTTCGCTGGGACGCTTACACGCGGGGCGGCTTGGGCATTATGCCCTACGTGCCTGCGCCCGTTATTTAAAAGTTATATGCATCCGGTCAGAATAACTTTTTAACATCGCGGTAAAAGTTTTCATGAGAACCAAGAGCTATCAATTCAAGTATCACAGTGCCATCCTCGTAGCTGTAACCTAGTAAGGTTAACTGCTTAACCATTTTGAACTTGTACACGCGAAGAAAAGCTAGGTCGCCTTTTTTCTGTTCTCCTAAAAGAGGATCGTCCATCAGTTCCTTTACAGCTTTATCCAAGTCTTTTTTCTGATTCTTATGTAACTTCTTTACTGCTCTCTTAAAATTGGCTGTCTGTAAAACACTCGTAATCTTAGCCAAAATCGTAAGGCTCCAATTTTCCTGCCTCTTTTTCCGCTTTGGAAATAATTGCCTGTTTCACGAATTCGTATGGTAAATCAGGATTATCTTCCATCATTTCACCTATTTTTGCCCAATGCTCAATCTGTTTTGGCATAGTTCGATTTAGTGCTTTGCCCATAATGGTAGCTTTCTCAACTAGATCTTGGTCTAGTCTTACGCTCGCGGTTGCCATAATATGTCTCCAGTTAGTTCATAAACACATTGTAGCAATGCGCTACAATTGTGGCAAACTGCGTATAGCAAGCGCATTAACACTTGCTATGCTCGCTAGGGACAAAAACACGTAGGCTCCCTGCGCTTCGCTCCAATTTTAGCCTGCGTGTTATTTCCCCTAAGTTGGGCGTTATATTTTTTTAAATTCAAAGGAAGTTTAAATTGAAAAAGCTTTTTATACTGGTGTTAGCGATTTTACTTGTAAGCTGTAAGTCAACTAATTTGCCCGTATATAATAGACCAGCAACTAATGAAAGCGCAGAACTTACTATTTCAGCCAACCTCAAGGGAATATTTCTGCATGGTAAAGTAACGCAGTTAGAAATATTTGATGGCTGTTATGAAGAAGACTATGACACGGAAAATGTTTTAGGACATGTCATTTCCGAACATTCGGATATTGCAACCAACATTATCAATATACCCACTAACAAAGAGTTGTATTTCCAGTTTGGTACAACTGAACCAAGCTGGAACTGTCATGTGCAATTTAGTTTCACTCCAGAAAGCGGAAAAAAATATCATCTTAATTATGAAATGGTGGTTGCTGGTTGCGAGTCGTCATTGAAAGAATCAAATGGAGAATTAGTCGCAAATATCAAATATTTCGACTCGGGCTCTGGAACCTCAAAAGTTTGGCGGCGGTGTGACAAAATATAACAAGACGCTCAAGTCGTGTGCCAAGAGCGGGCACGCTGCGACGCATACATGTGGGGCGGCTCCGCCAGAGGTTATTTCCATCCAAATGAATTATGTAAAACACCCCAGATATGGAAATAAGCCTATCCCATCAGGCGAAAGCTACTCTGAAGAAGATATTTTATCTGCTCACTGGAGCTACTCATCGCTTAAGATCTTCAAAGAAACCGCTATAAAAGCTGATATATCAAAGCAGAATTACGGTTTGTACCCGCGCAAAATCTACATAGATATTGAAGAAACATGCAACATTTGTAAAAGAGCGTTCATCTTTTTCGCCAAGGAGCAAATGTTTTGGTTCGAACAGTTAGGCTTTTATGTAGATGCGCATTGCAACCAATGCCCAGATTGCCGAAGGCACTTAAGAAATATCAAAAGCTTACAAAAACGCTATCAATTACTTGTAGAGACGGAAAACAGAACCACCAAGCAAAATAAAGAGCTTAAACAAATTGCAATGGAACTATTCCAATTAGGGTACATAAAAGATGAAAAGCTGCTTCGAATTGACACGGGCAGTAAACAAGACGCTTAGCGTTATGTCTCAGAAAAATTTTGAAGGTCAAATTTCTTATTCTGTATGGCTGGTATCAGACAGCATTGAGGAAACAACCTCAATCTTTCCCCTAATTTTGTATGAGGAAAAAAACAGAACTATGACATAGTGTGAAATAGATGCGGGGCTTGCTATAAAGCACTTTGTAGTAGCCATCTTAAATGATTAGTGCGACTCTAAGTCTGTTCAAGGAAGTTTTTTGCTAATAGACATAATAAATTGTTATGCGTTAAGGAGACTAAATGCACCTCGCTCAACTTAATATTGCAAAAGTAAGATTTGATCTAGAGTCACCGGAAATGTCGGACTTTGTTAATAATTTAGAGCCTATTAATGCTATTGCAGAAAAGAGTCCGGGGTTTATTTGGCGCTTAAAAGATGAAACAGGCGATGCCACTAGTATAGAAGTAGAAAACAACCCAGATATCATCGTAAATATGTCGGTCTGGGAAAGCGTAGAGTCGCTTAAAAACTTCATGTTTAAAACGCACCACATCGATTTTCTCAAGCGTAAAAAAGAATGGTTTGTTCCACTTGGCGAAGCATCTTACGTGTTGTGGTGGATTCCAGAAGGCCATATACCAACCGTACAAGAAGCCGTGGCCAAATTGGAGCACCTTAGGGAAAATGGAGAAACTCAGGAAGCATTTAGCTTTAAAGGTAACTATGCCAAGCTCGAATCGGCGCATACTTCAAACGCCTAACCCCCCAATCAACTCACTCACTGCGTTCGCTGAAACGCATACTCGCGAGGCTGCTTCGCCATTATGCCCCACGCGTCTGCGACCCTTATTTAAAAGTTACATCTCAAGGAGGTACACCAGATGAGGGAGTTTTTAAAAAAATTGTTACGAGGCCCTAAATCGGATCAGCAGCCTTTAGTGGCTTTGTCGAAACTCGTTTCTCGAAACAACCCAGAGGTGATGAGAAAAGTTCGGCTTTTTGAGTCTTCGCCGAACAAATATTTTGAGGCACTTGATGAAGATTTAAAAGACGACTGTTTTATAGAATCGCCCACAGATATTTCAACCACCTTTGTTCTAGTCCGTGCTCTTTATGAGTCGAATCTGTTGGCAGTTGCCAATGGCCGTGAAGAACCGTTATCAGTCTTAGATAAATTGAATCTTCGATCCGAAGGCCTTCTAGAAAAAAGTACCCACTATGAGGACTTAAAAAACTTCTACGCACAAACTAAATTTGGATTTGGATCACTTGTAGGTGGTGCTGGTAGCGTAGAGCATAGCCCCGATATTTTTACTTGCGCTCGTGCCGCAAATTTGGCTATTTTAGCAATAGACGATAGTAGTGATCTTTTAGTGCTTTTCGTTTGCCCGTTGGAGCAACGTAGTAATATTTCATTGTTGGCCAAGCAAGCAGACGTAAGGTTATTTTTTGAAAACATGTAACAAGGCCAAGTAAAATCGTACTACGTGCTCGCCTTTGCGGGCGATGTTATGTGCCAAAAGGAATTTGAATGCACAAGAATAATCAACTATTAATCGCTGGTATTTTAAGCTTCTTAGCCGCACTACTTCATATCAGTTGTATTTTCGGCGGTCCTGATTGGTATCTCTTTTTTGGTGCTGGTCAACGCATGGCTCAACTCGCAGCTCAGGGCGACCCTTACCCTACAATTGCAACTTTGGTAATTGCTTCAATTCTTACTGGCTGGGGCTTATATGCATTTTCTGGTGCAGGTATCATCATCAAATTACCACTACTAAAAACCTGTTTAGCTTTAATTACTGCCATCTATTTGTTGCGTGGCATCGCAGGTTTAGTTGGTCCATTTCTAACTTCAGACCCTGTGGTGCACCAAAATTCAATAACCTTTTGGTTAGTCAGCTCAACTATATGCTGTATTTATGGTACGTTTTATTTATTAGGCACAATAAAGTTATGGCGGCAGTAGAAAGCGTGCTGGCACCTAACAAAGAAAATTAAGTTACTCACTTCGTTCGCTGGGACGCTTACTCATGGGCTACTCACTTCGTTACCTATTTTAGCCCATGTGCTATCGCCCTTTAGTATGGTGCTATAAGGAAATAAATTATGAAAATTGTTGTTTTGACGTTTATCTTTTTACTCGCTGGTTGCACTTCCACAACTTTACACACTGAGTCTACATTCTCAGACACAATGGCAATAATAAAGGCTGCTGCAGATTCAGCGCCCAAAGGTGTTCCTGGGCAATACTCACTTCAAATAGTAGCCACTGGTAGCCAAGGGAAATATGTCTATTTAAATACTGAAAAAGACTATCGTGATCAGAGAGCTATAACCGTTACTCTACATCCGAAAGTAATTGCACAGTTATCTGCTAGATATGGAATGCCACCACAGGAATACTTTATAAATAAAGCAATAGTAGTTAATGGTATTGCTCAGCGGGTTAAGATTGCATTTCTATCGGATGGTAAACCTACTGGTAAGTACTATTACCAAACGCATGTGAGGGTAATGGACATATCGCAACTGAAGGTTATGGGTGAACATGCTTAAAGAGCTAATTAACACACTCGCATGGTTTGTAGGGCCGCTTCACCAATGTGCCCCACATGTCTGCGCCCGTTATTGGAAAGTCATGTACTACCAAAATTATCACAAGTAGAAGGAACTATTTATGAATATCAACGCGACACTTTTCGGTCAAATCATAATCGTTTTAGCTATACTCATGGCTTTAGCTGGCTATTATCTCGGAAAGCGTAAAACCACCACACCTGTCGTAACCTCCGTGATTGGTTTCTTCACGGCTTTTATCCCGCCCGTAGCGCTAATATTTTTAATTGTTTTGATTCTTAAGAAGGATGTAGAAGAAAACGGTCATTTCATGAATGCACCGAAATAAAGCAATCGACACACTCGTTTCGCAAGCGGGGAAATATACTCGTGGGGCGGTTTCCCCATAATGCCCCACGCCTACGCCCGTTATTTAAACGCTATGTGGCTATGAAGTTTTGCATTATGTAGAAGGACTTTTTATGAAACTTTACCCTTACCAGACGATACAAACTGTAAACCTACCCACTCTTTTATTCGCAGCTAGAGCTCTTGGTATTTTCGCTTATATATTCTCTTTTTTTACTGTTCTACTATGGGGTGCAGCTTTTGTTGTCGACCCTAGAGTCAGAGAAACTTGTTTATTTGTTAGCATAGGCACATTTTCCGCTACTATTTGCTTTCTAGTTGTTAGCGGCTTATGCGCTGCGGTTGTTTCTTGCGAACAAAAATACACTCAAGGATAGAAGGCTACATATCAAATCAGTTCTGCGGGGCATTAGCTGTATAAGGAAGATCCTATAGTCTCAATTCATCGCACTATGTTAGATGGTTAAGAGATCTTCAATCTATACATTACTGCCCCTTAGTGGATGTTATAAGTACTATTAGGATTTATTCGCAATGGAATACGAAGCAATTAAAGCCCAAAGGGCTGCAATTTTAATCAAAGTAGCTATGGCAGCCGTGATTCTTATAGAAGCAGTCGCTTACCAACACACTAAGACACTGAACTTCGGTTCTATCACCATGACATTGGGCGTCTTATGTTTATTACGCGGATTGTTGTCATCGCCGTATATGTTAACTATGCCAGTAAAGGCTTGGTTTAAACAAAATGTATGCGTCAACTCCGTTAGTAGTAAATATTTTCTTTGCGCTTTTATACTTTTATGTGCTGGCTCAATGATGCACGTATAACAAAAAACTTAGTTCGCCCTCTTTGTAGGCTAGGCGAAAATATGTGCTAATCTGTGTAGCCAGAGATAAAAGGAATTATTTGATGAAATTACTCGCATTATTAATTTTAAGCATAACTTTGTTAAGTGCTTGTGTAGTCGTTCCAGAAACCGATACGGCTAAAGTGAACAAGTGTGAGATATCATCGGACCGCAAAACCCTAAAAGTTATTAATGGATTTAAGGATACCAATACCTTTTATTCAATTAGTGGCCTTGTACTACTCCCCATAACGGGTGTTGTTTCTGGCACATACGTAGCTATTAATAATGTCTACCATCTGGGTGAAGAAACATTTGTCTGTGGGTCTGAAAATGCACGCACGTAACAATAAAGTCTCTTCGTAAACTAACACGCTACATTAGACTTCGCCCCATCGCTCCATGCATAGAAGCCGTGTTTGAGCTTTTTATGCGAATGTCTTTTGAACTAACTAAGGAAGGTTGTATGAATTATAAGAATTTACTCTTCGTCATCTATTTTTTATCTACAGGCACACTCGCAGCAGTTAATTATGCTTCTGTGGAGTTAACACATTTAAAGCCAACAATTGCTGACACCACTTGGTTGAGAGAAAAGCAATTTATGCCACGCTACCCCGTTGAATTAGCAAGAAAAGGCATTGTTGGCTGCGGAGTATTTAAAGTAATAGTAGACGGAAGTGGTTTGACCGAAAGCATTGAGCTTATAAGTTCAGTACCTAAAAAGGGTATTTCTAAGCCGGCAACCAAAGTTATTCAAGATTGGGAGTGGACATTGGTTAGGAGCAAAACCCCTACACGCGAAGAAAAGCTATTGAGGTTAGATTTCTGCATGGGTGGTAATACAGAGGCAGAATCTATTTCAAAGTGTAAGCAGCAAGCCGCAATGGCTTGCGAATAGCGGTTGGAAGATATACCGATGTTTATCGTTATGTTTGAGTTTGTCGTAAAAGAGGGATTTGAAGAGCAATTCCTAGCGTCATGGCCAAAGGCTACGCAAGGCATTTACTTATTCAAAGGAAGTCTTGGCTCCAGATTACACCGAGATAAAAGTGGAGCATTCATAGCTTATGCTCAGTGGCCTAGCGAGGAAACTTACCGAAAGGCAGCTGATATTGAAATGAGTGCCGAGTACGAACTTCACCGTCAGAATATGCGTGACAGTCTCAATCTAAAGTCCACTCGTACGTTACATGAAATGGAAGTTGAAATTGACTACCTGCATCGGCGGGAATTTGAGGTGTAGTTATAACCATGGAGATTACTTTCTTTAAAACTACAAACCTTCAGCGAGCAGCCGAGTTTACCTTTGCGAACATGCAAGATTATTACGCTAAATTCGCTCCCGACTGGAACGCTGAAAAAGTGCTAGAGGTTACGGCTGAGCTAGTTAACTACGACATTCAACTAGACAACCAAACAGTGGGTGTTATGCGCCTACAGTTTGAAGATAACACCTGTGTTTTACGCGATCTTCAAGTTATACCAAGTGCGCAAAATAGGGGCATAGGTAGTGCAGCTATTGAAGAAGCAGAAAAGCTTGCTCTAGCGGCCAAGGTTAACTCGCTAACTTTGCGGGTTTTCAAAATTAGTCCAGCGGTTTCGCTTTATAATAAAGTGGGCTTTGTTGTAAGTAGTGAAGACGATCGCTTTTATAACATGGTTAAACCTTTAAACAATTAACCCACAGGCTTTGATAGTCGCCTGTTCCCGATACATATAAAGGACAAAGTACATGAAGATTATAATTGATGATCTTACGGGAGGAGATGTACTAGCGCTTTTAGAAGAGCATTTGTCAGATATGTATGCAACGTCGCCGCCAGAGTGCGTACACGCACTAGATGTTAATGCACTAAAAGCGCCTAACATTACTTTTTTTAGTGGTTGGAAGCAGCAACAGCTTGCGGGTTGTGTTGCTATTAAAGCTCTTGATGCACATAGCGCAGAGCTAAAATCTATGAGAACGGCAAAGCCCTATAGAGGGTGTGGCGTGGCTTCACAGTTATTACTTTTTGCCTTAGAACATGCGAAAATGAAAGGGTTTAGTTCGGTAAGTTTAGAAACAGGAACGCAAGACTACTTTTTAGCGGCAAGAACGCTTTATAAAAAGTTCGGTTTTGTCGACTGCGGCCCTTTTGGTAGCTATTCACTAGACCCCAACAGTCACTTTATGACCCGAGCGCTTTAATTTAGTATTTTAAGAGAATTCCACATGTCACTACCCCCTTGCCCGCATTGCCAGTCTGAATATGTATATGAAGACCAGTCTTTACTTATTTGCCCCGAATGTGGTCACGAGTGGAACCCGAACGAGGTTGAAGAAGAAGTCTCAGCAAAAGATTATAACGGTACGCCGTTAGTTGCTGGTGACAAGATAACGCTGGCAAAAGATTTGAAAGTAAAAGGCAGCTCGCTTGTACTTAAAATTGGTACCAAAGCGGTTATCCGTCATGTGAAAGATGCCAAAGACCACCAGCTAGACTGTAAAGTAGATGGTGCCGGTGAAATGATGCTTACCGCGCAGTTTGTTAAAAAAGCATAGACAAACAATATATCACTTTAGAAGTTAGCGACCTCATTAGTAATGGTTTCGGTCAGCAGGCTAATTGCTTTAGATGACACTTTTTGAGGGTTAACTAAGCAAACGCCTACATGTCCAAGTTCGGGCAAGTTTTCTGAATTAGATAAAATGTGCAATCCTGACGGTACTGAGCTTTTTGCCAGTACCGTAATGCCTAGCCCTTCATTTATAGCAGTTTGAATACCGTTTAAATCTGCAATGGTGTATACCACCTGCCACGGCTTTTTTATTGCGGATAAAAGGTTAGTGGCGCGCTTGCGATAAATACACGGTGAGGGGGCTGCAATAATAGGGAGCTTAGCAGGCACACTGTTAACAAAGCGCTGACTGCCTACCCATACCAGTTGATCTGAGATGATGAAGCCATCCTGCTGGGGGTTTGGTGTTTCCTGCAATGACAAAATTAAGTCGAATTGGCTTTTTAACGGTTCGCTCAACAAATCTTTGCTTAGCGCGCAATGCACCTCTAGCGATATTTCCGGGTAAGTTTGTGTGAACCGCCGAATGATTTTAGGCATAAGCGTGGTGCTAAATTCACTGGGAATGCCTAACTTAATATTTCCGGTCACCTGAGGCTTACCGAACTCAGCCATAGCCTGGTCATTAAGCGCTACTATTTTCTCACCATATGACAATAAGCGACTACCAGCGCCAGTAAGCGCTAAACGATTTTTGTCGCGAGAAAATAGCTTCTCCCCAATCATTTCTTCTAGTTTTTTAATTTGAAGGCTTATTGCAGGTTGAGTCCGTTGCAGCTGCTCGGCGCACTGTGTGTAGCTTCCCGTCTGTGCGATAAGCACGAACGAACGTAGGAAATCTATGGACAAGTTCTTCATTACTTTGCTTTACACCTTCTTTATAGCGTCAACTAAACACTGACCTTTCACCAACGAAGTTTAAAGGCTCACTCTATTAGCCGCTTTACTACAGACAAAGCACAAACGTGCCGTGCCAAAAGTACAACTGCAGTCATTTAATAAAATTATAATGCCATATTTTTTATTAATTTTATTTATTCATTTTGCACTTCTAGTATCGAATACGCAACAACGACAATTAGGAGGCAGCATGAATACGCTAAACCAAAACCTTACTCAGCAAGACCCAGATATCGCCCAATTTATTGCACAAGAAGACGAACGCCAAGAACATCACATCGAGCTAATCGCATCAGAGAACTACACCAGCAAATCCGTTATGCAGGCACAGGGTAGTCAACTAACGAATAAATATGCGGAAGGCTATCCGGGTAAGCGCTACTATGGTGGCTGTGAAGCCGTGGATAAAGTTGAACAGCTCGCTATCGACAGAGCCAAAGCCCTGTTTGAAGCTGATTATGTTAATGTTCAGCCCCATTCTGGTTCGCAAGCCAATACTGCGGTTTACATGGCACTGCTAAGCCCTGGCGATACCATACTCGGGTTAAGTCTTGATCACGGTGGTCACCTAACCCATGGTGCAAAACCTAATTTTTCAGGCAAGCTATACAATGCCATCCAATATGGGCTAAACACGGAAACCGGTGAGATTGACTACGACCAAGTAGAAGCCTTAGCTAAAGAGCATAACCCAAAGATGATCGTGGCAGGGTTTTCAGCTTATTCTCGTGTTGTCGATTGGCAAAAGTTTAGAGAGATTGCCGATAGTGTAGGCGCGTATTTGCTGGTAGATATGGCGCACGTAGCAGGTCTTGTCGCAGCGGGAGTTTATCCCTCGCCAATTAACGCCGCGCACGTGGTTACTACCACTACCCACAAAACACTACGTGGCCCTCGCGGCGGGCTCATTATGTGTAAATCAAACCCTGAACTTGAAAAGAAGTTTAACTCACTTATTTTCCCGGGGATTCAGGGTGGTCCACTCATGCACGTTATCGCGGCTAAAGCTGTTGCGTTTAAAGAAGCCATGACAGCCGAATTTAAAACGTATCAAAAGCAAGTGGTTACCAATGCACGCGCGATGGCAGATGTATTTATGAAGCGTGGATTCGATGTGGTCTCTAACGGAACTGACAACCACATGTTTTTGCTAAGTCTGGTTAGTAAGGGGATGACGGGTAAAGAGGCAGACGCTATTTTAAATAGTGTGAATATTACTGTTAATAAGAATACTGTGCCTAACGACCCACAGTCGCCTTTTGTAACAAGTGGCATTCGGATAGGTACTCCAGCGGTGACTTCTCGTAATTTTAGCGAAGACGATTGTGCCCAGTTAGCTAACTGGATTTGCGATGTGTTATCAGAACCTGAAGACAATAATCTTATTCAGCAAGTTAAAGATAAGGTTGCTACGCTAACTGCTGCTCGCCCTGTTTACACTAAGTAAAAACCGACGGCTTACAAAGAGCGAACTCGTGCGTTGCAGGTAGCGACCATTACCCGCCACACGAGTTTAGCTCGTTCGTTAAACTCAATAGTTTGAACGCCCCATGCTTCTTCCATTGCACTTTGCCACACGTCACAGGTTTCGATTGTGTTGCTATACAGTGGTGCTAGCGACAAACTTATTCTTAATGACTCTAGCCATTCGGTAAATAGTGGGTCGTGCTGCCCCGTCTTGCGAAGCTGGGATAGCTGAAGCGATGCTTGCTGTTTCATGCCCTGCAAACGCTTATAAATTTCTCGCGGGTCATCCTGCCGCCCTAAAAGGTGAAGCTCCCTTTCAATATCATAGGCATTGTTCCATTGTATGGATTTCGGCTCATCTTTTGTGCATCCCCACATTGTCATACACACGAAGCAAAGCAACACAAAGCTTATGTATTTGCCTGAATGTAGTGATGGAAATAATTTTACTTTACGCACCGAATTGCGCACTCCTTTAGCAGCGTCGCTTTTAGTATAGATGAGTCTTAAATGAATACTTGGATAAGTATAAGCAATTAAACTAATTTACTACTGCTTGAAGAAGTAAAGCATTAACCAAGGGCTCTCGTATCTTTAGGCGCTTTCAAAAGCTTCTTATTAATTTGCTGAAGTGGGCCGGCTAGCAATAGCAGTAACCGGCTGGCAAAGGTGATGGCGAGTGAGGCCATGTTTTGGGGTAAGCCGTTAGCTAAACCACTTCCACCAAACAAATACCAAAAGAAACCCAAACAGGTAAACCAGGCCTAGCAAGCTAAGTAACTTTACTACCTTATTAGGCGCGGCATCAGGGTGCAGCTCAGTTTGTGCCACCAGCTTATGATTAAGCCAAGCAAACATGGGCGTGGTAACAAAAGCTAACGTCATAGCAAAACCTAGCATGGCTAATAAAGCAGACTTGAAAAAGAGCACAATAACAAAGCTGAATATTGCCATGAAAAGCAATACTGGTGTCACCAGTGTATTGCGGGCGGCTTTATCCTTGTTAAACAATAGCGCAATTGCTTCTGCAACCACTCGCGCATAGCCATCATATACCGTCAACGCCGAGCCGAAAATACATAGAAACGCCACTATCGCAATAAGCAGATGCGCCCACTCCCCGATGGTTGACGAGTACATGCTGATAAGCTGGTGAGAAAAGCCAATACCACTAGTACTAAGTTCTGTGCCGCTGCCATACAGAATTAACGCGCCTAGCCCCAAAAACAGCAGAGCAAGCAATACGGTTACCGCATAGCCCAAGTTGAAATCAAAAAGGGCCGACTTCGGGGTCACCGCTTGACCTTTGCATTGTCGCTTTAACCAAAGAGAAGTAATAGAAGATATTTCAATAGGTGCAGGCATCCACCCCATTGTTACCACTAAAAAACCGAGCGTGGCAAGCGTCCAAGGCGAAGGCTGCTCTTCGGCAGGCACCATTGGCGCAGTATAATTACTAAGTGCAACGATAAACACTGCTATGGTTGCCATCACAAGCACGCCCATTATGCCTTTGGCAATGTTGTCGAGCCCTTCAAAATGCCCTGCCAGTAAAATCAGTAATATAAGCGCTAAAACCACTGAGGCAGACACCGCTATGGCTATATCAAATGGAATAAAGTACGACAATAAGCTTGCTGCAAACAGTAACAGTGCCGCAGCATTGACTACCGATGCGATAGTATTTAAGCACAAGGCAATGGCTAGGTAGCGTTTACCCATCTCTAGATAGCCTTGCTGCAGGGTTTGCTTCGTGCTGATGGTGTAACTTACGCCTGCCCTGAAAAACGGGTATTTAAGTAGGTTTACCACCAATATGAGAAGCGCTAACTGCCATCCGAATTTTGCGCCCGCCTGAGTTGAGGCCACCAAATGGCTTCCACCTACCGCCGCCGTTGCCATAAGCACACCAGGACCGAGTAATTTTAGTAAGGCGGTAACGCGGGCAAGGAAGGATGTTTCAGCTGAGTACGACAAGGCAACCTCTAAATGGGCATTAGAAAATAGCCGTTAACCATATCAGTTTAATAATCAGCAGAAAAGACACTAAGTGATGAGAAAGTAGCATGAATAAAGGTTGCAAACCGCGTTTGGTTTGCAACCTTTTTTTCAATTTGAAAAGTCGTGGATTAGCACGCGTTTAAAACACGGCTGTGTGTTAGCGTCGGTCGAAATTTACCTTCTTCTGCGGGTGCTGATAATAACCTTCTTTTAGCAGTCGCTTGAAGCGAGTTAGTTTACCTTCCAACGTTAGCTCTTCTAGTCCTTTATTGAATAAAGACAAAATAAGCTGGCTATCGCCTTGCCCTTTAGGCACTAACAAATGCGTGGTTACCGTAGAGATAAAAGGTTTAATAGGCATGACATCACGACGGTCGCCACTGTTGAAGTCTCGCTGTAGCAAATACCAACCGGTAAGTTCATCAATGGGGAAAACATCGATATCACCATTTATTAGCGCTTCTAGGTTCGCTTTATCAGTCTTGTGCTCTACTACGCTTTCGTTACCTTTAATGAAGGCAGCAAGCTCATCGTTATATAGATACCCTTCTGTGATCCCCATTTTTAGACCTTGCATATCGCTAAGGTCACTCCAACTATCGGGGCCATTTTCGGCGTTAACATAAAACACCAGACTCTCTGCGCTTATTGGGTTGCTGTGAAAAAACTCGCTTTCTCGAGAACGTACAAAGTTACCGTAAGAAACTGCGTCGTATTCACCTTTTAGCGTTGCCTCTAAGGCTTCTTCCCATGGTAAGGATACAAACTCCACCACAACGCCCGTCTCTTTGAACGCATCGGCGATAATATGGTTTATGTAACCTTCGTGCTGCATATCAGTTGACGTGTAAGGCGCATATTCTGTGGTCGCTATGCGCAGTTTCATCCATGAATGGGCAAAACTTTGCATTGGAATTAGCGCTAATATCAATGTCGCTATAAGTAGTAATCGCATGTCAAAGTCCTGTTATTGATTAGAAGTAAATGCCAAGGTTTATGTTCAACCTGTGGGTAGTTTCTTGTCTACCGCCTAAGTCTAGCCCTACGCCAGGGCCGCCTGAAAACCACATGTTTTTGCCTTGGATACTATCTACATATACAAACAATTTATCCCAGCCAAAGCTACAGCCATTTATCCACTGTGAAGAGTTTTTCCCTTCATTTCCTTCGCCTTTGGCAACACTGTATTCTGAATAGCAGGTAAGTGACTCTATATGCGTAAACTTATAGGGCACCGAGTACACAAGGTTCGCTGAATAAGTTTTGCCGTCAGCAGCCGCCAAGAAAGGAAAGGTAAAAGACGATAGCGCTATACGGTCATCAGCCTGCCCTTCAGGTGCAGCTAAATCGTATTCATAGTCGATATACTGTAGCTCAACTTTTACGTCACCTTGAGTGTGACGCATATGAACGGCATAAGCATTCATATCGCCATCGTCTAATGTATCTAGGTTTAAAATGTTACCGTACTGATACGACACGCCGATATCGGTAGTCGCACCGCGAATAAAATTCGCAGAGTAGTTAGCACGTAGATTGTACTGCCCGTCTTCTTTATTTCGGTATTCCCCGTCATCTGCTACATCAAATGAGTAACGACCAAATTCGGCTGCGTCATTGTACTCATCATTCATAAAGTAAGCGGCTTGAAAATCCCATTTACCCCAGTCGTGATTGATTTTGACCCCAGCATCGTAGTCATCTTCAAAGCCAAGATAGTAATTAACTGAAAACCAAAAGTTGTTGCTGGCAAAGGGCTGTAGACCAAACGGGGTTTGCGTTATACCTGCGGTAATTTCGGTTTGATCATCAAAATGATAAGTAAGATCAGCGAAGCGAACGGTATCAAAATCGGTATTTTCGTACCAGCGGTACTCTGCTTTATAGCTAAACTGATCTGACTCGCCGGATACGCCAAGCTTGAATGATTCAAACTCAAAACCATCTCTAAACTCGGGAATTTGCCAATCTTGATGTCCGTAATTAACCCTTACGTGACCGCTTAAATTAAAGGGGAGTTCGTCGGCTTTTACGCCGCTCGAAGCGCATGTAGCAATTGAAACTAAAGAAAATGCGGATAGTAGCTTGTTCATTACTGTTCCTGTATTGAATTTTTGGCGGGAACCCTTTGCTAAAAATTGCCTCTAATGAGTAAAGGGGCGGTTAAGCGCTTTGGAATTTCGTGCACCAAAATAAATCCTTCAGTACTTACAATACTGAGCAAACCTTAAAAAAAGATCATTTGTTAAGGTCTGACTTCTGTGATTTGAGTGGAGAAACTTCGCCGCCCCGATAGGCGGCGGCATTTAAACATTGGCAGTCGAATGTTTAAAGTGAAGTGGAATGTATGTACGGTAAATAAAGAAGTTTTTGCCGTGAACGCCAGGGCTTATCTAAAATTTGAGCAACACTTTAAAAGCAACTATAGGAAAGCCTGTGAATATAGCCTGTCAGCTTTATGACTACATAGAAATAGCCTGCATGTATAAACTTGAGGTTAGCGCTGTATTAAAAAGTGGGGAACTAAAAAGCGGCAAGGCACTAAACACAGTTATAGATAAACGCAGTGACGCGCCAACAGAATGTATACAAATGCGCATTAACGGTAATGTAGAAAACATTGCCCTTAATGAAATCGCTCAACTTCATGCAATAACTGATAACCCGCATTTCAGCTCGGTGAGCTTTTAGGTAGTATGCCGAGTTCACTTAATCATTTTGAACTGAACAACATTTATGAAACAACTCCTTTCGGCGATTACCTTCTTTGTAGACGACTACGACAACGCAATTGAGTACTTCACAACGGTTTTAAATTTCACCTTAACTGAAGATAAAGCAACCGGAGAAGACTCGCGCTTTGTGTTAGTAACGCCGCCAAACAGTTCAGCCAGCTTGCTGCTAGCGCAAGCTAAAAACGACGTTGAATTAGAGCTTATTGGTAACCAAGCCGCGGACAAAGTATTTTTAATTTTAAATACCGATGACTTTTGGCGCGACTTTAACGAAATGCAAAGCAAAGGCGTGGTGTTTTTAGAAACTCCCCGTGAAGAAGTTTATGGTACGGTAGCCATCTTTAAAGATAAGTTTGGTAATAAGTGGGATTTGATCCAAACCACTGAATAGCACTTTATACAGGTGCACCTTGCTTGTAGCGCATTTTGTATCACAAGGTTTAATCACCCGCAGTAAAGACGTAGAGGAGAAGTAAAACGTGCAGGCCATGAAACGTTCAATTATTGCAGATGTTATTGCAATAGCGGCGATAGCACTGTTGATCACCATTACCTTTTACTGGATTGAAGCAAGACGTGAGGTCATTATTCTTTGCGACAACTTTACGCCAGGGGTGTCGAAAAAAAGCGTTGAACGCCAGCTTAACACCGCAGACTTATTGCTGTGGGATACTGAGTTTGTAGCAAATGGCAGCAAAATTGAAGCATATAGTCCACTGCACTTAGGAATCATGAAGTGCAGTGTAGAATTTAATAAGCAAGATATTGTGGTGTTCTCTATTGTTGAATAATCATACAACCTTCAAATTTTAAGAGCGCATTGCGCTTTTCAAGTTATAAAACTGAACCACCTTGGTGCAACGTTTACATTGCCGCAACACCCTATTCACCTAAGCACTAAAAGTCGTAAAGGCAAACTTACCTTCTTACTTTTATCGTGCTGACTTAACTTTTCATCTTGCTGTCACCGAATGTGCTGTAAACGTATAATTACGCTGTGTCTTCTTAACGCAAACTCTTTTTTATGCAAAAAACAAAACACAGTGTCATCGAGGATGTTTTCGCCCTGATAAGCGCCGGCTTGTTTGTTGCTTTTGGCGTATATCTTTTTCAGTCTCAAGACCTAATGGTAGGTGGCGCGGCAGGTCTTGCGCTATTAGGTACCTATGCTTTCGACATGGACTTCGGCTTGTTATTCTTTTTGATTAACCTACCTTTTTATACTCTAGCGTGGACGCAAATTAGTAAACGTTTCACCATCAATACGTTTATCTCTGTAACCACTGTTTCGGTGTTAACCGAGCAAATTCCGGCATTTGTAGATATCAGCCACGTTAACCCGTTTTTCGCAGCGGTATTTGGCGGAATTTTAATTGGTGTAGGCATGCTGATGATGTTCCGTCACAGCTCTAGCCTAGGCGGCGTTGGTATTATGGCCTTTTACTTACAGCAACGCTTTAATATCAGAGCTGGGACTTTCCAGTTAACTGTAGATAGCTGCATATTGCTTAGCGCACTGTTTTTTATTTCGTGGCCATTAGTGCTTATCTCGATACTCGCGGCGTTTTGTTTAAATATGGTAATTTCGCTTAACCATAGACCTGAGCGTTACTTCCCAGTACTCGGCGAAGACAGTTCAGACAAGGCTAAAACAGAATCAAAAAAGGCTGACGCGAAGCGTGTGGATAACAATGAGCGCAGCAGCATAGACAGCGAGCTTCGCGCCCAAAACGGCTAAGTTGGTAGTCAATCCTTATGGTTTTGCGTTTACGTTTAAAGGCTTAAGCGTGTAAACAGATACCCGCAAGCTGAAAGTACTCAACGGTGCACATAAGTGGTTAATAGAAAGCCCGGTTAGGCAAACCTAACCGGGCTTTATTGTATCTTTTATTTGTATTCCTTGACGCCTACAACAAACCTATTACTTCTTTTGAACAGGTCTTGACGGTCGACTAACTACTCCACGATTCACTCTCGGACGAGAAAACGAAGTACGCATACAAACCTCACTTATGAGTTGATGCTCAGAACAGTTGGAGGCGAAATATTCGCCGCAATCCCATCACTAAGCTACAACAGTAAAGCCCAAATTAGGGGTAAAAGTCTCATTCTTTTAATGAATAGTGCTTTATTAAATTATACCAATCCGCACAGATCATTGCCCACTCAGAAGGCGCTGGCAAGTTTCCTAGCAAAGCGTGGGAATGCAGGAATGGCTGTTCCCTTTCAAATTCCCAGAATGTAGCTAGGAAGCTTGCCAGACCTTCCCGAAGGGCGAGTTTAAAATGCCCGTACTCTTTGTTGTGTCACCTTGATGTAGAACCACTATACCTGCGGTAACACGCCGCGATTACGAACATTTTAACTCTCGCTGAGTGGGTAATTATCTGTGCGGACTGGCATTGTATAAAATTTAGCCAAACTGGCACTGCGTTGATAACTAAAGGTATTTCACAATGCGCGGTACACGCTGAGAAACTCGCGTCATTAATTCGTAGTCGATGGTGTCGGCATTGGCTGCAACTTCCTGAATAGAGACATTCTGTCCCCACAGCTCTACTTCATCGCCCACAGCTACGTTGTCGATATGGGTCACATCAATGGTGATCATGTCCATAGATACGCGACCAGCCAAATAAGCGCGCTTACCTCTAACCATGACTGGCGTACCGTTTTTACAATGCCTAGGGTAGCCGTCGGCATAACCAATACCTACGGTTGCAATTTTGCTGGGTTTATTCGCCACCCAGGTTTGCCCGTACCCGATACCCTCGCCTGCCGGTATAGTTCGCACAGCCAGTACGCTTGAGCGAAGGGTCATGGCAGGATACATTTCAACATCAACGTTTTGCGAGGTTGAAACCGCACCACCGTAAACGCCCACTCCCAACCGGTTCCACGCATTTCGACTTGCCGGCCAATTTACCGTAGCCGGAGAGTTAGCCACGCTAGTAGGTAAGCCCAGCTTTTTAGCAACCTGATTAAACCCACTCATTTGAGTATGGGTGAAACTGTTATCCACATCATCGGCACATGCAAAGTGTGTAGCAATAACCGTGTTATCACTTAATAGATGTCGATATTTGTCAGTAATCTCTTCGATTTTTGAAAGCGCAAAGCCTAAGCGATGCATACCGCTGTCTACTTTCAACCAAATGTGGGGGCGTTGTTGTTCAGGGCATTTTTCTAGCCATGCAAGCTGTTCTTCACAATGCATAACCAAAATGCAGTTATGCTGAAACGCCATTTGGCACTCTTTTGCTTGATGAGCCCCTTCTAAAACAACAATTGGCGCGGTAATTCCCGCATCGCGAAGGGCAATAGCTTCTTCGATAATAGCTACAGCAAAACGCGAAGAAACATGCTGAAGAATACGCGCCACATTTACGGCTCCATGGCCATAGGCATCAGCTTTCACCACCGCCATAGATTGACTTGATGGCGCTAAAGCGGCAAGGGCTTTGAAATTATGTAAAATGGCGTCAGCATGAATAATAGCTTGCGTTTGTCGGCTCACTGAAAAACACGTTCCTTAAATGTTTAATGGGGAAACATATAAAGCCGAAGTGTACCACGAGAAGCGCATTAAGGGCGCAGGATTAATATTGAAAAAACGACTGTCTAACGCAAGGTTTCTTATGGTTTAAAATACCGTTATGCTTTGCGCTCGCTTATTATAATCATTTCGTCGCTTCAAGGTTTATCATGTCTTCGCACAACCCTTCTACTTCAGATTCGCCCGCAAACACCCGCATTAAAAACAACGCGGCAGTGGATACTCCCACCGTGAATGAATTAGCTAAATCACTGAATAAAGTTGTCTCAGAAGGCAGAAATCCCGATACCTTGGATATAGACACGTTAAGTACCCAAGGCATTCTTACCCGCCTTAACAACGAGGATGCTAAAGTCGCAAACGCGGTAGCACTTCAAATACCCCAAATAGCAAAAGCGGTTGATGCCGCAACTATTAGCATTAAAAACGGCGGAAGACTTATTTATATTGGTGCAGGTACCAGCGGTAGGTTGGGCATTCTTGACGCAGTTGAGTGTCGCCCTACCTTTAGTGTACCCGATGAAATGGTTGTGGGTGTAATAGCGGGCGGAGAGAAGGCCGTTCAGCACGCAGTTGAAGGCGCAGAGGACGATTTTAATGCAGGTCGAACTGACCTTGAAAGTTTATCACTAACGCAGAACGATACAGTTATTGGTATTTCAGCTAGCGGTCGCACGCCCTATGTAAGTGGAGCATTGGAATATGCCCGTTCCCTTGGCTGCTTTACCGGCGCAATTGCTTGTAGCCCTAACGCTGCTATTTTTGAGAATGCTGACACGGCCATATGCCCCGTTGTTGGCCCTGAAGCACTTACCGGCAGCACACGTATGAAGTCGGGTACGGCACAAAAGCTTGTACTTAATATGATTAGCACCAGCACTATGATAAAGCTGGGAAAAACCTACCAAAATTTGATGGTAGATGTGAATGCTACTAATGAAAAATTAAAAGCTCGTGCTCTTCGCATTGTTATGCAGGCTACCGACTGTAGTGAAGATGCCGCTTTAGCAGCGCTTAGTGCATGCAACAACAAAGCAAAGGTCGCCATTTTAATGGTACTAACAGGGCAAACCGCAGAGCAGGCAGCCACACAGCTAAGTGCTAACGATGGCTACTTACGTAAAGCCGTAGTAGAAAGTAAATAGCTAAGGCGCTTCTCTGCAATAAGGGACTGCAATAAAGGGGGCCGGTTTAGCCACTATGAGCACAAATATTACAGGTTATACAAAGAGCGCATTGATTATCGGGTTTATCTTGCTGGTCAGTTTTTCCTTCTTGACCTCATGTACGCAAAACAGCTTATCTACACATGTATATACAACTGATAATAAGAGTTTAAAAGCAAAACAAAGTGGGCTGGCTAATGAAGACTTAAACGCCAATCAACTTGCTGTAGGTGCTGAACGCTATTCAAAATACCTCCCTTTGTTAGAAGGTAAGCGAGTTAGTTTGGTAGTGAACCAAAGCTCTTTGGTTAGAAATGATTTGGTTAGAGATGATTTGGTTAGAGATGATTTGGTTAGAAATAACCAGATAACTGGTCATTCAGGAACGATAAAAGCAAACCAACCCTATCAGCATTTGGTGGATGCCTTATTGCAACGTAACGTTGACCTAGTAAGCATTATGTCACCCGAGCACGGATTTAGAGGGGATAAAGGCGCAGGTGAAAAGGTAAATAGCGATATTGATGCTAAAACGGGATTACCTATTTATTCGCTTTACGGGGCAACTAAAAAGCCAACAACGGCTATGCTGGAAAATACCGACATAATTGTTTTCGATATCCAAGACGTGGGCGTACGTTTTTACACATACTTAAGTACGTTGCACTATGTAATGGAAGCCGCTTTTGCCCAAGGCATTCAGGTTGTGGTGCTAGATAGACCAAACCCTAATGGCCGATATGTCGACGGCCCAGTGTTAAAGCCAGCATTTTCATCGTTTATTGGCATGCACCCTATTCCCGTTTTGCACGGCATGACATTAGGTGAACTTGCTCAAATGATCGTGGGAGAGCGCTGGTTAGATATTGAGGCAACTAACTACAACCAAGCAAAACTTACCGTAGTGCCGGTAGAAGACTATGAACGCACTGCGCACTATTCCCTGCCGGTGGCACCTAGCCCTAACTTACCAAACGATTTGTCTATCCAGCTATACCCCACGTTATGCTTTTTCGAGGGAACCGATGTCAGCATTGGCCGTGGCACTAACTTTCCATTTCAGCTTATTGGTCACCCTAATATTGAATTCGGTGGATCTCAAATACTGGTAAAAGCAAATAGTGCAGCGCCTCACCCTAAACATGAAAACACCTTACTAAATGCACACGTATTTACCCGCGCAGATCTTATCGACTCTGAATATATGGACTTGGAAAACTCAAGCCTTAAGTTACAGAATCGAGAAGCTTCACCAATTAGTGGATTAAAAATAGAAACCTTGATTGATGCCTATTCTCGCTTTTCCGAATACAACCGTATTGCCACCGCCAGTGGAAGTTCTACAGAAAAATTTTTCACCCGCCCAGAATTTTTCGATAAATTGGCGGGTACTGATGCACTAAGGATTCAAATCCAAACCGGGAAAACATCTGCTGAGATTCGCCAAAGCTGGCAAAAGAGTTTGAGTGCGTTCAGAGAAAAAAGAAAGCCATATCTACTTTATGAAGACATCGAACGACGTCAAGAATAACTCACGTAGCCTTGCAATTTAACAAACTGTTAGAAAGACAAAATTGGGAGGCACGGTTAGCGACCACTGAAAGGGTAAACATTAAAGTAAATACTTACTTATCCTTTAAGGACTATACTACAAGCCTCAAAAAAAATAGTGAAAACTAACCTTCCTCTGATTTAGTTTTTACCAGTGTTGCAAGTCTAGCTTCTGCTGTGGCTTTTTGTTGCTTTAGCTCGTTTTTATTTTCACTGTCGGTCTCTGCGATTTTTGCATCAATATCGGCAATGGTCTGCATTAACATTTCTTTGTTCTTTTCTTTTTGCTCCGCTTCTTCAGCCTTGTCAAAAATCACGTCTTCTGGAGACGCTTCTTCTTTGGTGGTTTGACTTGGCGATTTAGCAATCATTTTCAAACCATCGGCCTGAGGACGCTGGTTCATAAAACTAGGCGAAACAATTTCAATATCAGAATCGTGCAAGGCATCAAGTACAGCTTTGTGCAGCCTTGAGCGGGCGCTCAGTAAGCTCTTTACTTCGGTTAGTAACCCGGAAATACGATAGCTTACAGAGAAATCGCCTAGCCCCATGACCCGTACAAAAGGCTCTGCCAGCTTTGCATTTTCAGCAGCAGCAAGTAGATGCTTTTCAATAACGCTGTGGTGAATATCATAGCCTAAGCTAATATCCACGCTAACAATTGCACCAGAAGCACGCGTGACCGAAACAGGCGAATTCACCATAAGCGTGTTGGCGAAAGCAATTAGCTCTCTGCTCTCCGTCTGAATTTCAACATCAAGCAACCCCATTTCAGTAACGCGCCCGCTATAACCCTCTACTTTTATGAAGTCACCGACCCTAAAGGGTCGGTTTACCCTAAGTACTATTCCTGCCATCAAATTACCCACCATTGTGGTAGATGAAAATGCAATGACCCCAGAAATGAGTACACCGATAAGTGCGATAACTTGATTTCGCGTACTTTCACTTACTGGAAGAGTCATCGCTATAACAACCGCCCCAATAATAGTAAGTACTAACATTCCTACTTGACGAGGTAGTTTCTGTTCGCTGGTAAGGTGGCTTTGTCTAGCAAGCAAAAGGTAGTGTAGGGTAACGAGTGTACTTACAACCAATGCTATAGCAACGAGTAAAGGAACAAATGTAAGGAACGCACTGAACACAGAGTCCATTAGTGATGCTCGCGTAGTACCTGATAAGTTTTCTGAATTCACATGTTTTCCTTTAAGGTTGGCTAAAGAAACACCTTTATATTAGCCTTTTACATTGTCGCTCAAACTGGCGCTTTTAGGTATAAAGAAAGCTACTCCAATGAAACTGGTGCACGACCTTCGGCAACTGCGTTACCTACTAAGACATCAGCCAGTGCGTTCAGACTATAGCTGGTAACCTTGTTATCGCCCTTACCAACTTGCTTGTCTATGCTTATCGCATAACTAAATGTTGCAATAGCGATGTCTGTCACATTTTTGAGGTCATTTGCTTCATACGGCATACGTAGCGGAGCAAAAACCACGGTTTTGTTCTGTGTTTTCGCAGCAGTCATCATCATTTTGCTAAATGCCATCACATCAGATTCACTTGCGCGATGCTTTATATGTTCAGGTAGATCAAGCCCACCTAACTCATAGTTCGCGTGAAGCGGATTAATATTACCCACCACTAGCACTTCTGCCTGTTTTAAAAGCATCATAGCTAGCTGTTTTTTTGGCAATGCCGTTAAGGGTAGACAAGCAAATTCTAGGGGCTTATTAGTACTCTTTGAACTTGCTCGTATCAGTGCACTTTCAAAGGCTAGACACCTTGCGGCATCAGGCATTAGCGCAAGCCAGCGCGTTGATGTTACCGGAAGCTTCCCCTTTCCATATAGCACCGAAACCGAAGCCTTAGAAAGGGCTTTCTCAATCTGGATTCCTTTGTTTTTTAGACTGTTAGGATTATCAATCGAGTTGTTTTCTTTTGCCTCATCAAGCCACCAAGACACAGGCTTGGAAACGAAGCTTTCTAGATTAAACTGTTGTTTTGCTTTAAGAATACGATTGTAGGAAGACACCAAGAAAGCGCTTTCTGAAAATAAGTCTGATGACGTGTTTACAAGTCTTACTGCCACGTTATTTAAAAGCTTCGAAAATGCGTTGATATCCTTTTTATTTCTTATGGTGAAAGGCATGAGCGCAATATCCGCACCCGCACTGAATGCGCGAACGAGTGCTTCTTCGTGCGAGAAGAACTGTGTAATACCAGCCATATCTAACGCATCTGTAACGACAAGGCCTTTATACCCTAATTGCTTGCGAAGCATGTCGGTTAGTATCTTTTTCGACAAGGTGGCGGGAACAATTTGCAGCTTGCCATTCTTGTCTGCAATTTCAGTATCATCTAACGACGGATATTGAATGTGTGCGCTCATTACCATTGCCGGCGGGGTCGCACTATTAATTATATTAGCAAAAGGATGAACATCCCCTGCCATTGCTTGAGCTTTGGTATGAGTGACTTGCGGTAAGCCACTGTGACTGTCCACATGGGTATCACCGTGACCTGGAAAGTGTTTAATAGCAGCCAAGATTCCCGTACTTTGCATTGCACTTACAAACGCTTGTCCGAGTGCCGCCACCTGCTCTGGTTTTTCAGAAAAACTGCGTAAGTTTATAACGGGGTTCTTTGGCTCACTATTTACATCCACCGACGGCGCAAAATTAGTATTAACCCCTAAAGGTAACAGCATTTGGCCAATGTGCGATGCTACGCTTTGGGCAAAGGCATGGCCCCGCTGATGAAAGGTAGCACCGATGGCCATGTTACCTGCAAACGGCGAAAGCATATCTGAAGGCAGTCTCGCAACTCTCCCCCCTTCTTGATCGACGGCAATGAATAGCGGTTGTCTACCTGCATTTACCATGTGTCGCTGCATGGTGTAATTAAGCGTAATTAACTGCTCGGCATTTTGAATGTTTTCCGAAAACAAGATAACGCCACCTATATTGTGTGTACTGAGCACATTTAAAAGCGAAGGAGGAATTTCGGTCATGGGCGTGCGACAGCGTGACGATGGCGTACCATCTTCACAAAAATAGCGAAAATCCAAAATAATCTTTTGCCCAAGCATGTTCTTTACTGCGCTGACAGCTTCGCTGCTAATCGTTTTCGCGCTAGCCGTTTCATCGCCAGCTTTTTTAGCGGTGATTTTGTTAGCGCTAGCCTTTGTGGCGTTAATTGGGGGCGATTCAGTATTGGTGGCACTTGGGGTAGATGTGTCGCCGTTTAAAGCGTTTGCCGTTGCGCTAGCAGCAAAAATGCCGACACTAAATAAAACTAAAATGCCTGAAAGAAAATGGCTTAAGCCCAATACAGAAGTACGCTTTTTACAAATAACTTGCTGGAATAACAATGTTTATCTAATCCTTGGTAACACAGAGCACAATACGGTACGCTAGCATAAATGAGAGAAGCATGTTCGCCAACTTTGAACTGTATTCACACCTTCTCTTACGCGTTAGTTTGTATTATATGCAACGTGAAAAGACATACCTGTAGGGCACGCTGAACTTAGGTAAACAATCTAGAGCAGCAGGTTCTAAGCACACATAAATTTAAGTTTGGAAAGAAGTATGGATTGGATGTCAGTCATCCCCCCTCTTGTGGCTATTGCCGTCGTTTTTTGGAAAAAAGAAGTTATCTTAGCATTGGCGCTGGCCGTACTGTCTGCTGAAGCCTTAATTCTAGTCAATGCTGATATCACAACCAGCTATATGGCCCCTATTAATGCCATAGAACGTGTGGTTGATACCGCTGCTAGCCCAGGGAACACGCGGGTGCTTATTTTCTCCGTTCTAGTCGGCGCATTATTGGCTTTTATTCGTGATTCTGGTGGCGTTACGGCAACCGTTAACTTTCTGGTTAATAAGGGCGTAGCGAAAAGCCGTAAACAAGTAGGTGGTTTAACCATGTTTACTGGTATTGCCGTATTCATAGAATCGAACTTAAGCGTGCTTACTGCTGGTATATTCGCCCGAGGGTTGTTTGACCGTTTCAACATGAGCCGCGCACGTTTAGCTTACATCATTGATTCCACCAGCGCGCCGGTTTGTATTTTGATTTTATTAAACGGCTGGGGCGCTTTTGTACTCAGCCTACTCGATGCCTACGAACTACCCGCTTCGTCAGCTTCCATTTTATGGGGCAGCGTATTTTTTAACTTTTACGCTATTTTCACCTTACTAATTGTGGCTTACACAATTTCCGCTGATAAAGTGCACGGCCCCATGGCTGAAGAAGAAAAAGCACTGTCTCATGTTGAGGTAAATCACACGACTGAGCCTGCCACTAAAGCGCGATTTATGCTGGTCCCGCTACTGGTGATGGTATTGAGTATGGTTGGCTTCATGTTCTGGACAGGTAACGGCGTTTTATCTGAAGGCAGCGGCAGTAAATCAGTTCTTTATGCGACGGCTCTTGCTACTGCTATTGCCTACGGTCTGCTTCTCGCTCATAAACGATTTACTCATAAAGAAGCGGTAGACATCGGTTTTAAAGGGATGGGTGAACTACTCCCCCTAGTTACCATAGTGTTACTTTCATTAACCTTAGGCAATAGCCTTAAGGTGCTAGGAACCGGCGTATTTGTGGCAGGAATAGTGGGTGAATACCTTCCAATGGTGCTGATTGTTCCCATGTTATTTATTGCCGGCGGGATCATGTCGTTTACCACAGGCACGTCATGGGGTACGTTCGCCATCCTTATACCTATTGGTGTACCACTAATTCAGAGTTTAGGGTTGCCTCCTTCTTTGGTTATTGGCGCTATATTGGGTGGCGGTATATTTGGCGATCACTGTTCGCCTATTTCCGATACCACAGCCGTATCTTCGCTAGCAGCGGGTACTGACGTATTAACGCACGTTAAAACCCAGTTTCCTTACGCACTATTTGCCGGCGCCCTTACGCTTATTGCCTATTTTGTAGCAAGCTTAGTCATGCTTGGCTAAACACGTGACTAAGGTTTGTTGGTAGCCGATTGCTAATATCAAGGTGTTAGCAATATCTGTAGCAAGGAGTTTTCTAATGAAAAGACGGATAGCAAACATCGGGTTTATCTCGATGATAGTGGCATTTATTTCGGTAGTGGCAGCATGTTCACATTCGCCAAACGACACAGTTAATACTGTTGGAGAAAATCCCGTAGGCTTAAGTCAGCAGGCCGTTGCCATGCCTGACAGCTATAGCGCCGATGCTGCTATGCAGGTACTTCAGGAAGGCGGCAACGCTATTGATGCGGCTATTACTGCTCAGTTTGTTTTAGCCGTAACATTGCCAGAGGCGGGTAACGTTGGCGGCGGTGGCTTTATGACAATAAAGTTTGAAGATAGTACCGACTTTCTTGATTACCGTGAAATGGCGCCTGAAAAGGCACACCGCGACATGTACCTTGATGAAAAAGGTAACGTAAAGCACAAAGAATCTTTGTTTGGCGCTAAAGCGTCGGGTATTCCTGGTACTGTTGCGGGTATGTGGGCGGCCCACAAAAAATACGGCACATTGGATTGGGAGCGCCTACTTGCGCCAGCAGTAGACTTGGCTGAACAGGGCTTTGTGGTGCATGAAAAATTAGCAAATAACATTGCCCGTTATATTTCGCGCACCCAAGAAAAAGGCATCGACAACAACTTCAGTGAATACTTTGCAGATGCAAAAGCGGGTGCGACTTTTAAGCAGCCTGAGCTAGCAAAAACACTTAAAGCTATTCAGCAACAGGGCAAAGACGGCTTTTATAAAGGCGATGTAGCAAAACATATTGTTGATTTTATGCAGCAAAATGGCGGCCTTATTACCTACGAAGACTTGCAAGCTTACAAAGCCGTGTGGCGTGCGCCCCTTCACTTAAACTGGCAGGGCTACGAGCTAGTTACCGCTCCCCCTCCAAGTTCGGGTGGCGTTGCCGTAGCGCAATGGATTGGCATGCTAGAAGCTTATGATGCAACCCACGATTTACCCGCGCAAAACAGCACCGAGTACATTCACGTTATGTCTGAAATAGGCAAGCGTGTGTTTGCCGATCGCGCTGAATACATGGGCGATCCTGATTTTGTTAGTGTTCCGGTAAAAGCGCTCACTGACGCTGACTATATTACTCAACGCGCAGCAGATATTCAGCCTACCAGCATTTCTGATACCCCAAGCGTTAAGCCTGGTTTAAAAGAAAGCGAAGATACTACTCACTTCTCGATTATGGATAGATGGGGTAACGCCGTTGCCAATACCACAACCATCAACCTTACGTTTGGTAGTGGCGTTGTTGTGACTGGTGCCGGCTTCTTGTTGAACGATGAAATGGACGACTTTAGCGCTAAACCTGGTGTGCCAAACTTTTTTGGTGCTGTAGGTGGTGAAGCGAATGCGATTGAGCCTTACAAGCGCATGCTATCTTCTATGACACCAACACTGGTTACTAAAAACGACCAAGTAGTTCTGGTAACAGGTTCGCCGGGCGGCACCACTATCATCTCGTCAGTTGCTCAGTCACTTTTGAATGCCCTACTTTACGATATGAGTGCCGAAGAAGCCGTGAATTCACCACGTTTTCATCACCAGCTACTGCCAAAAGACACTATTCGTATGCATGACGGGTTTACGGAGGCAACCGTAAATGAGCTTAAAGCCATGGGCTATACCATTGATAACCGTCGATTTGGTGATGTGCATTTAATTAAACGCACTAAAGAGGGTGTGGAAGCCGCGTCTGAGAAAAGCGGCCGGGGTAAAAGTCTAGTACAACCGTATTAGCACAGTCGTACTAGCACAGCATTATTAGCTTGTAGTCATGAACTTAAATCTATAGGCGAGCCGTATTGGCTCTGCTTTAAGGTTTCGGCATTCAGCAAGGTAAAAACTAGTAACTACAGCAACAGAGCGGTGTCGATAGGCACGTACTTAGACGCCACTTTTTGAATACTTTCAGCGGTTAATGCGGGAACGCCATACACTGTTACGGTTTTCCCTTTTTCTTTAAGGGCATTTACAAGAATATCGAAATCACCGTCGCCAGACACCAGAATGACCTCATCAACATCATTGGCATGTTCAAGTGCATCTACCGTAATACCTACGTCCCAGTCTCCTTTTGCCGAGCCGTCGGCGCGCTGAATAAAAGGCTTTAACTTTACTTCAAATCCAATAGCGCGAAGAATGTTTTGAAATTCACGCTGTTTACTGTCGCCCCTGTCGATGGCATATGCAAAAGCATGGGTTATATCTAAGTTGTAGCTAAGTTCACGCCAGAACTGGTTGTAATTAAAGTTACGTTTGTACGCCTGACGGCACGTGTAATACACGTTTTGTACGTCTACAAGCACTAAAGCTTTTTTCAAAACCACTCTCTTTATCGATCTACTCGGTTAATGTTTTCTGATGTTATAGCCTTTTGATAATAAAACCATAAAAAAACGGCAAAGCTAAACTTTGCCGTTTTAATACAGTGCACTACTAAGGTTTCACATGTGCTTAAATAAGGTTTGTTGCCACCGCACCTGCTATAGCAGCACTCGATAACGACACCAAAGCACTGGCAAACAACCACCAAGCTACCGATGCAGCAGTTGCTCTTACACCTTCGGCTTCGTCTAATGCAGCCTGTTTGAGGGCACTAATACGTTTTGCCGTTTCCGCTTTTACATCTTCGTATCTCTTCAGAAGATCATTACGCGCATCATTATACTTAGCAATATAGTTATCTATATCTTGTTCACTGATAGCCTGATTGTTAGTTAATAGAGCGCGAATAGAGTTTTCGTCCATCTTCTTGACGCGATTTAGCACTACATCGGGTGTATGACTTGGATTATCCAACATTTCCATGAAGTCGGCTTTAAGGTTACGGTATTGAAGCTCTGGCCTATCTAAACGATCGAACCAAGCCTGAATGCGTTGCTCTACCTTTGAACGTTTTGCGGGTAAATTACTTGCCTGTTCTTCATAAGTATTTTCATTAGAGCTAGTTTTACTTTGCATAAATGAAATCGCAGAATCATAAGCTTTAAGTACTCTGTCCGCCTTTTGCTCATCCATATTATCGTGGTGCTGCAGTAGGCCTTTAAGGGATTCTCTATCTAGATTCGCTGCGCGGTTAGATAAAATGCGATATGCACCTTTAGGATTGTCAAAAATGTCGTTGAGATCTTTTTCCAATGTTTCAGGTGTTACCGCTTCTTGGTCAGAATCATTAAGATAAGTAAGTAACTGCTGACGATACTGCTTTCCTTTCTCTTCATCGCCTGGAGATAACTTGTCAAACAACGCGGTTGCTTTTTGTTTGTTTGAACCTTCTTTTTTAAGGGTGTTTTTTACTTCATCATAAGTTTGAGATAGCTGCTGCTTTTGTTCGTCATTCAGCGAAGGGCGTTGATTCGCGATATCAAGAATGAGCTTTTTCGCAACACCAGAATCGTCCGTAGAGTATTGTTCCTCTACTTCAATTTCATTAATGAGCGTTTCTAATTCTTTTCGCAAGTCTTTCGCTGAAAACTGCGACTGGGTAGTTCTATCGATATACTGCTTAATTTTCTTATCAATGTCTGAGGTATTAAATTCCTCACGCACTTCATCATGAACCGCTTTAACCGTTTCTTTTGCAAACGCTTTGGCCTTGGCTTCGTCACTTTGAGAAAAGCTGTTCACTGTAGCACCTGTAATTGCCGCCGCACCTTTACGTAAATAGCCAATCATATTGCCAAGAATCGACGATGTTAGTTTCGCATCTAAAATAAGCGCGCTAATAAAAAACAGCGACCATATAACTACACCTAAAATCATGCCATTTAAAAGGCTTTCTGCCACACTAATTTCGATGGCTAATAATGTTGCAACAAAAACAGAAATAGACATAGTCACCATGGTAAAAATACCGAAAGCGGAGGAAACTTTCCTTCCGGTTTTTTTAGTATTATGTGATGAACTACTATTTTTACTACTAGAGCTATTATCGCTATTATCGGAAATATCTCCTATAGCACTTATACCTGATGCAATAGCTAAATTACTTAAAAGAAATTGAATACCTACCGCAACAACAACACCGGTAATAACACTAGTAAAAAACACGCCTGATAAAGAGGTTGTATCTTCTACTACGGTTTGAGCGCTAACTAAGGAGGGCAGCAATAAAATGCTCGCCAAAGAAAGATGGTTTAATTTACGCATGATGATTTCCTTGTTCCAAATTAAAGTAACTTCGTGTCGTCACTCTATGGAAAGCAACATAAATACCAGCGTTATTAAAGTGGCACATTCCTTCTTATAAACAAACACTTAACGCATAAAAACCATTCTTCCTGTCATTATTTTTTGTTAATAAGTTATACGTACCAGCGAACACAATGTAAAGATTGGTCTACCGTGTGTAAATACGTAATCATTGCAAGCACAAGATTGGTAAGACCAAATATTTTACTCTTTTCTTATTTATTAAAAATAGCGGATTTTTGTATTCGTAAAATTACTTCATACTTTCATAAAAACACTAAATTTATAATAAATACTGAAATTAGTAAAACCCACAAATAATCAGGAACCTACAACAAATCTAAATTTTAAAAATTCAAATGATAATTAACTTTATCGAATTAAAAAAAAGATTTATCTCTTTGGCAAAAGCAATATCTATTGTATAGGCGGTATACCGGTTGCAACGTCAGTTTTGTCTTTAAGCGGTAGACAAAATTCAAGGCAGTTTAATTTTCAAGGAGAAAACGATGGATATTCGTAAAAGACAAAACAACGCGTCGCTATTAAAGAAAAGCTCGATAGCTGCTGTCGTAGCACTAGGGCTGAGTAGTGGTGTTAGTGCACAGGAGCTGGATGAAGCGGAACGCTCTCAGATTGAAGTAATTAAGGGACAAACAGATGTTGATGTAAAACAGCCTGCCCCGTCAGTAGATGTTAAACAACAAGATCCTCAAGTTGATGTAGCCGTTGGCAAACCTGAAGTTGATATAGACTATCAGGACCCGGAGATTTCCGTGAAACAACAAGAGCCTGAGGTAAATGTTGTTCAAGCAGAACCTCAGATAAAAGTTAATGCGGCGAAGCCAAAGGTGACCGTAAATCAAGCGGAGCCTGAAATCACTATTGAGAGTAGCGAGCCCGAAATAAATATTGTCCGTCGAGACGCAAGTGGCGACATTCGTGAAGATAGTGATAAGGCCATGGTTGCGCACATGACTATTAACGAATTAGAAGACAACGATGTGGTAAATACTCGCGGTGAAGAAGTTGCATCAATTGAAGAAGTTGTTATGCAAAAGCAAAGTAACGATGTTTACCTTGTCGTAGAATCGGGTGGCATGATGGGTCTTGGCGAGAAGAAGAATGTCATTCCTCTAGATGAAGTGAAATTAGAAGAGGGTAATTTACTGCTTTCTTCAAGCAGAGAAATTCAGCAGTTCCCGGAGTACGTAGAATCTCGTTATTCATCTATAAGCGAAAAGCAGCAAACGTTAGAAAACATTTTGTCAGCTGAATAACCTTCGCAATTTTCAATAGATGAACAATGTAAAATAGATACCAAAGGAAATGACCATGAATTTTAAGAAAATCGAGAGTAAAGCCTTAATAACATCTGCACTACTGACATCAGCTTTGTTTAGCACAGGTAGCTTCGCGCAGGAAACAATGAGTTCGACGCTAGAGCCAAGTAAGTACGATAAAATTATGCGCACTTATGACAAAAACAAAAACGGGGAGCTTGATAAAAGTGAGTTAGCCCAGTACATGGCAAGTGAACAAAACAATGAGCGTAAAGGCGACAAGGTCACTGTAACGCAAAAGCCAGCTATAGTGACTATTAACCAAAAGCCTGCACAAGTTACAGTGCGTCAGCCTAAGCCTGAAATAACGATCACCACTAACGATCCAGATATCACCGTAGATCAGCCTGATCCTGAGGTAACTATCTCTCAAGCTCAGCCTAGAGTGAATATCAAAGCAGGAAAGCCTGCCGTAGATGTAAAACAACGAGACCCTGAAATAGAAGTAGAGCAACCAGACCCAGAAGTAGCGGTTGAACAAAGCGACCCTGATGTAGAGTTAGAAGGCAACTATATTGAAGTAGATCAGTAACCTTATGATTAAGCTCTATCGATATATGCCTATTGAGATATCTCAATAGGCATACCTATTAGCCTTGAAATGGCTTTCTAACTTGCAAATAGCTGATTAATATCTGCAAACGCTTTAAATTCTAACGCGTTACCGAAAGGGTCTTTAAAAAACATAGTGGCTTGTTCACCCGGCTTACCTTTAAAGCGAATATAAGGTGCGATAACAAACTCAGTATTTGAAGCCTCTAGCTTACTTGCCAGCGCTTGCCAATCATCCATCGTTAGAACAACCCCAAAGTGCGGCACCGGCACAGCATGATCGTCTACCCCGTTATGCGAAGGCGGTGACGGCATGGCCTCTACACAGTGTGTCACTAACTGATGACCGAAGAAGTTCCAGTCTATCCACTGTGCATCACTGCGCCCTTTCTCGCAATCCAATAGATCACCGTAGAACGCTTCAGCATCGGTTAAATTAGTGACCGGTATGGCAAGGTGAAAAGGCTGAACCATGAAAACTCCTGTTATAAAAACTTTTTAAGTAACGATAGCTTAAACTTTGAAAACGGTGCGTAACGAAAGAACACGTCTAAGGCAAAAGAACGCTTCATCACTGTTTTGATATGACTGAATGTATCAAAACCTGCTTGCCCATGATAGTTACCCATTCCGCTATTTCCCACGCCACCAAACGGCAACTCAGGGTTAGTCATAAACAGCATAGTGTCGTTAGTACACACGCTGCCTGAACTGGTTTTACTGATGATATTATCAAGCACATCGTCTTTATCACTGAATGCATAAAGCGCGAGTGGCTTAGGTCTGCTATTCACAAACTTAATGCCTGCCTCCATATTGTCGACAGTGATAATAGGTAGAATAGGGCCGAAGATCTCTTCTTTCATCAGCGGGCTATCTAACGAAGGCTCTAGCACAAGGGTAGGCGCCATTGCTGGACGAGATTCATCTAGCTCGCCGCCATACACCACATTGACGCTTTCAAGATAGCTCTCTAGGCGCTTTAGGTGACGATGATTAATAATATTGCCGTAGTCTCGTGAAGATAAAGGGGCTTTGCTATATTGCTTTTTCAGCTCTTTTTTAACCGCTTCGATAAGCTTGTGCTCAAAGCCCTTTTCTACAATGACATAGTCAGGGGCAATACAGGTTTGCCCAGCATTCATCCATTTACCCCACACTAGACGGCGTGCAGTTACGGCAAGATTTGTGTTTTTATCAACAAAACAGGGGCTTTTACCGCCAAGTTCTAGGGTTACTGGGGTTAAGTGCTTTGCTGCGGCACTCATAACAATTTTACCCACCACTTCCCCGCCAGTGTAGAAAATGTGGTCCCACTTGCAGGCAAGTAACGCTGTGGCTTCATCTTTACCGCCTTCAACCACAGCAACACATGAGTTATCCATGTATTGAGGGATAAGCTTAGCCACCAGCGACGATGTTTCTTGTGCTAGTTCGGAAGGTTTTAATACTGCACAGTTACCCGCCGCGATTGCAGCAATGTAAGGAGCAAGTAATAACTGAAGTGGGTAATTCCACGCACCAATGATAAGTACAGTGCCAAGGGGTTCAGGCTTGCGAAAGCTTTTACCGGGCCACGCCACCATTGGCGTAGATACTTTGCGCGGCTTTGCCCATTTATCCAAGTGCTTAAGCGTATGTTTTATATCAGAAAGTAGAAAGCCTTGTTCAGCGACCATGGCTTCGGTTTTACATTTGCCTAGGTCATTTTTAAGGGCCTGCAAAATGTCGTGCTGATTATCTTTAAGTAGTGTCTCTAATGCCTTTAACTGGCTTTTGCGCCACTCAAGGGACTGAGTTTTCCCTGTATCAAAACTATCATTAAGTTTGTGAACAACATCAACGAAACACACACCGGTTTCCACTGCGTGAAGAGAAGGTCTATTTGGCATAAGAAGGCTCCGATAGCATAACACCCACTGCAACAATTCGATGACTCTCTCTGGTATTGTTGACGGGTAAAGCAGCGTAATAATTAACTGATACTATCTTATATTAATAGGGATGTTCGAAGACAACGCAACTAAATTGTTAATTAATGTTTAATGCGATTACATATTAGAGGCTACAAGTAGATTTTATATGCGTGAAATGCAGGCGCTAAAAAGTGGGCGTGATGAAGGCAAGTGAAAAAGAGGTAAAGTCTGTCAGCAACAAAAAAGCCCAGTAAACACTGGGCTTTATAAACGTATTTAACGTAACGCTTTTACGCGTCGTAAGGGCTGCGCAAAACGATAGTTTCGTTTCTGTCTGGGCCTGTTGACACAATATCAACTGGTACACCTGTTAGCTCTTCAAGGCGCTTAATGTAGTTTTTCGCCGCTTGTGGAAGGGCTTCAAACTCAGTTACACCAAAGGTGTTGTCTGTCCAACCTGGCATTTCTTCATATACTGGCGTTACTTTTTCGTAACCGTCAGCGGCCATAGGTGGGACGTCTTTTACATTGCCGTCTGCATCTTTGTAGCCAACACAAATTTGAAGGCTTTCAAGACCGTCTAATACGTCAAGCTTAGTTAAGCAGAACCCAGTAATAGAGTTAATTTGTACTGCGCGCTTCATTGCAACTGCATCGAACCAACCAGTGCGGCGCTTACGCCCTGTAGTTGCACCGAACTCGTGGCCTTTAACACCTAAGTGTTGGCCTACTTCACAATCTAGTTCAGTAGGGAAAGGGCCTGAGCCTACACGCGTGGTGTATGCTTTTACGATACCCAGTACGTAATCTAGCTTAAGCGGACCGAAGCCAGCACCTGTTGCTACACCACCAACGGTAGTGTTAGACGAGGTTACATAAGGGTACGTACCGTGGTCGATGTCTAGAAGTGTGCCTTGAGCACCTTCAAACATGATAGGTAGACCAGCATTGTGCGCTTTGTCTAGTTCGTCAGTTACATCAACAACCATTGCTTTAAGAATGTCAGCAACTTCCATTGCACCTTTCAAGGTTTCATCAAAGTCTACCGCTTCTTCACCATAGTATTGCGTAAGTGTGAAGTTATGCACATCTAGCACTTCTTTCAGCTTTGCTGCGAAGTCTTCGGCGTTAAATAAGTCGCCTACGCGTAAACCGCGACGAGCTACCTTATCTTCATAAGCAGGACCGATACCACGACCAGTTGTACCAATTGCTTTTGCGCCACGGGCTTTTTCGCGCGCTACGTCAAGTGCAATGTGATAAGGAAGAATTAGCGGACAAGCTTCACTAATCTTTAATCGCTCGCGCACTGGAACGCCACGCTCTTCAAGCATAGTCATTTCTTTCATTAGTGCGTCTGGGCTAAGCACAACACCGTTACCAATAATACAGGTAACATTATCGCGTAGGATGCCTGATGGGATTAAGTGAAGTACGGTTTTTTCACCGTCGATTACTAGAGTGTGACCTGCATTGTGTCCGCCTTGGTAGCGAACAACATATTTTGCGCGATCAGTGAGTAGGTCTACGACCTTGCCTTTACCCTCGTCACCCCATTGAGTGCCGAGTACCACAACGTTCTTTGCCATGAATCATATGTGTAAGAAAATTAGGCGGGGATTCTACAAAATTCTAGGGCAAGGATCATCTCTTTTTCGAACAAAAATACGACTATTTTGTTTTTATTTTTGAAATCACAAAGATACCCAACCATCGCCGGCGGCTTTTTAAAATAAGGCTTGGCTTATTGTTTTATAAAACATATTTCCTAAAGCGCTAATTTTTATAGCATTCTAAACATTAGCTCGCGCAAAACCTGAACAGGCGGTCAACCTTGAACTTCGCAGCTCACAAAACAGCTTCTTCCTACATTAACTGAAATAAAAAAGCAGTAGCGCGCCAATTATCACAAGGGTACCGCCAATTTGGCGCAACTGATTACTCGGTTGCTGACTGATTTGAAGCAAATAATTGCGCCATTTATTCGGAAAAAGCAGCGGTCCTATTCCCTCAATTATAAGTACCAAAGCGAAAGCGGGTAATAGCCACTCCATAAATTTATCCTTAAAGTTGTGAGAGCCCTGTGATCTTGAAAAGCATGCTTTTAATGAGCATGTCGTCGATAAGTGCGCTGTTAATAAGTTCGCCAGGTTTTTCGCGACATTTTGTGCGGACTTTCCTGTAACGAACTAACACCTTTTAAGGTATTTCCGAAAGCGCACGTAAATCAATGTATTCGGGAGTATGGTATAGGCCAAAACCAAAGCGTAGCCGGTTACCTCTAAAGTCAGTAAGAATATGATGTGCTTTAAGCTTGGAAGCAAGGGCTTTTGTCACATCGGCATTATCTAATTCAAAGGTAAGAAAATGACCCCGATTCATTTCATTGTTAACGGCTAAGTGTTTTTCATTGAGTAACGGATGATTGCAGTCAGCAAGCTTTTTTAGAAATGTTCGCTGCATGCTCATTACGTAATCATTTATCGCGGCAACATCTAAACTATTATCTTCAAACATGCGAAGCACAGCTCTTAACCTGTAGAGCGCTGTAAAATCCATAGTAGCACCGGCAAAGCGCATACCATCTAAACTATATTGCACGTTATTTTTACCGCCCGTCTCGCGGGGTTTGTCTAACTCGCCAAATTCGGCAAACCAGCCGGTATACGTGGGTCTTAGCTTACAGCCCACCGGCACGTGGGCGAAGCACGCCCCCTCTCCCGCCTGTGCGTATTTATAACTACCTGAAAGATAAAAAATACGATGAGCAATATCGGCAAGGTCCGTAGGCTTTGCCATAAAGCCGTGATAACCATCAACTACGACGAGGGTATTGTCGTTAGTCACACTATGTACAATATCTGAAACGTCATTTACCACATAACCAGAATTGAAAAAGACCTGGCTAAAAAAAACTAGCTCAGGATTGTGTTCGGCAATAGCCGCCTTAAAGCGTGAAGCAAAAGTATGATAGGGCTTGGTAGGTACGGTAATAAGTTCTATTGCCCCCTGTTCTTCTAATCTACTCGCTTGGCGCTGAAAACTGTGAAACTCGCTGTCTGTCGACACCACTTTATAAGGTGCAGCACTATCTATGCAGCTCATAATACGATAAAGCAATTCGTGGGTATTTGGCGCAAAAACAATTTGCTCAGGCGCGCCAGTATTCAGTATTTTGCTAATACGCTGCTGCAGTTCCGGTACTAAAGTTTGGAAAAAGTACCCCCACTTTTCGTCTACGTATTTAGCGCTGTCATCCCAATAGTTGAGCATTGCTTCGCGTGTGCAGTCTGGCCAAAAATAATGGCTGTGACACGCATAATGCTGCTTACCTTTGTTAGCGTTGAGAAACCCCGTATAAAACTGCTGATATGCCATGCTTTATTGCCTAATATAAAAACCGCTTAAACCCTATCAAACTTCGGCGTATTTCGCATGAACCTGCGCCTACAGCAAAACATTTATTTACAAAATAGGTGTAAATAGTTTTGCCCAAATCGTTGCGCTTAATGTTATTTCTTATATACATACGCCCACTGCAAAACTGAAAAACTCTGCTATACCCTATAGAGGCGAGATGGTTTTGTAAGTCTAGTTAGCAAGCTCCATCTGTTCCACGCAGACACATATTAAAGGTACTTTATGCGTTTTCCTAAATACGGAAATTATTCATTGGATGTCTCAGGTAACGTTCTTGAAGTGTTTGCTACTGGCGCGTGGAATCTTAAAACAACAGAGTTTTTTATAGAGGAAATGCATGTGCTTATTGATAGGTTCGACAATAAGCCTTGGGCAGCCTTAATGGACGGACGCCGTTGGGTATTATCTACGCCGGAATGTCAGACCCGTTTAGCGGATGCAATAAAGGTAAATATTTCGAAAGGGCTTAGTCGCTCAGCGTATGTGCTAGATAGCGGAATGATCAAGCGTGCTCAGCTAGAACGCACCCACCCTTCAAACCAACGTGATTTTGAAACGGGCAACTATGAACGGGAGTATTTTGAAAAATACTTCGAGGCACTTAACTGGTTGCATAAGGAAGGGTTTTCACCTATTTGCTAGTTTTTATAGCCCAAGGCGATGGTTTTAGCGTTACGGTGAACGCTAAAACCCGAATAGGCTTAGTACAACAAGCTATAGACTTTACGACGATACTCTGACTTAAGCGGGTCGCCGTCAGCGAGTGCGTTCATCATATCCATCATTAACTTTCTGGCATCGCCAAAGCCAAGTTCTTTCTTTAATACTGTATAAAGAAGCTCTAATGCATCTTGTGCTTTGTTCGCTTGCTGCAACTGTACAGCTAGGTCAACCTTAAGCTGCAGGTCATCAGGGTTCGCTTCTACTGCCGCTTGAAGCTGGCGTATTTCAGGCGTATCTGCCGCTTGTTCTGCAAGTTCAATTTTGCCCGCCAAACTCTTATAGCGAGAGTCTTGATCTACTAACTTAATCTCTTCAAGCAAAGCTTTAGCTGTATCGATAGAGCCAGTCTCAACGTAGCAATCAATAAGCATATACTTAGCGTTAACATTGTCAGGGTTAAGCGTTAAGGCTTCTTTAGCCGCTGGCAGTGCTTCTGCGTAATCCCCTTGTTGGATCGCCTTGCCAGCAGTGGCAAGTAGATCATCTTCTGGGTTTGGCAAATATTTATCCAGCATTTCACGAATTTGCTGCTCAGGTTGTACACCTGCAAAGCCATCGACGGGCTGACCATTTTGCACCACCATTACCGTTGGTAGGCTTCTAATACCAAACTGAGCAGCCACTTCTTGCTGTGCTTCGCAGTCTACTTTGGCCAAAATCAAATGCTGACTATATTCACCTGCCAGCTTTTCTAGTATGGGCATTAGGTCTTTACAAGGTTCGCACCAATCAGCCCAGAAATCGATAAGCACCAGTTTTTCTTGTGATGCTTCTACAATAATTTGCTGAAAGTTTTCTACCGTAATATCCACGATGGTTGCTTGGCTATTTGCAACGAGATTTTCCATAACGCAGGCCTTTAATTTCTTGTATTGAGAGGAATATGGGGTAGACGCTGTAAAATTACAAGGTTAAGGCGCGTTATCTTTAGTTTCGCAACGAGCGACATACCCTTTTTATAAAAGCGGCCATTTCGCCTTTGTCGCTTTCACGACAATATCCAACCCCAATGAATGTTAATGTAGTGTAAAGTCGCTCTATTGAGCTACTTTATTATTGAGCCACCCTACATCTTTAAGATTTGGCCGAGAGGGTTTTATGACTACACAAACCAGTACAGACACTCAGTTTGCTTCATTCAAAGAGTTTTACCCATTTTATTTAAATGAGCATAAAGACGGCACATGCCGCACGCTTCATTTTATCGGCTCTTGGCTAGTACTTAGCGTTATAGCGCTGGCAATATATATGGCGAGCTGGTCGCTACTGTGGTTTATACCGCTAGTAGGTTACGGCTTTGCGTGGGTAGGACACTTCTTTTTTGAGAAAAATCGCCCCGCTACATTCAAGCACCCCCTTTACAGTTTGATGGGCGATTGGGTTATGTTTAAAGATATTCTGGTGGGCAAAATTAGCCTTAAAGGCGAATAAGCCTTATGAGAATTACACAAAGGCGATACTGCGTTAATACCGATAATACCCGCTGTAAGCCTCCCATTGTTATACATAGCGCTATGTGTTGCGATACATGCAGTAATACGCACTTTTAACGGACAATCCTGCCCCTTCACCGCACACCCTTTACATAATGGAAACGAAAGCGATATGGTTGAGAATAAGGTTCACAGTTTACTAAATTAACCCTAGCGTTAACGTTAAGAGCACGACTGCGAACACATTACCTATCGCGCTTAGCGCAAAAAGAATAACAAAAGGAACAAACATGTTTGTGTCTCGTTTCCCCCTTCGCCCTATGCGACAAGGCTTATTAGCTACCTCGACAGCATTATCATTATTGGTTTTAGGTATGAGCCAAGCCAGTGCGTTGCAAGATTCTGGCTCTGATTCAAATAGCGTAAATGCGCTAACGTACGAAGATACCTTTAACTTGGAATTTGTCGCTAACCCTCAATTCCTTGATAAAGAAACAGTCATTTATTCTCGTCAAAGCATGGATGTCATGACCGACGGAAGACAAAGCCGATTATGGCAGGTTAACATTAAATCAGGTGAGCATCGCCCGTTTATTGGACTAGACGAGAACTTGTCACAGGCGACTGTGTCGCCAAACGGTAAAATGGTGGCGTATACAAAATCGGTCAACGGCCGCGCACAAATCCACCTTTATTATTTAGATACAATGCAGTCTGTGCGTTTAACCAATACCATCGAGACACCTCGCCAGTTAACCTGGTCTCACGACAGTAAAACTTTAGCCTTTACGCAGTTTACCGAAGAAAAGCAAAAGCCATTGTTTACAGGAATGCCGAGCAAGCCAAAAGGAGCAAAGTGGGCTGACCAAGGCACCTATATTGACGCGGTAAAATATAGAGGTGACGGCAGAGGCTACTTGCGTGAAGGCTTCGATCAGATTTTTGTTTTGCCTGTGGAAGGCGGCACACCGCGACAGTTAACAACGGGGAAATTCCCAAGCGGGGGGACCCTTGCCTTTTCTAGAAACAATGACTGGATTTATTTCGCCACACCGCAGCGAGAAGACTATGCGCTGCACCCATTGTCTGGCGATATCTACAAAGTGAACGTAAGCACAGCGGCAGTTGAACAAGTTACCGATATGGAAGGCCCTGAAGGCAGACCAACCTTAAGCCCCGACGGAAAGTACCTTGCGTTTACTCAGCTAAACGACAGAAAGCTTTCATACCAAAACGGTGACATTGTTGTACTAGAGCTTAAAAGTGGTGATATCACCCGCTTAACTACATCGTTAGATAGAAGCTTAGGTAAGTTCACATGGCGTAAAGACAGTCGCGGATTAGTTTTCTCTTATCTTGATCATGGCGAGACTAAGCTTGCTACAGTCAACCTTAAAGGTGATGTAAAAACTATCGATGTAAGCATTGGCGGTCAGGCCTTTGGCCGTCCTTACACGTCAGGTGACTTTGCGGTTAGTGAAAAAGGTGACATCGTTTATACCACTGCCAGCCGCACCATGCCTGGCGACTTAGCGCTTTACAGAAAAGGTAAAGACGACACAGTGCTTACCGCTTTAAATAACGACGCACTTGGCCATAAGACATTGGCAGAGGTGCAAGACCTTTCCGTAGTATCAAGTGTTGACGAACTACCTATCGACGCATGGATTGCTTTGCCACCAGGATTCGATAGCAGCAAAAAATACCCGCTGATATTAGAAATTCACGGCGGTCCTCATGCGGCCTACGGCCCTCATTTTGCTATGGAAATTCAGCTAATGGCGGCGCAAGGTTATGTTGTGGTATGGGCTAACCCAAGGGGCAGTAGCTCTTACGGTGAAGACTTTGGTAATTTAATTCACCATAACTACCCGTCAGAAGACTACAACGACTTGATGGACGTGGTAGACGCCGTTGTTGAACAAGGCTATGTTGATTCAGAGAACTTGTTTATTACCGGCGGCTCGGGTGGCGGTACACTTACTGCCTGGTCTATTGGTAAAACTGAGCGCTTTAGTGCGGCAGTAGTGGCGAAACCCGTTATCAACTGGATGAGCTTTTCGTTGACGGCTGATGCATATCCTTACTTTAGCCAATATTGGATGGCTGATATGCCTTGGAAAATTGCCGATAAGTTGTGGCAGCGCAGCCCGCTAAGTTTAGTGGGTAATGTAGTAACGCCAACTATGCTCCTAACCGGCGAAGCCGATCACCGCACCCCTATCAGTGAAACCGAGCAATACTACCAAGCGCTGAAACTGCAAGGTGTGGATGCGGCGATGGTTCGAATTCCAGGTGCATCACACGGCATTGCAAGCCGCCCATCTCGGTTGATTCAAAAAGTGGGAAATATTGTGGCGTGGTTTGAGCGCTACAAGAAAGACAAAGACAGCGAGTAAATCGGTTTAAACTCTTAGCTCTGTTTACGAAAAAAGGCGCCCTTCAGTGTGAAGTGGCGCCTTTCTTTTTTTATCATCGACTCTTATTTGGTCAGCTTCACTACTTTGCCATTGGGCGCGCCTGTCAGTAAGTAAATAGCACCATCTGGCCCCACTTCTACGTCGCGGATGCGGTCGTGATTGTCGCGAACATACTCGAACTGCTCATCTGGCTTTCCATCTTCTACCTTGATACGGCGAAGGTGTGTAAATTTCAAAGAACCCACTAATATATCGCCGTTCCACTCTTTAAACATGTCGCCCTGATAGAAGGTTAGGCCGCTTGGTGCAATGGACGGGTTCCAGTACAACCAAGGCTGCTTCATACCATCCATATGAGTTTTATCGCTGATAATATCGCCGCTGTAGTCAACGCCATAAGTAATTTCTGGCCAACCGTAGTTCGCACCGCGCTCTAAGATATTTATTTCATCACCGCCTTTTGGGCCGTGTTCCATCGCCCAAACTGCGCCGGTTTCAGGGTGAATAGTTACGCCTTGGACATTGCGGTGACCATAGCTAAATATTTCAGGGGCATTGCCATCGGTGAAGGGGTTATCCTCTACTGCGCTGCCGTCACGGTTGATACGCACAATTTTACCAAAGTGATTATCGGTGTTCTGCGCTTCTTTCATGTACTTATAGCGATCGCCCATGGTCACGTATAAGTGCTTTTTAGCATCGAATGCTAAGCGACAGCCAAAGTGAAAGCCATTATCGACTATAGAGTCGGCACTGAAGATAACATCGACATTCTCAAGGCCCGAATCAGTAAGCGTGGCTTTTGCAACACTACTACTGCTGCCAGGCTTGCCTTCTGTCTCACTCGCTTTGCTGTAACAGAAATAAATTGTGTTGTTGCTGGCAAAGTCTGGGTCGATGGTAATGTCTAACATACCACCTTGGTTCTGTGCGACCACTTCTGGTACGTTGTTTAGGCGCCCTGACAATTTACCGTCTTTTGACAAACGTTGGATACCACCCGCTCGTTCGGTTACCAGCAAGTCGCCATCAGGTAAAAACACCATGCCCCATGGATGCTCTAAACCTTCAGCAAGCGTGGTTACGGTTATATCGCTGTCAGTAATTTCATGCGCTTCGCCATGCTTATGATCGCCGTGAGCTAGGGCAAATTGGCTTACCGTTAGCGCCATTGCACTCGCTACTGCGCACGCTATCGGGCGCGCTAACGTGCTTAAGGGTTTGGATTTAACTGCTAAAGTGCTTAATGGTTTCATCGTTAGAAGCCTCTTTTACAGAAGCTGTGTTTGGTTGCACAGACTTCTTCTATTATTTTTTAAGTTATAGCAGTATACAAAAAAGGGTACAGCGCTGCTGTACCCTTTGTGATAGTTTTACTCGCTAATGCGATAAAGTTAGTTTGTCGTCTAAACGATGCGAACCACCTTTACCACGGCGGCGTATTTATTTTGGAAGCGTTGCACGAAGCATCCACGCTGTTTTCTCGTGAACACGCATGCGGTCACCGATTAGCGCTGCAGATGATTCATCGTCAGCATCTTGCGCTAGCTTTAATGATTCGCGGCACGTTTTCACTACTTGCTCATGACCATGAGTCAGTAAGCGAACCATTTCGTTGGCCTCAGGCACACCTTCAACTTCTTCAATTGAACTAAGTTCAGCGAACGACTTATATGTGCCCGGCGCTGAAACACCTAAAGTACGGATACGCTCTGCGATTTCGTCTACCGCTTCCGCAAGCTCGGTGTAATGCTCTTCAAACATAAGATGCAGTTCACGGAACTGTGGCCCTTCTACATTCCAGTGGAAGTTATGCGTTTGAAGGTACAAAGTGTAAGAATCGGCCAATAGCTTTTTCAGGCCTTCTGCTACTGCGTTACGATCGCTTTCAGAAATACCAATATCAATCTTGCTCATGTCACACTCCTTAACGTTGAAACCCTTTTAAAGATTTTCGTTCAACCAGTTTCTTGGCCATCAAAAATCTAGGTCTTGATAATATAGGTTAATAATACTCTATAATTTTTGATTTAGATTAACGGTTTAGTTAATTGCTCCCATCGTATTAATCGATGACGTTAAGCGTTTTGTCTTAGATACCTGACTAATGGTGATGATGATGGCCATCGCCCGTTTCTTTTTTGGCTGACGGCTCTTTTCCAGCTGATAGCTCTTTTCCAGCTGACGGCTCTTTTTTAACAGGCAGTCTCACCTTAGCCTCGCTCGCATCGTCAAACTTAAGTGTTAGCGCTATTTCACTGCCCTCTTTTAAACCTTTGGTCAGTCCCAACAACATTATGTGGCGACCACCTGGTTCAAACGCAATCATTTGGCCCGCTTTAACCTTAACCCCTTCGGTTAGCTCACGCATTTTCATGACGTCATCTTGCATAACCGTTGTGTGGATTTGCGCATCACTTGCTATATCTTGGGGTACTAAAACAGATATCAGCGTTTTATCGCTTTTACTTTGATTATGTAAAGTAAAGTACACTGCGCCGGTTTTTGCCAAGGCAAAGGTTGCTCTGGCGTAACCATTCATCACCATAACGTCAGTTTTCTTACTGGTGTGCTTGTGCTGCTCTTCTGGCTTGTGGTGGTTATCATGATCATTGCCATGGGCTGAAATAGTCCCAGACAAGCTTAAAGAAAATAAGCCAGTAACGATAACTAAAGGTTTAAGTGATTTGGAAAAAAGTGACATACAGTCTGCTCCGAATGAGTATTCGTAAGCAAGTGTACGTAAGTTTGGCATAGGAAAAAAGAAAAATGGTGCCGACTGCCGGAATCGAACTGGCGACCTACTGATTACAAGTCAGTTGCTCTACCAACTGAGCTAAGTCGGCACACTTTAAAAACCGCTGCCTAGACAGCGGATGCGTATTCTAGCGATAAACGCGTGGGTGTCAACCTTTTAATCGCGTTGCTTCACCAACTAATTTCGGGAAGTACTCAAGTGGTAAATATTTGCTCAATGCCATGAGCTTTTCACCTAAACTTTCATAACTATTAGTGGTGACATTGATGTGCCCCATTTTGCGTTTTTCACGAACAGACTTTCCGTACCAATGCAGGTGGCTTCCATCAATGCTTAGCAGGTCTCGTGAAAAGCTGCTGCAACCAATGATGTTAACCATAGCACTAGGCCCTATGGCCGACGTATCGCCAAGAGGCAAACCGCAAACAGCACGCAAGTGATTCTCAAACTGACTGGTTACAGCGCCTGACTGGCTCCAATGCCCAGAGTTATGTACACGCGGAGCAAGTTCATTGACAAGCAGTTTATCGCCTACTTGGAATAACTCCACTGCCAGCACGCCTATGTAGTCCATGCCTTCAGCTAGTTTCACGAAAATATCGTGAGCTTGAGCCTGAAGAGCATCATCCACACTAGTTGCAGGCGCGACCGAAACATGAAGCTGACCTTGATGATGCAGATTTTCAGCAAGTGGATAGGTTCTCACGTCGCCATTAGCGTTGCGTACACCAATTAATGATAGCTCTCTATCGAATGCCACCATTTTTTCTACCACTAATGGCACGTTTTCTAAGTCCAAGCCTTGTAGCGAGCTTTTTAGTGCTGGCAAATCCGCTTCATCACTTAAACGCCACTGTCCGTAACCGTCGTAGCCATCGCGACTCGCTTTAAGAATAAGTTTGCTACCAAGCTGTTTTACGCAATCATCTAATTGAGCAAGGTCGGTCACTATCTGGTGATCACAGTTTGCTACTTTCATGCTTTCAAGCAGCTTTTTCTCGCGTACGCGGTCGGCACCAACTAGAATACTGTCGATATTCGGCATCAACTTGTTTGTTTTAGCCGCTTCTTCAAGCAATCTTTCAGGGACATGCTCAAACTCTACCGTTAATGCATCGGCATCTTCTAGCGCTTGCGCTAGTGTTGTATCGAGTGGGGTTTTGCTAACTGGATGTACAACGGTATCGTTGTTTACGTCCACAGCTTGAACCTCAATACCTAACGGGCTTCCCGCTAAGTACATCATCTGAGCAAGTTGGCCTGCGCCGTAAACAACTACTCTCATTCATCTAGCTCCAATGTGTTGCTTGAAGCAAGTACTGTCTCAGTCTGAGATTTTCTAAAAGCGATAACGGCTTCACGCACACTCTCGTCTTGCAGCGCAACAACTTGCGCCGCAAGTAGACCCGCATTTGCTGCACCAGCTTCACCAATGGCTAGTGTGCCTACTGCTACGCCTTTCGGCATTTGAACGATAGAAAGCAATGAATCTAACCCGTTGAGCGCTTTTGATTTTACCGGGCAACCAAACACCGGCAGATGAGTGTGTGCGGCAATCATTCCCGGCAAGTGTGCTGCACCGCCCGCGCCAGCAATTATTGCGCTAAAACCTTCATCGGCAGCGCCTTCAGCAAACTCTACTAGCAAGTTAGGTGTACGATGTGCCGACACCACCTTCGCTTCAAATTCAACACCAAACGACTTCAGCATTTTTGCGGCCTGCTGCATGGTAGGCCAGTCTGAAGTTGAACCCATTACAATCGCGACTTTTGCCATCTAGAGATCCTCGGAGTAGGTAAAATGGACAACCTTGGAAAGGCCGCGATTGTAGCTTAAAACCGTTCAAAATCCCACCGTAAATGGCGTGAAATATAGCGCTATAGAGTACGAGCGTGTAAAAGCACTCTACCTTTAAGGGTGATCTATCTAAACTTAATAATCCGTATTAACTATAATTAATTTGTGTAGAAAAACTGCCTTGTAACACGGATTAGCAACCGCGACTCTACAAGCTTTGCGGTGTTAGTAGTTAAATGGCGCAAGAGGTTATTAATGACAGATAAGCATGAACCCGACGTACTTGATGAAGTGATAGAAGAAGTACAGGACGTGGTCTCTGATTTCTTAAACCGCGAGGCGGCTCCCGGTATTTTGCTGATGGCCGCGACAACACTCGCACTCATTATTGCCAACTCCCCACTAGATACACTTTACGACCATTTAATCAGCATGCCAGTTCAAATATCCGCTGGTTCGTGGGCTATCGATAAACCTTTGCTGCTATGGATTAACGATGGCTTGATGGCAGTCTTTTTCTTTCACGTAGGCTTAGAGCTTAAACGTGAAGTGTGTGAAGGTGAACTGGCAAACCCTAAAGATATTATTTTACCCGCTGCTGGTGCAGTTGGCGGCATGGCGTTGCCTGCATTAATTTATGTAGGCATAAACTGGGATAACCCTGTGGCGATTGCAGGGTGGGCGATTCCCGCTGCCACAGACATTGCCTTTGCGTTGGGTATTCTCGCGTTACTGGGTAGCCGAGTACCTACTAGCCTAAAAGTATTTTTGGTTACGTTAGCCATCATCGACGACATCGGCGCTATTGTAATTATTGCTTTGTTTTATACCGACAACATTACAGCTGGCGCGTTGTACGTTGCAGCTGGGTGCTTGTTACTACTGTGGCAAATGAACAAGCGAAATGTAGTGGATATTCCAGCCTATGTTTTTGTAGGCATCATCTTATGGGTAGCTATGCTGAAGTCGGGCGTGCACGCGACGTTAGCCGGAGTGGTATTGGCTAGTTTTATTCCCATGCGGGATCAAAAAGACGCGTCATACTCTCCCGTAACACGACTTGAGCACGGCTTAAATGGTTCTGTAAGTTTTGCCATTTTGCCTCTGTTCGCCTTTGCTAATGCAGGTATTAGTTTTGGGAATATTAGCCCTGAGGGTATTTTCCACCCGGTTACTTTTGGTATTTTTCTTGGCCTTGTTGTAGGTAAACAAATTGGCGTGTTTGGTTTCTGCTATCTAATGGTGAAGCTGAAACTGGCTAAGCTGCCTGACGATTTAAACTTCAAGCATATTTACGGTTGTGCACTACTGTGTGGCGTTGGTTTCACTATGAGCCTGTTCATAGGAGGACTTGCTTTTGAACAAACCGGGATTAATCAAATCTTTGATGAGCGGGTCGGAATTTTAGCGGGCTCTCTTGTGTCTGCGTGCTTGGGCTACATTGTATTGCGACTGGTAAGTGATGCCCCAAGTGATGACACTGACGTAGCCTCAAACGCTAGTAAGCTCACGGGCAATACAGTCAAATAACACTTGCTTGCGTATAGGCTTACTTAAATGCGCATTCATGCCTGCTTCTAAGCAGGCATTTTTATCTTCAACAAATGCGTTGGCCGTTAACGCTATAATTTTAATCTTAGTTTTATTTCTACCTTCTTTGCGGATAAGTGTGGATGCAGTCAGTCCATCCATTATGGGCATCTGACAGTCCATTAAAACTAGGTCGAAATCATGTTTTTTCTCTGCTTGTACAGCATCTCTGCCATTCTTAGTTCGAATACATTTGATGTTCGCTGATTTAAGCATATCCATCACGATATCAGCGTTTATATCGTTATCTTCTGCAAGAAGTACGCGAAGACGGCTGGGGAGTGTTGCTGAGGTCTTAGGTTGCTCCTGCTTATCGCTATTACTCGTAGTGGCCGGAATATGGAAAGTAAAATTAGTCCCCTTGCCCAATTCACTTTCAACGTAGAGCTCGCCGCCGAGCAACTCAACTAGCCCTTTGGATATGGCCAAGCCTAGACCGGTTCCTCCGAAGTGGCGGGTGGTTGATGTGTCAGCTTGTTCAAATTTTTCAAAGATAAGGTGTATTTTTTCAGGAGCGATACCAATGCCGCTATCCTGTATCGAAACTTTAAGTCCTTGGTGCGCGTAACTAACGTCAACCGAAACTTCACCTTCATTGGTAAATTTAATCGCGTTACTAAGAAGATTATTAATAACCTGAGCTACTTTTCCAGCATCAATGTTTAAAGCATCGGGTACATTGTCTCTAATATTAAGCGCAATGTCGTAACCCTTAACCTGCGCTGTATGGCGATAAAGTTCACAGGAAGCAACAAGCAATTCTCGAATGTCACAGCGCTGGATATCACTGAGCATTTTTCCTGATTCAATTTTCGACCAATCCAAAATACTGTTCAAAATAATCAGTAAATTAGTAGCTGAACGAGAAATCGTTTTTGCTCTCACTGCAATATGCTCAGGGAGGTCATTGTCTAACATCAATTCGCACGAGCCAACGATACCGTTCATCGGCGTTCTTATCTCGTGGCTCATATTGGCAAGAAATTGGGTTTTGGCAACGTTAGCAGCTTCAGCTTCTTTTAGCGCTAGCGCCAAATGCTCAGTCTTTTCCTCTATGCGTTTTTCTAAAGACTGGTTTAACTCATTAAGTTCTACGTTTAGCCCCTGCTCTATTTCTCGCGCTTTCTTAAGCTCATCAAAAGCACCTAACAAGCGGGTTTCTAAGCGCATAAACTCATCGCTTAGTGACGATAATTCTTGAATGTGGAGTGCTCTTTGCGGCGCTTTTTTTCCTTGTTGCTGTGTAGGTTCGAAGTCTGCAATATAGCGAATGAGACGGCGAATGGGTGCTCCCACCATTTTCGCTACTACATAGCCTGTAAAGGTCCCGAACGCAGATAAAGCCAGTAATAAAAGTAAATCTTTGAGTAAATAACTACTCATTGATGCCATCAAAAGCCGTTTATCGAAATAATAGCTAACCTTCCAATTGGCGAAAGAAACATTATCAGTAAATCTAAGCCACGTCTTACCTTGAGGACCATTATCAACTTCAATGGCACATTTGGGCTCGCATGAATAAAACGGTGCTTTAGTTAAGGGCTTTAACGCTAACGCTTCTGAGGCGTAAATTACCTCACCCTTTTGATCTTCGATTAACATCGAGAATCCACCGAGACTAAGGCTATCAATAGAATGAAAGCTCTTTAGTGATAATGACCCTTCTACAATACCTTTAGGCGACCCATTACTATCTAAAATAGGCGCAGATAGCGCAACAATGGGGTCGTTACCAAAGCCGCGGCCTTGGAAAACGTTAGATAAAAATGGCGCCCCACTTTGCATTACCTCATAAAAATAAGGCCGATAAGACACATTCGGCCGCCCATTTCGCTTTGCTTTTTCCAACATGCTTGGTGGATAGGCATGCGTAATATCACCATCTTCATTGGCTACCAAAAAGGTTAAAAATTCAGGGTTATGAGAAGCCACAATTTGTAGATTTTTGTCTGCGGTGTTTTCGTCATTTTTTTCCGAACCACTATTAGAAAGTACTTTTGCTGTGGCGGTAATAGCATTTTGATGATGACGTAAAAAATTTGAAAGCTGAAACTCCAGCACTTTAACGCGCTGGGTCATATAACTGTGAATTTGCCGTTCTTGTTGATGCTGAAACAAGCTTACTGACAGATATATCACCGCCATAGAAGCGACAAAGAAGCATCCAGAGAAAAAATACCCGAAGAGAAAGTGAAGCGTGACCCGCTCGGATTTGTACGAAGTTTGCCGCTTCAGACCGTAAATGGCTAAGTACGCGAAATGGCCGATGATTAAGCCAAATACACCGCTGACCCAAGTAACTAAAACACCCGAGAACACCATGTTCACGTTGTCATCATCGAACAGAGAGTGTTCTAACAGCAAAATGGGTAAAAAGACGATAGACCAGAAACCTGCGCCTACTTTGATCACCTGCTTTAGCGATTTATCGTAGCCGAAAAAGCTAAGTACTATTGGCAAAAGAGTGAGACTTTCTTTGCCTACAATGCTGCCTTCGTTTAACCACAGTGGAAGACTAGTTAGCAGTGCGATGGGAATTGAAATAAAAGGGGAAAAGCGAAGAGAGGCGTAAACTGCCGCTCCTATACCAAATGCGGCTATCCCAGTGCTGTCAAAAGGTGGAGAGAGCGCATTTAAACCTGCACCCAGTAGACATACAATTAATGCTTGGAAGGCCAGAGACCATGAAATGGAAAACGAATTACTACCAATTTTCAATACATGTCTCCAGCCGCCAGTATTAGTGTTGCGCCATATAATCTAAAGTAAAGTTAGTAAGTAGCTTCACACCCAGCTTCATTCCCTCATCATCAACATAGAACTCTGGCGTGTGATGAGCGGGGCTGTCTTCTTCAGATACATCTAGCGGCTTACCGCCTACCCAAACGTATAAGCCTGGAACTTGCTCTTGGAAAAATGAAAAGTCTTCTGCTCCGGTTACCGGCTTGGAAAGCAATGTATTTTCTACGCCAGCGGTACGCTGCATGGTAGGTAGCATGGCTTTTGTAAGCTCTGGATCGTTATAGGTAATTGGGTAATAGTAATCTAGTGGTAACGTAAGTTCTGCCTCCGCCCCCATACTCTCTGCAATCGCTTTAACTTTGCGTGGAAGCGACTCGTAAATATGATCGCGAGCGGCTTCGTTAAGAGTACGGATAGTGCCAACCATCTCCACTTCATTTGGAATGATGTTAGAGCGGTTACCACCATGTATTGAGCCAATCGATACCACTGCGGCGTCGTCAATCAGTTTTAATTCACGACTTACAATGGTTTGAATAGACATTATCATTTGCGCAGCAGTAACTACTGGGTCTACGCTTTTCCACGGATAAGCGCCATGCGCTTGTTTACCGTGAATAACAATTTTGAACGGATCTACTGCGGCCATAGTGCCACCGGCGTTATAGCGCACTTTGCCCACATCGGTGTTGGCATTAATATGCAAACCGAAAATAGCGTCAACATCAGGATTTTTTAATACGCCTTCTGCCACCATAACTTCAGCACCGCCTTTTTCTCCAGCGGGGGCGCCCTCTTCTGCAGGCTGAAAAATAAATTTCACTTTACCCTTTAATTCACCCTTTATTTCGGTAAGGATTTTTGCAGCACCCATGAGCATAGCCATATGCGTATCGTGACCACAAGCATGCATCACTGGCACTTCTTTACCATTATATTCGCCTACTTGCGTAGAGCGATATGCTAGGTCGTTTTGCTCTTTGACCGGAAGCCCATCCATATCCGCTCGTAGGGCAACCACGGGGCCAGGCTTGCCAGAATCTAATATTGCTACCACCCCGGTTTTAGCTACACCGGTTTGAACTTGTAAGCCTAAGCTTTTAAGGTAATCAGCCACATACTCAGCGGTTTTGAACTCGCGGTTCGACAGCTCTGGAAACTCATGAAAATGATGGCGCCATTTAATAACGTCTGACTCGACTTTGTTAGCCAGTTCATCAACGTTAACGGGGTTAGCGCTAGCTGTAAAAGAGGCTAGGCCAGCAAATACAAGTGACAGCAATATCCGATTCATATCTCTTATTTCCTTTGATGTTTTTAGACAGAGTAAATCATCTTAAAGGAGAACACACCAATGCTTCTACAATTGCAGCAAAGAATTAGCAGGCACTTGAAAATACCCCATTCGCCCAGCCGTGAATATTAGACGGAAGTATAAGGTAAACCACTAAGTAAACTGGGAAACAAAAAAGGCGCCATGAGGCGCCTTATGTATATATCAACTTATTGCTAAGTCGCGATTAGCTCTTTTGTCTACGCATTGCGTCAAAGAACTCATCGTTAGTCTTGGTCATCGACAGCTTACTGATAAGGAAGTCCATGGCATCAATTTCAGACATTTCGTGAACAATTTTGCGAAGGATCCACATTTTCTGTAGTTCGTCTTGCGCAGTAAGTAGCTCTTCACGACGGGTACCTGAGCGGTTAAAGTCGATAGCTGGGAATACACGTTTTTCCGCAATCTTGCGGTTAAGGTGAAGTTCCATGTTACCTGTACCTTTAAACTCTTCGTAGATAACTTCATCCATCTTAGAGCCGGTATCAATTAGCGCTGTTGCGATAATGGTTAAGCTTCCGCCTTCTTCAACGTTACGTGCAGCACCGAAGAAGCGCTTAGGCTTGTGTAGTGCGTTTGCATCAACACCACCGGTAAGTACTTTACCTGATGAAGGAATTACAGTGTTGTATGCGCGAGCAAGACGGGTAATCGAATCTAGCAAAATAACCACGTCCTTTTTATGTTCTACAAGACGCTTCGCTTTTTCAATTACCATTTCTGCCACTTGTACGTGACGGCTTGCTGGTTCATCGAAGGTCGATGCAACAACTTCCCCCTGAACAAGGCGGTGCATCTCGGTTACTTCTTCCGGTCGCTCGTCGATAAGTAACACCATTAACTCACAGTCTGGGTGATTAGCGGCGATTGACTGGGCGATATTCTGAAGCAGGAGTGTTTTACCGGCTTTAGGCGGTGCAACGATAAGGCCACGCTGACCTTTACCGATTGGCGATGCTAAATCGAGTACACGAGCCGTGATATCTTCCGTTGAACCGTTGCCGCGTTCCATACGCAAGCGGTCTGCTGCGTGAAGCGGTGTAAGGTTTTCGAAAAGGATTTTGTTACGTGAGTTTTCAGGCTTGTCGAAGTTAACTTCGCGAATTTTTAACAGAGCGAAATATCGTTCACTGTCTTTCGGTGGACGAATTTTTCCAGCAATCGTATCACCTGTACGCAAGTTGAAGCGTCGGATTTGGCTTGGCGATACATAGATATCGTCTGGCCCTGCAAGATACGAAGAGTCAGCTGAGCGTAAGAAGCCGAAACCGTCCTGTAAAATTTCTAGTACCCCATCACCAAAGATATCTTCACCGCTTTTTGCGTGTGTCTTTAGGATTGAGAAAATGATGTCTTGTTTTCTGGCGCGCGCCATGTTTTCCAGGCCCATTTCCTCGGCCAGGTTAACCAACTCGCTTATTGGTTTGTTCTTTAATTCAGTTAAATTCATACTGGTGGGTCTTTGTGCTTGAACTTCGCTTACAGGACTTAAAGTCACTCTGTTCTAGTTTAGATTTGATATCACCCGGATGTGGGCGTAAGCAGAATGCTGCTCGGATGAGCGCTGAGGAAAAGTTAGCACTATATTTAATCAACGTCCAGCGTTTTACCACCGAAATGTTAAATAAATTGATATGCCCTTTTCTAAAACAATTCGTAAGTACCTGTGATGCAAATAAAAACCGGCGCTTTATTCGCACCGGCTTTTTATTTTGTTTCAATTACAGATTTTCGTTTAGGAATTCTGTTAATTGAGCTTTTGATAGCGCGCCAACTTTAGTGGCAGCAACGTTACCGTTTTTGAAAAGTAGCAATGTAGGAATACCACGAATACCATATTTAGGTGGAGTTTCGTTATTTTCATCGACATTCAACTTGCCAACTGTTAACTTGCCTTCAAACTCGGTCGCAACTTCTTCTAAGATTGGTGCGATCATTTTACACGGGCCACACCATTCAGCCCAGAAGTCAACCAGTACAGGACCTTCAGCATTGATAACATCTGCTTCGAATTTATCGTCAGATAACTGGATAATTTTGTCGCTCATTCTTTTCTCCATTATTGGTCTGTCGCTGATTTGTCTCAGCCCGACCATAAGTGTTATATAGAAACTGTTTTTTAATGCAAGCACTGATAAGCTATAAGCTATGCCTACTCACTTAACTGATACTCATTTTTCCGACCTGCCGATTAACGGCAAGGTTGTTGACGCCTTAACGGCAGCTAATTTTTCACATTGTACACCAATTCAAGCACTTGCACTGCCTCCATTATTGGAAGGTCACGACATTGCAGGTCAGGCTCAAACAGGAACCGGTAAAACCATTGCCTTTTTGGTGGCTACATTTCACTATTTGCTAAGCAAAGCAGAAAATGCAGATAACAGCAAATCAAATGGCCCACGCGCAATTATTATGGCCCCGACCAGAGAACTCGCCGTTCAAATTTATAACGACGCCAAACTGCTTAGTGAGCATACCGGATTGTCGCTTGGTTTGATTTATGGGGGCGAAGGTTACCAAAGTCAACGTGAAACTTTGGAAGAAGGGGTGGATATTATAATTGGTACGACGGGACGCATTCTTGATTACTATAAACAGAATGTGTTTACTCTGAATAATATTCAGGTTGCCGTACTTGATGAAGCCGACCGCATGTTCGATTTAGGCTTTATTAAAGATATCCGCTTTTTATTCCGCCGTATGCCACCAGCAAGCGACCGCCTAAGCATGCTGTTTTCAGCTACGCTAAGCTATCGCGTACAAGAACTTGCCTATGAGCATATGAATAACCCGACTCATGTTCAGGTTGCTCCGGAACAAACCACGGCTACTCGCGTTTCACAAGAGCTATTTTACCCGTCTGACGATGACAAGATGTTACTTCTTCTTACGCTACTTGAAGAAGAGTGGCCAGAAAAAGCGATTGTTTTCGCCAACACTAAAAATAGCTGTGAGAAAGTCACCGACTGGCTTACCGCTGATGGACATCGCGTAGGCTTACTAAGCGGTGATGTACCGCAGAAAAAGCGCCTAGGGATATTAGAGGGCTTTACCAAGGGTAGCCTTGATATCTTGGTAGCAACTGACGTTGCAGCTCGAGGCCTTCATATCGACGCGGTTACTCACGTATTTAACTATGACCTCCCTGACGATGCGGAAGACTATGTGCACCGAATAGGTCGTACTGGCCGCGCAGGTCAAAGCGGCGTCGCAATTAGTTTTGCATGTGAGAAATACGCACTAAACTTACCTGCTATCGAGCAATACATTCAAAAAGCAATTCCGGTTACCGATTACGACCGCAGCGCCCTGCTTGATGATGTAACGCCGCCCAAGCCACGTAGAAGACGCACGCCCAACAACCGCAACTCTTCACGCCGTGGTAACGGTAGAGGCCGAGGCAAGCCTCAAAACAGAAACAGCAGAGCGCAATAATAAGGCGTAAGGGTAGTTAATAAGAAACGAGATTTTATGCAGGCAGAACTCCAGCACGATGCACAAACCTACGGCGAGTATTATGCCGCCGTAGACTTAGGCTCTAACAGCTTTCACATGGTAATTGTTCACGTTGTTAACGGCAGTGTGCAGATAATAGGGAAAATTAAACAAAAAGTACGTTTAGCCGCTGGCTTAGACGATGACTTTGCACTTGATGATGTGAGCATGGAGCGCGGCTGGCAATGTCTGCAAGTTTTCTCGGAGCGTCTGCAAGATATCCCATCATCTAATATCAAAATAGTCGCTACTGCTACCCTGCGTCTTGCGACCAACGCCCATATTTTCATTCGCAAAGCTGAAGAAATACTTAATCACAAGCTCAACGTGATAAGCGGCGAGGAAGAAGCGCGACAAATTTACCTAGGGGTAGCCTATACGTCAGCTAACCAAGGTAACAGCCTAGTCATTGATATTGGTGGCGCCAGCACCGAAATTATTATCGGTAACGACATGCAGCCTATCCACTTGAAAAGTTTGGATATGGGCTGTGTGACTTTTATGGAGCGTTATTTCACGGGCGGTACCATAACCGAAGAGAACTTCATTAATGCTAAAAAAGCGGCCCATGCATTGATTGATGATGTATCGAGCGCTTTTTTGTGTTTCGACTGGGAAAATTGCTTAGGTGCGTCGGGGACGCCGCAAGCGATTACCGAAATTTTGGTAGCGCAGGGTATCAGCGATGCCATTCGCTTAGATTATCTGTATCACTTGGAAAAGCAGTGCATCGAATGCGGCAGTATTAAAAGCCTTGATATCGACGGATTAGAAGACAACAGAAAAGCTATTTTCCCTTCTGGGTTGGCGATTCTTATCAGCTTGTTTGAAGCGCTGAATATCAAACATATGAATATTTCTGGCGGGGCATTGCGCGAAGGGCTTATCTACGGAATGTTAGATAACGTTACTGAAAACGATAGACGCCAACAAACACTCAACCAAGCAAAGCAACGTTATCACGTTGATAAAAACCACGCTAATTCTGTTCGCCATGTGGCGCTAGCTTTATGCCACCAGCTTTGTGCTCAACAAAATATTTGCCATCTAGATACGGAAACTATTTTAGGGGCCGCTGCACAATTGCATGAAATTGGTCTTCATATTGAATATAAACGCCATCACGAACACGGTGAATATATTTTAAGTCATATCGATTTACCGGGGTTTACTCGCTTGCAACGATCAGCAATTCGCGACCTTGTTGCGCAGCATCGTTTAACGATTGATGCAGAAATTTTTGATAAGTACCACGAAGATTATCGCCCTATGCTAAAAGGCATGCTTCGAGTATTACGCATAGCGGTAGTCTTATGTCTACGCCGCCAGAACAAACATATTCCGGAAGTTTCGCTACAATGTGATGAAAGTAAGTGGACACTTACTTTCCCTGAAGGCTGGTTAAAGTCTCACCCTTTAATTAACGCTGAGTTAGCTAACGAGTGCTGGCTACAGCACAAAGCTGGGTGTGAGCTTGTGTGTAAGTAAATACTCACATATTGATTCTATGATTAAAAAAGCCGTGCTTAGCACGGCTTTTCTTTGGCACACGCATTTCAATGCCACTTAATTTTTATGTCTATTTACCATTTTGCTTTGCTAGCAGCTCTGCTGCTTTAGGTGCAAAATAGGTTAAGATGCCATCCGCCCCAGCGCGTTTAAATGCAAGTAAAGACTCTAAAATTACCGCGTCTTCATTTAGCCAACCATTAGCAAAAGCAGCTTGATGCATGGCGTATTCGCCACTTACTTGGTAGGCAAACGTCGGCACTTTAAATTCGTCTTTGCAGCGTCGTACAACATCTAAATAAGGCATGCCGGGCTTCACCATTACCATGTCTGCGCCCTCTTCTATATCAAGAGCAATTTCATGAAGCGCCTCATCGGTATTTGCAGGGTCCATCTGATAGGTTTTCTTGTTGCCGCCTTTGATGTTTGCGGCAGAGCCGACGGCATCACGGAATGGACCATAGTAAGCCGATGCGTATTTAGCCGAATAAGCCATAATACATGTGTTGATATGGCCTGCTTCTTCAAGTGCCTTACGAATGCTGCCAATGCGGCCATCCATCATGTCAGAAGGCGCCACAATGTCAGCACCAGCATCGGCATGTGACAAAGCTTGTTTGATGAGAACCTCAACGGTTTCGTCGTTCATCACATAACCCGTTTCATCTAGAAGGCCATCTTGTCCATGAGACGTGAAAGGGTCTAATGCAATATCAGACATCAGCATGACTTCAGGGAACGCCTTTTTAAGCGCCCTCATAGCTTGTTGAGCAAGGCCATCAGGATTAAATGCCTCACTGGCACATTCGGTCTTAAGGGACATAGGTGTTACAGGGAAAAGTGCAATAGTTCTAATACCCAATGCTACCCAATTTGCGGCTTCTTGAACCAGCAAATCAATAGAAAGTCTTTCAACACCAGGCATAGAGGGTACGGCTTCCCTTGCGTTATCACCAGGCAACACAAAGACGGGGTAGATTAAATCATCCGTAGTTAGCCTGTGCTCTGCCACAAGCCCTCTTAACGCATCTTTGGCACGCAGTCTACGCATACGACGGAGAGGGAAAGGTGAAGACGTCATAGTTTTTCCTGTAAATGTTTGTGTATTACTGTGTTTCGCCCTGAAGCTTTCGCTTCGTACAGGCAGTCATCAGCATATTTAAATAAACTTTGCGCGTGCTCTTCATCCGCGATAATGGTTGTAGAAACACCTGCGCTGGCGGTTAGCTTAATCATTTGTCCCTCGTATTCAAGTGGACTGTTTTCTAAGCTATGTCGAATATTCTCAGCAACGTGGTATGCGCCGCTTAAGTCGGTATTAGGCAATATAATGGCGAACTCTTCACCACCTATGCGACACAAATCATCTGTTGGGCGATGGATGAGTTTTTGAAAGACATTTGTGACGTGAATTAAACACGCATCTCCGCCGTCGTGTCCGTATTCGTCGTTAATTTTTTTAAAGTGATCCACGTCAACAATGATCAGTGATAAAGGCGTTTGCTCGCGACGGCTGCGCCTTCCCTCCGACCGCAATCGCTTATCAAAGTGGCGGCGGTTATGGGCCCCTGTAAGCGGGTCTATTGCGTTAAGTCTTTCTAGCTCTTGATTCACATCGGAAAGCTCCCGCAGTGTTATTTCTAACTCAAGCGTTCGCTCCTGGACTTTATATTCAAGATCATCTTGGTAGCGCTTTTGCACCTCCAACAAATTTTCCTTAGCGGTATTCGCCTGTTTTTCTTGTTCAAGGGCAAACTGCTGTGCCTCAATTAAGTCGTCACGACTGTGGCTGTAATTAATCGCCAGGATAAGTGCCAATATTAAGGTTTCAACGGTGCCACCTATCACTAACAAGTCATTAGACGAAATAGGTAGCTGAATAATATTCACATTATCTAAACTTGCACACAGCCCGCTAATTAATAGAAAGCCCCAAGCAATTGTAAAATAGCGCGCTACGGCTTCTCGCTTAAGAGACAGCCACACCCCCAGAGCTAGGATAAAAATGACAACAAGGCTTAATACTAAAAGAAACGCTTTTATCATTAGCCAATAAGGCAGAACAAGACCCGCAACAATGCTCAAGCCGCAAACCCAACCAATAGCTTTGGTCACGCTATCGAGTTTGTTACTGTAATTTTTAATGGGCAGAAGACTACGAGTAAATAGCGCCGCAAACATTATAGTAGCGTTTGCAAATACGATAATTGCTTTGCTCTGAAACCAAGTATTTGTGGGCCAAATATATGAAAAGCCATAACCATGAAGCGTCATTAAAATAAACGCTAGATTGATTACATAACCCGAATAAAACAGAAACGACACGTTTTTAGTCGTGACAGTTAAAAACGCGTTACTCACGCCCATTGCTAGCAAAACGCCAAAAAAGATGCCTAATACCAAGTTTCTTGTTGATGTGTATTCTATAAACTCTGTCTCTTCCCAAATACGAATGGGAAGGCGAACGCTGCCCGATGTTTGCAGTTTAATAATGATGCGCTGAGACTGTGCACTGTCAGGTAAGGGGAACAAGGGTTTGACGTGCGCAATGGGTCTATCATCAAAGCTTTGCCCATCGCCGCTAGAGTAAGTCACAATGGGTCTAGTGCCTACTTGGCTATATACCGCTACATCCAGATTATCTAAAAGCGGATAGTCAATATGTAAGAGAAACCGGCTTTGGCTGCTTTTCGTTGGCTCAACTACCATTGAAAACCAGTGCACATCGGTGTTCATTCCTAAATTCACTGGGGACGAGACTTGCGTCCATTCGCTTGTTGGTGTTTGAACAACACTATTGAAATCAAGTGTCGTCCCTTGAGTTTCTTTTAGATAGATTAACTGTGAAAACCGAGGGGACAGGCTTGAGGCTGGTGAAAGGTTAAGCAGAACTATGGCAAATGCTACCACGGCAAGGGCAGTGATAAGAATGAGACCCGCATCATACTTGCGCATCGCTTTTAGATTTGTCTGCATATAAACCTATGTTTAGCTGAGAGAAAACAACTCACAGCTATTAGCATAACTGCTAATACGCAATTTATCAGTGTCAACTTGCAGATATTCGCCTAATTGCTGAGCGATATGAGGCAAAAAAGCGGGTTCATTATTGCGTTTACGCGGACGAAGTGTTTTTGGAAATAAATATGGGGCATCAGTTTCAAGGATAAGCTTGTTCAGCGGGATATGCTTTACAGCATCACGTAAGTCAGCACCGCGCTTATCATCACATACCCACCCTGTGATACCGATATAAAGACCTAATGACACATACGCTTTTACCTGTTCAGCCGTGCCAGTAAAGCAGTGGGCAATTCCCCCTTTCAAACTTGGCATATAATGGGTCAACAAGCTAATCTGCTCGTTAAAGGCATCTCTTTCATGTAAGTACACGGGTAAGTTTAATGACGTAGCTAATTTTAACTGCGCTTCAAAAACCGTTAACTGTACATCTTGAGGAGAAAAATTACGGTTAAAGTCTAACCCGCACTCACCTATAGCCACACACCCTTTATGTTGAGCAAGCTCACGTAAACGGTCATAGTCGCTTTCAGTGACATCTTTCGCGTTATGAGGGTGTACACCGATGGTAAAACAGCACTGATCAGGGTACTTTTTATAAAGCGCTACCGCGGCATCCCACTCATTGGGATGAGTGGTAATGACACACAGTTTATCAACACCGGCGTCTTGCGCACGTTGTATGACTTCTTCGGCGTCAAAACGCTTATCAAGCAGATTGACGCCTGCGTCGAACCAAGACATTTACTTAACGCGTTTTACTTTCATGCGTTTGTTAACACCTTCTACGCTTAAAAAGAATGACCCTAGCAGGCCTCTTTCAATTGATACTTGCTGACCTTCTTCAATCTTCAAGTAAGCACTATCGCTTTGCTGCCACACTGAGCCATCGCTAAACGTAATAATCTTTTTACCTCGAAGAGAGTCTTTAAACGATGCGATAGTGAGTGAGATCTCTGAGGCTTCAGCAGTTAGATCACGTCTATGCTCTAAACCAAATTCATTCTCAGGCTTTTGTACGGTAGTAGGTTCGCTTACAGCAGGGCGTTTATTCGGTTCAGCTTGCACTCTTGGTTTAGCAGCTGATTGCGATTTATACGCTTGCAATTGGCTGACAGATGCATCTGTGCCATCATATTGATTCAGCGATTTAGCAATATTGTCGTAACAAATGAGACGTTTTAAGCTATTGTCTGTGTTGCGGCACTTTTCCATAGCATCAGCTACAGTTTCAGCGTGAACGTTAAGCGCCCCAAAAGCACACAATAATGTGGCAATAGATATCAGTCGAGTTTTCATTCTTATTCCTTGCTCTTTAAAACTTTTATGTATTGTCAGTGACTTCTTCTGACTCTTCTTCTTTTGGCTTTTTACCCGCATAAAAGCCACCTACAATAACGCCGACTTCAAATAGTAACCACATTGGTATCGCTAACAGAGTCTGAGAGATAATATCTGGTGGCGTCAGTAACATGCCTACTACAAAAGCACCTACAACCACATACGGGCGTTTAGCTCTTAGCGACTTGGCATCAGTTACGCCAGTCCAACACATCAGAATTATGGCTATGGGTATCTCGAATGAGACCCCAAATGCGAAGAACAGCTTCAATACGAAATTTAAGTAGCTCGATATATCGGTACTTACCGTTACTCCTTCGGGCGCCACGCTGGTAAAAAATGCGAACGCAATAGGGAATACGACAAAGTAGGCAAAAGCCATACCGGCATAAAATAGTAAGGTACTTGATAAAAGCAGAGGCGCAACAAGGCGTTTTTCATTTCGGTATAAGCCCGGCGCAACAAAGCCCCACACTTGATAAAGCACATAGGGGATAGCTATGAAAAACGACAGCACCAAAGTAAGTTTAAACGGCGCGAAAAAGGGCGATGCAACATCGGTTGCAATCATACTTGAGTTTTCAGGTAGCGTTGCAAGTAAGGGCATTGCTAACAGCTGGTAAAGGTCTTGTGCGAAAGCGGCAAGACACACAAATACAATTAGCACGCTCAAAAGCGCTTTGAGAATACGGCTGCGTAATTCAATTAAATGAGAAATGAGATTGTTAGCGTCAGACATTTATTGCTTTTTATATGGTTCTTGAACCGACTCGGCGGCTTTTTTTAGCTCATCGACACTTTGTTCAAGTTCAGGTGAAAGATCTTTAAGGCCTTGCTGCTCTGCTTTTTTCAAGTTTTCATGCAATTCATGCACACGCAGCTGATGCTCAACTTCTTGCTTAAAGCCCGTTGCTACATTACGCACGCTGCGAATTGTATTTATAGTAGAGCGCATGGCACCTGGCAGTCGTTCGGGCCCTAAAATAAGGAGTGCCAATACGCCTACTACCAATAGCTCCCAAAAGCCGATATCAAACATCAGGATTTTTCTTTAACGTCGCTCTGTGTTTTTGTCGAAACAGGCTCAGCCGCTGACTTTTCTTCAACTTGCTTCTTTTGCTCAAAGTCGGCGTCTTTGTCTTCTTCGCTCACTGCTTTTTTGAAGCCTTTAATTGCGCCGCCTAAGTCAGTGCCGATACCTTTAAGTCGTTTTGTACCAAACAAAAGCACTACGATAACCAGTACGATCAGCAACTGCCAAATACTAATACCACCCATAAAAATAATCTCCATTACATCGTTGTACACAGTATGCCATTGCCCGCCAATGCTTTCACCTGAATATTTACTCGAATGAATAAAGATTGACGTTTTAGCAGCGACAATACATTCTCTGTATATCTTAAAAGCGAATAGCAAATACATTCAACTATTCTAATTTTTACAAGGAGTTAGTAAGCAATGCTGTGTCTTACCGTTGTCTATTGCCAATTATTGCTCTCTGCTCCCTCTACGCTGAATAATACCCCGCACACGTTGAATTACCCCGTAAACACGACCAGTAGAAGTGCTGCTGACCAAGACGCCATGAAACCTTCGCATGCCCATACTACAAATTCTGTCACGTCGAAGGATGACATAACGTCTGCCTCACAGGCACAAGACAATGAGCAGTGGTTTGATATTTGGCAGCGCAGTTTTACTGACACTATGGACTTTACGGTAAAGCAGCTCGATGGTTTGTTTGTAAGCGATAGCCTTCCAATCACTTCAGGGCGTAAAGAAGCAAGAGCGGAAGGCCGTATTCAACTCTCATGGGAGCCAAGAAGCAGTATGCTTACAGATACTGACTTACGCTTTCGTATTCGCGTTCGTTTGCCAGCTTTAAAAGAGCGCGTTGATTTACTATTAAGTGACAATGAAGACGAAACGCAGAACAATACAATACGGGCAGCGAGAGACACCGGAAATAACGACCGCGATAGGACGACTATTGCACTAAGGTTTCGCCCAGAACAAGATTCACATTATTCGTATAGAGTCGGCGCAGGACGTCGCGACCAACTCTATGCCATGACGCGATACAAAGACGCCTTCGCCTTTTCCAAACAGTGGGCCATGCTCTATGACGCAGAGCTTTATTATTATACCCGTGACCGATTAGGGGCTGAACTTGGGTGGGCAGTTCAATACGAAATGAGCAAAAAACATCTCATTCGCCAAAATAACCGTTTTTATTTTCGTGATGACACTAACGACTGGTTGTGGCGCCACGAAGTACATCATTTGTTCTCAGTAGATCAACATAACGCTGTTATACCCCATTTAATGGTGGAGGGGTTGAGCCAACCTAACTATCGCGTAGAAGAAATTTACGGCGGGTTTAGATGGCGTAACAACATGCTGCGCGATTGGCTTTTCTTTGAAGTTGAACCCTTTGTATTATGGCTACGAAAAGAGGATTTCAAAACCTCGTATGGCTTAGCGTTGCGCGTTGAAGCCTATTATGGGCGCGATACTTAACTTAGGTGAGCACCCATAAAAAAAGCTGTCGTAAGACAGCTTTTTTAAAAACGATACAATGAGTGATGTTTAAGGACGAAGCGCCCTATCACCTCTAGCTAGGCCACAAACACCAGTGCGTGATGACTCGATAATTTCAGCGCATTGCCCCATAGTTGCTGCAAACGCATCTAACTTATCTGTAGTACCAGTAATTTCAATGGTGTAGTTATTTACGTTCACATCTACAATACGCGCACGGAAAATATCAGAATTCCGCTTCACTTCAGCGCGTACCGACTCTGTGCGGGTAGCGACTTTAATCAGCATAAGCTCACGCTCAATATGCGTACCTTCAGTAAGATCCACGACCTTTAGCACATCAATAAGCTTGTTTACCTGCTTAGTGATCTGCTCGATAACCTTGTCGTCGCCATGAGTGATGATGGTCAAACGTGAAAGGCTTTCGTCGTCAGTCGGTGCCACACATAGTGAGTCAACGTTATAACCACGCTGAGAAAATACACCAACAATTCGAGAAAGTGCGCCAGGGGCGTTTTCCATTAATACAGAGATAATACGTTTCATCAGGTTCGCTCCGTCTTGCTTAAGCGCATGTCATCCATTGCGCCAAACTTAATTTGCATTGGATATACGTGTTCGTTTTGGTCTACTGCTATGTCCATAAACACTAAGCGATCTGTGTAGCTGAAACATTTCTCCATTGCTGCGTCTAGCTCGTCGAGCTTGTCTACTTTAATGCCTACGTGCCCGTAAGCTTCTGCTAACTTCACAAAGTCAGGCATTGAATCCATATACGAGTGTGAGTGACGCCCTTTATAGATCATATCCTGCCATTGACGAACCATACCAAGAGCACGGTTATTCAGTGAGATAATCTTGATAGGCAAGTTGTACTGCAAACAAGTAGACAGCTCTTGAATATTCATTTGAATACTGCCATCACCTGTTACTACCACAGACGTTGAACCTGGGTGGGCAAACTGTACGCCCATCGCCGCAGGTAAACCAAAGCCCATAGTGCCAAGACCACCTGAGTTAATCCATTGACGCGGTTTATCATAAGGATAATAAAGCGCCGCAAACATTTGGTGCTGACCTACATCAGAGCTTACATAGGCTTTGCCGTCGGTATGCTTATACAAGGCTTCAATAACGCGCTGTGGCTTAATAGTTTCTTCGCCTTGTGCGTAGTTCAAGCACTCACGAGAACGCCATGTTTCTATCTGCTGCCACCAATCGGCGAGCTTTTCACTTTGACCTGATAAATCTTTTTTATTTACCTGGCTTAAAATTTGATCAAGTACTTTATCTACCGAACCTACTACAGGAATATGCGCATTTACGGTCTTAGAAATTGATGCAGGGTCAATATCAACGTGGATAATGTCTGCATGAGGGCAGAATTTATCAACGTTGTTGGTAACACGGTCATCAAAACGTGCACCTAGCGCAATGATACAGTCGGCATTGTGCATGGTTTTGTTCGCTTCAAGCGTACCATGCATACCGAGCATACCAATGAATTGCTTGTGTGTTCCCGGCATAGCGCCAAGCCCCATCAGCGTACAAGTTACTGGAGCATTTAGCTTTTCAGCTAACTCAATAACTTTTTCTGACGCGTCGCAAGCTACTGCACCACCACCTACATATAATACTGGACGTTCTGCTTTAAGTAGCGACTCGACCGCTTTCTTAACCTGCTTAGGGTGGCCCTTTTCGGTAGGGTTATAAGAACGCATGGTAACGTCAGTTGGATACACATAAGGGTGCTCTTCCGCTACGTTAACAATATCTTTTGGCAAATCTACAACCACCGGACCAGGACGGCCAGTGTTAGCAATATAATAGGCTTTAGCAATCGCTTCTGGAATATCAACCGCGCGCTTAACCAAGAAGCTGTGCTTAACGATAGGACGCGAGCACCCTACCATGTCAGTTTCTTGGAATGCGTCTTCACCAATGTGCTTCGACGGCACCTGTCCCGATAAAATTACCATCGGGATAGAGTCCATGTACGCAGTAGCAATACCTGTAATAGTATTCGTTGCGCCTGGACCTGATGTGACGAGCACTGTGCCGGTTTTGCCAGTTGAACGTGCATAACCATCCGCCATGTGGGCGGCTGCCTGTTCATGACGTACGAGGACGTGTTTGACATCATCTTGCGCAAATAACGCATCATAAATGTCTAGTACGGCACCACCTGGGTAACCGAACACGTGTGTCACTCCTACATCTTTTAGCGCTTCAACCACCATGGCTGCGCCCGACATCATTTTCACAGTGCTTTCTCCTGTAATGGGTTGGGGGGTTTGTCAGCGTACGTTGACGATGCCCCGACTATATCTAAGGTAATAGGAAGATAAAACACCAAATTGCGTAAAAGTGAGATATATATCCCAATATTCGCAATAATTAGGATAAATATTTCGACACCAGTATCAAATTGACGAAAAATAGGATAATTATTTACACAATATTAACAGTGTGAACAATAAAAATGACGAGCGAAAAGAAAGCGCCTTTATCTACCTTTTGTAAATGAAGGCAAAGCCTTAATCATCGAGGCTAATATCAATGTCACTGTTATCGCTTATATCTTCATCATCGTCAACCTCTTCTGAAGATGGGCGCTTAGAGCCATAAATGCTAGCGGTCTTTGGTCTATTGATTCGCGCTTGGTATTTTAACCACGCTTTTTCTTGAGGCGTTGCGGGCTCGCGATGGCCGAGAGCCGACTCTAAATAGGCTTGTTCTTCGTCGTTTTCCGGCGTGATCTTTCCGTCTACCAGTGCAGCAAACAAGCTTCCGTGACTTTGCAAAAGCTTGCTCTCGTTAATTGAAAAATCTCCTGAACGCGCAAAGCCGTAAGGGTAATTTTTCTTATCTGCGAAGGGTTTTCTGGTGATTTTTTCTTTTGTGATTACAGACATCTTAACCTCTTTCATTGCGGCCCCCTCGTGTTACATAAATAGAGGGCTGCCAGCTAATAGTTGAATGAAATAGACTTCCGATATAGCGCCTTAATCGCTTACCACGTTATTCTTAGATGTGTTTTTGAATACTGTCAAATAGAAATAAGCGTGTCGTAAAAACTTAATATTGTGCTTTAAAACTGACATAAAAAAAGGCCGCAAAAGCGACCTTCAAATAACACGACATAGTTTAGCGTTTTTCGCTTACCCAAACCGTAATAGTACCATCTACAACCACTATGCCTTCAGCGTTGTACGCTTTAACTGAAATAGGTAAATCGCCAGGCTTCCACGCATCTGCTGGCACTTCGGCGACACAGCGAATATCTGAGTCTGCTTTTGCTGGGTATTTCACTTCCATACCCTTTGGGATCCACCTAAGGTTTTTAGGAATTGATGCTTCACACATAAAGCCCATGGCCATTTCTAAACCATTACAAATTGCAATGACGTGAACCGTGCCAATGTGGTTTTCTACCCCTTTGCGCTTTTTAATAAGCACTTCACAGTAGTTAGGTCTAATGTCTGTAATAAGTGGTGAAACTGTTGAGAAATAAGGTGCTCTGCGCGCCGAATACCAGCTAAACAGCTTTTTGCCAAAGGGCAGTTTAAGGAATTTATTATAAGTATTGAGTACGTAGTTCTTTGACATAGTATTTAACGCCGCTTTTCTAGAAAGTACTAATTCAGAAGCACGATGATAACGCACCGACTTCACGCTCACCTGGTTAGACCAGTAGATATAACGTTAACATAATCGTTACTTTTATACGTTGCAAATGAATCTGTATTTTTCTAATCATTAATACCTAAAGACTTCTGTAATGCTTCGGTGTATAAGGCATAGCGCTTCCAGCGTCCAATTGAACGAGTATTTATTGGCTCTCTTACCTGAACTTTGCTGGCTGTTGATACCGGAAGCTTGTTATTTTCAACACGCAAACATTGTTCTTCCCAAGGTAGATTGCAATACGCCAATAGCTCTTTAACTTCAGTTTCTGGGTGCTGAGCAAGTTGCTCATATGACTGCAGGCGAATAGCATCTGGGTAATTTTCAGCAAATTTTCTCACCCATTTTTCGAAACTTTGATACAGCTTTCCTATGACATCAAGGTCGTAAGCATAGGCGTAATAAGGGCTATGGATAGAAAACAATTGTCTAAAATTACCCACGCAAGTATCCATAGGATCTCGCAACAAGCACACTATTTTCGCGTTAGGTAGAGCCTGCCGTATTAGGTCGATATAAAAGAAGTTAAACGGCAGTTTGTCGACTAGGTGTTTTGAATTTTGTCGCAAGAAAGCCGTACGCTGGAGATAGCGCTCTCCAACTTTAGCAAGATCGCATTCATATGCCCTTTCGATAGTATGCTTATCGAGCACTAGTTGACTGCTAGTTTGAGTTACCTCTTTAACAGCAACGCCAAAATCTTGTAGCTCTCCTCCAGAGGCAACTAACGAATGATGACTTAATATCCGCTCAACTAACGTTGTGCCGCTGCGCGGCATACCAACAACAAAAATTGGAGCGTCGCTTTGTGAACCACTAATAGAAATGGAATCGGAGTTTACCTGTGCCTGCAAGTTACTATGAAGAGTGCTGAATATTGCCTGATAATCTTTCAGTGTGCTTTCGCTACGCGCCTTTTGGGGTGCTTTCGCGTGATTTAGCGCGTCGAAAGCACGCCTGTAATCACCTATAGCTTCATACTCCTTGGCAAGCGCATGCCCTATATGAAGACGCGCATCAAAGTTTTCCTTTACCCTTTCAACTAGAGGCTCAAGTCGTGCTAGATGATTATTTTCAGCTGATACACCGCCAAGATCAGACAGCGCAAAATGTGCCTGAAAAAAATGAGGTTCACTGTCTATGGCTTTTTCAAAGTGTTTTCTAGCCAGCTCAAACTTCCCCGCAAACTTGCAGCTGACAGCATAGTTGTAGTGGTATTGCGGATTCGCTGGCGCTAGCGTAAGTGCTTTTTCAAAATAAGCGATAGCCTTTTCATGTAGGCCGACTCGAGAAAGTGAAACGCCAACGGTATCTAAATCGAGTGCACGGGAAAGGCTCTCTACTGGCGAACGAGCCACATACTCTAACGCTTGCTGCATATCGCCTTTTAACGCAAAACATTTCGCTAGATAGGCAAAAGTAATAGGACGGTTTTCTATTTCGTTAGACTTCGTTAACAAGGCGATCGCCTTTTCTATTTGGCCAATTTCAATATGAATAATGCCAAGTAAAAAATAGGCATGAGCATGCGGCCCGTATTGTTGAATCACTTCAACGCAACAGCGGTGCGCTTGCTTAAAATCTCGTTGTGTTAAGAACCTAACGGCATCTTCTAAGCGAGTTTGGCTTGTATTCATTTTTATCTTTTTTTAAAACCGTTATTAAACAAAAAAGGCGCTTACACGTTAAGCGTAAGCGCCCCTATATTGTATCGTACAGCAGTAACTATACTATATGCCAAATTGATACTTAAACATCAATCCTACAGTACGCGGCGTTAGGACATAGTGACCATAGTTTCGCTGTATTTCAGTACCATTAGGTTCTAGGGTATCGTTGAATTGACCTAAACCAATATCACCTACGTTACGACGGGTAGAAGTAAATGCATACTTATCAAATAAGTTGTCGATATAAAGCGTTACCGACCAGTCTTCATCTGAAATAGTGGCGTTTAGATTACTCACAGCATAACCAGGTAGCGCTTCACCATCTTGGCGAAGGCCAACGGTGGTATACACATCGCTTTGCGCAGTGATACCGTAGTTTACGTTTAGCATTTTGTCGTCGAATACTTCTTGGCTGTAAGTAATACCGAATGAAAACTGATGCTCTGCCGTTCCTGGTAAACGATCACCCTCTTTGCCATCGTAGAAATCTTGAAGCTCTGTACCTTGGTCATCGAACACGCCGAATAAGAAAGGTGCGTCGGCTGTTAACTCAGCTTTTGTGTAGGCATATGTTGCATAAGTCGTGATATTGTCGCCAATAATACCACGCACCGAGAACTCAGCTCCTTTCGACTCTGCACCCTCTGCGTTAACAATAATAGGCTGCTGACCATTAACTGTTGCCCCAGATACCTGTGGGTCCTGCCAGTCAACATAGAATAGCGCCGTATTTAATTGAAGCTTATTTCTAAAGAAACTGGTTTTAACGCCTAGCTCGTAGTTAGTGGTAGTATCTGCCTCAAAAAGTTGCTCTTCCGACGTTGCACAAACAATCTGATTATTCAAATCATCAACATTGTCTGGACAAGCAGCAACACCGTTTGCACCACCAATTCTAAAGCCTTCACTAACGGTCAAATAACCCATAGTATTAGCGGTAAACTGATAGCTAGTATTGAATTTAAGTAGCGTACCGCTATCGTCAGCTTCCGTCTCACCATAATCTAATACAATAGAGTCTGATGCCCTACCTTCAAACACTGAGTAGTAAAGTGGCAAGTCTACTGCCGAGCGTGAATATACCTCGTACTCATATGCTCGAAGCCCAAGAGTGACATCCCAATCATCAGTTAACTCGTAAGATAGTTCACCGAATAGCGCTTTTTCAGTCACTTCGCTTTCGTCTACTGAAAAGTATTCAAGGGAGTCAGGGCGGTAGTTACCATCTACGCCCCACACTTCGATAGCATACACATCAAAGTTAGGCGTGAATTCTTTACTACTACCTTCACTGTCTAAGTCGTAATAAAAACCGCCTATAATCCAAGAAAGAGGACCGTCCATTTGTGACACTAAGCGAAGCTCTTGAGTAAAAACTTCCCGTTCAGATTCTTCTTCGGTGTAAGACGAGAATGCTGGAAATTCTTCGTAGCTATAGTCTAAGCGAATTAGCAAGTCTGTTTGGTCACGCTGACCGTTTGCATTAAAGTTAGATAAACCCGTTGCAGACACTAATTCAGCAAAGCCCAAATCGGCACTCATTTCTAAGCTTAAAAGTTCGTCTTCTTTCTCGCGAGGCTCTTCATAGCGATACGCTGACTCATACTCACCAATAACTTCGCTTAAAGGATTTTCAGAGGAAAGGGCGTCGTAATGGGTAATAGAACGGCCTTCAACGTCTTGCTTTTGATAGAAGTAAGTTAAAGTGCTGTCAAACCAATCGTTTGGCGCCCAACGTACTGCAATACGACCGGTTAGCGTGTCTTCGCCGTTGGCATCTTCAACCTGTTTTAAGTTGCTATTTACTTCTTCTTCGTTAGACCAGTCTGGATCAGGCAAGGATACACCGCCTTCTCTTACTACATAGTTGTAGTCAAGGAAGCCAGGGTTATTGAAATAGTTTAGTGACGCACGTACCGCTAATTCACCATCAATAATAGGTGCATTAAAGACAATACTGCTTTCTCCGCCTAGCGAGTCACTTTCGCTGATGTTGAATACATCACCTGTCACTTCACCAGACATAAACTCTAGGTCAACTTTCTTCGGAAGGTAGCGAATAGCGCCACCTAAAGTTCCGGCCCCATAAAGCGTACCTTGCGGCCCAATAAGAACTTCAACCCGATCCACGTCGACAAGACGCATGTTTAGGAAAAGAGGAATGTCACCAAAATAAGTGGCTACCGTGCCCCCATTTGAACCAGGACCTGATGAATTAGTATTTAGACCACGTACGATAATTGGAGAGTCGTTTCGCCCGCCCTGATCTGTCACAGTAAGACCAGGTACCCATCGGGCTACGCCGTCAAGATCTTCAATATTCTGTTGGTCTAACACGTCAGATGTTAGTGCAGAAATATTAATAGGCACTTCCTGAAGGGTGCCACTTCTTCGCGTTGCGGTTACTTCTACTTTTTCAATTTGTTTTTCGTCTACTGCAACCGTTTGGGCGTATGCGCCTTGGCTTGAGCAAGCGGCTAGTACTGCGCCTGCTACAGCGGAAATATGAAAAGGAGCACTTTTACTCTGCATGTTCTCTCTCTTTAAATGGACATTACTAAAAAGTCACTAGCCCATTCCGTTGGAATAACAGAGTCCTTCTGATTGAGTGTTTCTAGCGTGAATTGGGTAATTATGCGTACCGGCTCGTTCTTGGTCGCCTTACTTTTATCTATCGTTACTATTCGCTGAAACGGGTCTAGAGCTTATAGCTCAGCAGAATACGTGCCGGAATTTGCGCGCATTCTAATATAAAAACCAGTAAAAGCCAGATCAAAACAGGGTATTTATTCATTTAAAGTGCAATTAATCTCAAACAATGACACAAGAAGAGGCAGGCGCACTGTATAAGAACTCACAAAACAATGGCTTTTTAACTTACACTTCAATTAGTTATAGACTTTAATCTACAACCTAACCACAAGCGCACCATTTTGATGCAAAGGCGTTGGAATTAATATCCAGAACCAGAGAATAATGTGATGTAAACGAGAAACTTAAAAAATCATTCGTTATTTAGTCGACGATTAATATAATCATTGAAGCGACTGTTATCCCTACACTTTACAGTTCCCTGGACGGTTGTAGAGCCGGGTGCAGAAGGAAAATCGCGATCCTCAATCCTTACTCCCTTATTTTTACTGAGTGTGCTAAATAACTTCCCTTTTATTGAACTGCAATCAACGACTATTTCGATGCTTTTTAGAAAGTCTTCGTTTTCAGTATTGGAGGAGTTAGAAAGCTTAGGGTTTCTTTTCACATTCGAATGGGTTTGGTTTGAAGGTGATTGATTAGCGATATCATGCAATCGTTGTGCGTTCAAACGATTGATATAATCTTGTGTGGCATCGCGAATTTTAACCTTGGTTTCTTCTGTTCTTGCTTTAAATTTTGGTGAAGGTTCTTTTACCAATAGTTTCTGTGGTTCTTTAGGTTTGCCAACCACTTTGCTAGCGCTCGATACTTTCTCACCCTTTTTAGTTTTTTCAATGGCAGCGCTATGTTCTAGGTCGCTACCTTTCTCATGCTCTGGTTTTGAATCAATTTCGCTCTTTTGAGGGGCAGTCGTTGGCGTTACTAATATTGCTTTTAATAATACGGGTGGAAAGTGTTGCTTACTTACAGACTGGTTTTCTGTGGTGAATGCCAACGCGAGTAACAATGCCCCATTGATACCTAGAGAAAGTATAAACGCACCTAGAGCAGAAGCGTTTGGCAGGCTTATTTGAGTAAAACAGTTCCTCTCAAGCTCATATCTATCAATCCTTGACTCTACCATTAATGCATCCATCCATAAAAGCACCTAGTAGTTGAGCATTAACAAAGAAGAAAGTTCAGATAGCTTTCACTTACAAAGTAACTGCGATTATGGGATATGAATACTGAAGAAAAAATTGGAGCGGGAAACAGATTTGAACTCGTTGCGAAGCAATGGCCGACACTCGGTCGCGGGCCCTTCAAGGGGTCGCACTTAAAAACTAGATAAGTTTTAATTTTTGAGGTGTCTGAGAAATTTGGAGCGGGAAACGAGATTCGAACTCGCGACCCCGACCTTGGCAAGGTCGTGCTCTACCAACTGAGCTATTCCCGCATAGAGTCGATGCTGTGCATCTTTTGATATCTGATTAGATTCAGATTTAAATTTGGAGCGGGAAACGAGATTCGAACTCGCGACCCCGACCTTGGCAAGGTCGTGCTCTACCAACTGAGCTATTCCCGCAACAAAAGAGGTACTTCGTTTGAAGTGGTGCGCATTTTACAAAAATTTTGGGGTAACGCAACCTTTAATTCTACTTTTTTTGCACCTCGATGCTCGAATGCTTAAATCGTAAACACTTTCTCTCGATAATAGCGCATTTCTTCAATAGACTCGCGAATATCATCTAGCGCTAAGTGCACCCCTTTCTTTTCAAAACCATCTAATATTTCAGGCTTCCAGCGGCGCGTTAGCTCTTTTATTGTACTTACATCAACATTTCTGTAGTGAAAGTAAGCTTCAAGCTCGGGCATGTACTTCACCATGAAGCGTCTGTCTTGCCCGATGGTGTTTCCACACAGTGGCGATTTACCTGCATCTACCCACTGCTCTAAAAAGGCAATGGTTTGTGCAGACGCCTCTTCTACACTTATTTTACTTTCTCGACAGCGCGCAGTTAATCCACTGTCCCCGTGAACGCGTGTGCACCACTCGTCCATATTGTTTAACACTTCATCGCTTTGATGTACTGCAATCACAGGGCCTTCTGCCAAAATATTAAGCTGTGCATCGGTAACTATGGTCGCAATTTCCATTACTACACAGGTTTCAGGATCTAACCCTGTCATTTCCATGTCTATCCAAACAAGGTTACTGTCGTGTTTACTCATTACTTTCCTCTTTGCGCTACAGACATGGCAACCATGCCCTACAAACGGTATTATTGACATAGTATACGTGAAACTAGAAAAGAATCGTGGCGAAAAAACCAAAACTTACACAACGACAGAAACGACAAGTGGCAGCTAATAGAAGCAAACGCTTGCGTGAAAAGCACGCTTCAAAGGGCGCGGCGAACCTTGATGAAAGCACGCTAGAAAGCGGCACGGTAATCGGCCGCTTTGGTAAACACGCCGACGTTGAAGACGCAAACGGTGCAGTATCTCGCTGTCACATTCGCCGCACGGTAGACTCTGTGGTATGTGGCGACAAAGTGTTTTTCAGTAAAGGGGATGACGCCGAGTCGGGTGTAAGCGGAGTCATCGAAATTGTAAAAGACAGACACTCTGTACTGACTCGCCCAGATTATTACGACGGCATTAAGCCTATCGCCGCAAATATCGACCGCATTATTGTGGTCAGCGCTATTTTACCTACCCTTTCACTGAATATTATCGACCGTTACCTGGTTGCCTGTGAAGACATAGGTATCACGCCGCTCATTGTCCTTAATAAAGTAGAATTGCTTAGCGATGAAGAACGCGAAAACGTTACGGAGCAGCTTAAAACCTACGAAAAACTAGGCTACGAAGTACTGTTTACCAGCTGCAAAACTGGCGAAGGAATCAACACACTTAATGAATACCTTAACGATAATATCAGCGTTTTCGTAGGGCAGTCGGGTGTTGGTAAATCGAGCCTTATTAACCAAGTACTGCCAGACGCGGATGAGTTAACGGGTGACATTTCAGATAACTCAGGACTGGGGCAACACACAACCACAGCGGCTAAACTGCTTCATTTACCGGCTGGGGGTGATTTAATTGATTCTCCAGGGGTACGTGAATTTGGTTTGTGGCATATTCCTACCGAGCGAATTACATGGGGCTTTATTGAGTTCAGAGATTATTTGGGCGGCTGCAAATTCAGAGACTGCAAGCACTTAAATGACCCTGGCTGCTTATTAAGAGAAGCTGTAGAAGAAGGAAAAATTAGCGCTGAACGCTTCGATAGCTACCATAGAATTTTAACCACCATGGAAGAGCAGCGCCCTAGCCATAGTCAGCCACCCGGGGCATAACAACTGCCCTAGGGTTTTGGCATTGCTGAAACGCCGAACCTGCAGACACGTTTGAAAAGCACATCACTTATTACTGAAATTAATTGGCGAGGCTAAGCCATTAAAGAAAACGTTGCAGTGTGAACCATATGCTTATGCTTTTGTGTAAGCACTCATAACCCTAAAGTTGCTCTTAATACTACGACTTACTATACAATAACGCTATCTATGCAATGCGTTATTGCTTGCATAAAAGAAACGGAGATATTTTGTGTTAGATTGGCTTAAAGTTAATTTACAATACGTTACCCCAAAGCACCTGCTTTCACGCCTTGTAGGCAAACTTGCAGAAGCGGAAATGGGTAGCGTAACCACCTTTTTCATCAAGCTGTTTATCAAACAATACAATGTTGATATGACTGAAGCGCTGCATGAAAAACCAGAACATTACCGAAGCTTTAATAAGTTCTTCACCCGCCCGCTTAAGCCTGAAGCGCGTACCATTGACGAAAACGAAGATGTACTGATCCACGCCGTAGACGGCACAGTAAGTCAGTTTGGCGATATTCATAGTGACAGTATCTTTCAAGCCAAAGGTCACGACTTTAGCTTAACTACGTTGTTAGGTGGAAAGCCTGAAGTAGCAGCACCATTCAAAAATGGTAAATTTGCTACCATTTACCTAGCCCCTCGCGATTATCACAGAATTCATATGCCAGTTGAGGGCACCCTAACTGACATGCTGTATGTGCCAGGCGAATTGTTTTCAGTAAATCCGCTTACGGCACAAAATATACCTGGTCTATTTGCACGTAACGAACGTGTTGTGGCGCTGTTTGATACACCAGTAGGCAAAATGGCTATGGTATTAGTAGGCGCAACTATAGTGGCTAGTATTGAGACCGTTTGGGCAGGCACAGTTACGCCACCTGCAGGTAAAAACGTTCAGCACTGGTCATATGAAAAAGACACAGAAGCGTCTGTTTTCCTTGAAAAAGGTGCCGAGCTAGGCCGCTTTAAACTGGGTTCTACCATTGTGGTATGTTTTGAAAAAGACATGATCAACTTTGAAGATATTGCCCCAGGTATGGTTACTCGCCTAGGTGAACCTATGGCTTCAAAACTATCTTCACAAGAGATAGCTTCACAAGACCTTGCCTCGCCAGAGCCTGAGCAAAATAGCGATGAGTTCGATGACGATGCAGGTGAGACAAAAAAAGAAACACCATCTGAGGGCGCTGACAGCTAGTTTATGGATGCTGTTAAAAAAAGCCTGATTTCGCTTCACCTCACGGTCATTTTATTAGGTGGTACAGCCCTTTTCTCTAGGCTTGTACCACTTAGTGCCAGTGACATTACGCTGGTGCGTTCAGTATTTGCTTGCATCGCCCTGCTGGCATTTTTGAAACTGGCCGGAAATAAAATAAAGCTAAATTCCAGAAAAGATTATGGCGTCGCTCTTGGTCTAGGGCTTTTAATGGCGCTACATTGGGTTACCTATTTTGCCGCAATGCAATATGCTGGCGTATCTGTGGGCATGATTGCGCTATTTACCTTTCCTGTCATCACAGTGCTCATTGAACCTTTTTTCGAACGGGTTAGGCTGGTGTGGCAGGACATTGTATCTACGTTAACGGTAGTCATTGGTGTTTATTTGATTGTGCCTGAAACATCACTGGAAAATGACGTTACCCTTGGGGTACTTATCGGTATTGCATCTGCCATCTTGTACTCGTTTAGAAACCTAATTCACCGTAAGCATTTTAAGCACTACAGCGGTGCGCAAGCTATGGCGTGGCAAACTTTGGTTATCAGTGTATTAATGCTGCCAATAGGCAGTGCGGAAATAGCCTCGGCGTCAACGAGCTCTTGGCTAATGCTGTTGCTTTTAGGCACTGTATTTACCGCGCTTCCCCATGCTTTGATTGCGGCGAGTCTGCGTCACTTGCGGGCAAAGACATTTTCACTTATTGCCTGCATGCAGCCGCTTTACGGTGTTTTTCTTGCCATAATTTTACTCAATGAAAAGCCCGGCTTAAGCGCATTGCTAGGCGGCATTCTTATAACGTCGGCGTCAGTCTATGAAACGCTCAACACGCATAAGTTACACAGCGCGAACGATAAGTAACGTTCGCTCTGAGACTTGAGAAGGGAATGTAGATGCTAATTTTTGCCCACCGTGGCGCTAGTAAAGCCGCCCCAGAAAATACGCTAAAAGCCTTTAAGCTGGCCTTCGAACAAGAAGCCGACGGCATTGAATTTGATACTTATCAACACGAAAGCGGCATTATTGTTTTTCACGATAGAACCCTTACACGTAGAGCCCGCGAGACAGGTTATTTGTTAGATACGCCTTGGCAATCCCTCGAACAGATGGACATTGGCGATGGCGAGCACATCCCCTCTCTTTCAGAAACCCTTCAATGCGTTCCAAGTGATAAGTGGTGCAACATTGAAATTAAGCATCTGCATGACGTAAATAGCTGGGTAGAAGACGTAAAGAAGGCACTGAAGCAAAGCAACATAAGCACTAGCCAGCTACTTATCTCTTCATTTAATCATCACTGGCTTAAAGCGATCACACGCCTATGGCCGGAAATAAAAATTGGCGCTTTAACCGCAAGCTATGAATTAAACTGCACGGCAAGCGCAAGGGCCCTTAGTGCTTACTCGGTAAATATTGCGCTAGACGCGGTTAATAAGCAGTTCGTACAAACTGCGCTGCAGGAAGGCTTTGATGTATTCGTTTATACAGTGGACGAACCTAGAGATATGCTAATGCTTAAAGAGTGGGGTGTAACCGGCATATTTACTAACCTGCCAAATGTAGCACTTAATACCCTATCTGATTAGGTCACGTTTTTTTCGTAAGCCTAAGTTCTTTTAATAACACCAGATATAAAAAAACGAGCCACTGGCTCGTTTCTTTAAACTCTTTTTTACTGGCTACTTAAACTCAGTAGATAGGTGGTCTGAAAACACTGTATTTTTGCAGCACTTACACTGTCGACACAGGCGCATATTGACCCAGTGACCCGCTACAATTAATCCTGCCCCTACCGCAATAGTAAATGGCTCGTAATGATGCCCAAAAATATCTTTATGCCAGTAAATTGCGCCACCAGTAAACAGTAGTGCCAGCGGGTAATATTTGCCGTGGTAGCGAATGGCACCGCTAATCAAGGCTACTGCCCCTACGATTAGTGAGAACGTCAGAATAGTTCTTTCAAACCATACTTGTGCAAAAAAGCTAGAACCAATAAGCGGTAACAGAGGCACCAAAACAGGCAGCGCAAGGCAATGCAGCGCACACAAGCTCGACACCCAAATGCCAAGTTTGTCTAGTTTTGTTGGATTCTCGTCAATTGGAGTCATTACTCTAATTACCACCGTGCTTGAAAATGTATACGCGAATTATTCGCCAGAGACGTTATATTATAACAGACTCACGAAAATGAGAAACGTTCCCACATTAAATTTTGATCTTATCGAGATGAAAATAGACTAATTAAGTAAGAAAAAAGGCGAAGATGTTACTCGTTAGGCGCTGTAGTCGAGAGTTCAGTCATCTCTTTGGCCAAGGTACTTTCTTTGGTTGCAGTACTTTCTTTAGATAAAGTAGTACTCTGCACAAACCCTCTGCTAACAAACCTATCCTTTTCACTTATTTCAGAGCTGGTTTTGCTTACATCTACACGAGTGATTTGAGCAGTCTGATTCCCTTCTTTACCAAACTGTTTAGCCACTTTGGGTGCGTGTGAAAAATAGTCGGCTACGGAAGTAAGAGTAAAACCTTCTTTTTCAAGTAAGGGTAAATGCGTTTTCAAGAACTCGACCGTTTCAGGATGAGGGTGACCAATCACCACAACGTGCCCATTCTTTTCAGCGATGCGTTTCATTTGGTTAAACTGTTTCAACAAGAACGATGGCTCTAATTTATGGTCCAGAAATACCTGTCTGCTTGCGCTAGGCACACCCAAACGCTGCGCAATTTCTTCACCTTTAGTTAGCACAGTAGTTCTGCTATCGACAAAGAACAGGCCTTGGCGCTTCACCTCTTTTAACAGTGCTTCCATTCCTTCTTGCTGACCGGTAAAGGCACTGCCCATGTGGTTGTTGACACCTACTGCGTTCGGCACACTTTTCATCGCTTTGCGCAAGTTATAGGTAATAGCCCCGGCAAACATATCCGTGGTTAACCCGAGCGGGCCCATGTTTTTACCGTTTTGGGCTTGCATGGGCATATGAAGCATAACCGCCCTGCCCTCTTGCTCAGCACGGCGCGCAATTTCAGATGCCAATGGAGTTTGTGGAAGTATGGAAAACGTAATTTCTTTAGGGAGGGCAAAAGCAGCGACATCGGACGGCCTGTATCCCAGGTCATCTAATATTATTATTATGTCTGACTTTGCGTTTACTTTAGGGCTAATTAGCCCGCATAAAACAAAGATTATACAAGGCATTAGCAGACGCAAAAGCATCTAGGTCACATCCGTTTTTCATCATTATTATTAAGCGCACTGTGTGAATGTATTCACTTTAACGTTAAGCATACCAACAACAAGCGTACTTTCAACAAAACTAGTTTTTTATTGCTGTCTTATTACAGGTGAATCATGAACAACCTTTGTAAAGGGAGGTAAATGTTGCGTAAATCTAGTGCTACGCACTAAAAAAATCAGTGAGAGGTCGATACTTTATGGTTAACGACCACCCAGCATTTAAGGTTTCACTATGATTTCAGGTATTAATGATTCTTCAGCAGCACAACAACTTAGACCAAGTACTCCACCACCGCCACCAAAGGGTCAGCAAACATCACTTACTGACGAGCAAACACAGGCTTTGCAATCGATTTTAGAGCAATACGACGCTGATTCACTTACCAGTGAAAACGCGACGTCTATTGTTGAGCAATTGAAAAGTGAAGGCATAGAGCCAGGAAAGGCATTAGAAAGTGCGCTTAGTAGTGCAGGTTTCGATGCTAAGCAAATTGGTGAACTGGCTGGCTTAGGTCAAGGCAAACCTCAACGCCCTTTACCGGATACAGCGACATTTGAAGTCATTGCTTAAACATTATTGTGGCGTTAACGATTTAATCCAACCAAGCTTTCGGATTTAGCGCCTTGCCTTTGTGACGAATTTCAAAGTAAAGGTTAGGATATTCCTGACCACCGCTTCGACCAACAAGGGCAATACGCTCCCCTTGACTTACATCATCACCTGCTTGCTTAAGTAGCGCTTGATTGTGGCCATAAACACTCATGTAGCCTTCGCCATGATCGATAATAGCCACTAGACCAAACCCTCGCAGCCAATCGGCATACAATACTCGCCCTGGCGCAATACTTTTTACAGGATCGCCCTCAGCGCCGTCTATCACAATACCTTTCCAAGATACTTCGCCTTGGCGGCGACTTCCAAATAAATGGCGTATTCTGCCTTTTACAGGTGCGGGAAGTTTACCCTTTCGCTTAGCCAGTCCATTCATGCTGAACTCAGCGGCACGGGCAGCGCGTTCAGCGGCTATACGCGCTGCTTCTATAGCACCTTTAAGGGCTTTCTCATCGTCTCGTAAGGACGCAATGCGCTGATTTTCTGAAGCAATGGTTTTATTTATTTTCTTTAGCGTTGCTTTGCGGTCGGCTTGCCGGGTGATAAGTACTGCCCGCTGACCTTCTTGCTCGTCTTTGAGGTCGGCGAGAGACGATGCTTTTTCACTGAGTTCGGCAGTAACGTCTTCAAGTCTTGCGACATTACTTCTAAAACTTTCGATTTCTTTTTGGCGCGCTTTCGCCACGTATTGATAGTAGGTAATAACACGTTCAAAAGTACGCGCATCGTCTTGATAGAAAAGCATTTTAGCGTAGTCATAGTGACCTGCCATGAACGCACTTTTAAGTTGACTTGCCAGTAAGGATTGTTGTTTGCGAATAGCAACTTTCAATGCATCTTGCTCTTCTTTTAGCGTAGCTTCTTCTTGCTTAACGCTTTTAAGTGCTTGTTCGGTGGTAGATAACGCTTTTGCAACTTTTGCGATATCAAGCTCTGAAGCCTTTAGCACGGCTTTTAGCTCTTCTGCACTGGCTTTATTGTTTTCAAGCACTTGCTGTCGTGCACGTAACTCGGCCTGAAGTTTAGCTAACTTTTCTCTTTGCGCACTAGCGTCGCCGTCTTGCGCTAACGCATCACTTCCAATTGGCATAACAGCCAGAGCTAGTATGCATCCGATAACTGAAAGAAAAGAACGTGCTGACATAACGTGCGCTTAAAACCTCTACCTTTGCAATGATGCCAACTGCCTGACTAGCTGTATTTCACCACTACTATTAATAACAACATCCAGTGTATCTGACGGCTTCCCATATGCCCAGTGCAATTTATTCGTAATATCAATCATCTAAAGTATTTATGATCAAAGCATGGTGAAAGTCTCTTAGCTAACTGAAAGGTAAGCTGGTTTCTCGCCCATTTTTCTATATACTTTGCACTCTTTTCATGGTCTGTAGACAGGGTTAGAGGTAATGGATCAACTAATAGAATTTGCTAGCAACAATATTATTCTTGCTGGTATTTGGGTTGCGCTGATTGCCATGTTGATATTTAGCTATATCAGTACATGGACATCTTCAGTAAAAGAATTAAGCACACATGAAGCAACACTTTTAATTAATAAAGATGATGCGATAGTGTTAGATACACGACCTGCAAAAGAGTTTAAAGCTGGCCACATTTTAGGAGCCAGACAAATTAAACCTGAAGAAGTGCGTGAGAAAAACTTCAAGAAACTTGAAAACAGCAAAGACAAACCCATTATCGTAGTATGCGCTATGGGTAATCAGGCTCGTGGTACAGCAAATGCGATGCTTAAAGATGGCTTCGCGAATGTGAATGTATTAAAAGGCGGAATGAACGCGTGGCAAAATGCCAGCCTTCCCGTTTCTAAATAACAGGTAACCTTTATGAGCAAAGTAGAACTTTACACCAAGGGTCATTGCCCTTACTGCCATCGTGCGAAAGCACTGTTAACGCAAAAAGGTGTAGAATTTATCGAATACCCAATAGACGTTAAGCCCGAGCTACGCGACGAAATGATTGAACGCGCAAATGGCGGCTGGACTGTCCCACAAATTTTCATTGACGATCAGCACGTTGGTGGCTGTGACGATATGATGGCTTTAGAAGCACAAAGCAAACTAAACTCTATGCTGGGTTTAGCGTAAGCGTCAGCGCATAGAGCAACGCACTACATTAAATTAAAACGACAATTAAATAGGAAATACCATGGCTGACGAAAATCAGACAAATCCAGGTGAAGCAGCAGGCGCACAGGCGCAACAAGGTGCTCAGTTCAATATTCAGCGTATCTATACAAAAGACATTTCTTTTGAATCTCCAAACGCACCGGCTATCTTCACTAAAGAGTGGAAGCCAGAAATTAAATTAGACATCGACACTAGCACTAACAAACTAGAAGAAAACACTTTTGAAGTTGTACTTTCAGTTACTGTTACTGCAACACTAGGTGAAGAGACTGCTTTCCTTTGCGAAGTACAACAGGCAGGTATTTTTGCTATTGGCGAAATGCCAGATCAAAACAAAGCGCACACGCTAGGCTCGTTCTGCCCGAACATGCTTTTCCCATATGCGCGTGAAACTATTTCTAACTTGGTTAACCGTGGCACCTTCCCTCCACTTAACCTTGCGCCTGTTAACTTTGACGCTATCTTTGCGGCTTATGTGCAAAAACGTGCACAACAAGCGCAAGGCGAAGCGCCTAAAATGGACGCCTAATTAGTTCCATGGAGCAGGTGAACATGAAGTCGAATTCGGTTTCTGAGTCGGTTTCAGTGTCAGTATTGGGGGCGGGGTCGTATGGCACCGCCCTTGCTTTTTGTCTTGCCAGAAATGGCAACCCAACACTGCTTTGGGGTCGCGATGAAAAGCACATTACTGAAATGGAAGCGAATCGAGAAAACAGCCGTTATCTTCCTGGCGCAACTTTTCCCGATTCACTGATTGTAAATGCCAACTTAGAAGAAGTGGTTGCCGCCAGCCGAGACATCTTGGTAGTGGTTCCTAGCCATGCTTTTGCAGCTATGCTTCAAAGCTTAAAACCATTGCTTAAACCGCATCAACGTATCATTTGGGCGACCAAGGGGCTTGAACCTAAGACTGGGCGCTTGCTTCGCGATGTGGCAGAAGAAATTCTGGGAACGGATTACCCTTTAGCTGTTTTATCCGGGCCTACCTTTGCTAAAGAAATGGTAGCTGGTCTACCCACCGCTATTTCACTGTCTTCTACCGACGATGCTTTAAGTGACGAGTTTGCAGCAAAGCTTCATTGTGCAAAGTCGTTCAGAGTATACAAAAACTCAGACTTTACCGGTGTTCAATTAGGTGGCGCGGTTAAAAACGTTATCGCTATTGGCGCTGGCCTAGCCGACGGCCTTGGGTTTGGAGCAAATGCGCGAACGGCACTTATCACTCGTGGTTTGGCAGAGCTTTCTCGTTTAGGTGTGAAGTTAGGGGCCAACCCAGAAACCTTTATGGGCATGGCAGGCCTTGGCGATTTAGTATTAACCTGTACTGACAATCAGTCGCGTAATCGACGCTTCGGCTTGGCACTGGGCCAAGGAAAGAGTGTTGATGTTGCCATTGAAGAAATTGGTCAGGTTGTTGAAGGTTACCGCAATACAGAAGAAGTGCATGTATTATCTAAAAAGGTGGGTGTAGAAATGCCTATTTGCGAACAGATATATGCTGTACTTTATCATGGTAAATCACCGAAGGAAGCGGCCTTAGCGCTGCTTGGGCGAGATTTGAAAAACGAAGCGTAATTACTCATTACGCTTCGCTTTAATTCCTGCTGTCGACCTTATCATTCAGACCCAATAATTAACGCCCTTCCCTTACTACAATAACTTTGCTATCGCCTCGGTAACTTTGCTTATTACGTTTATAGCGTTTAGCTTTTTTCGCGTTTTTATAGGGTGAATCTACAACCACATAGCGGTTTCCATGTTTGCGATAGTAGTGGTTGTTCGCAACGTAATAGCGGTGGTTATTAACAACCTCAACCCTATGTGCGCTTGGTAACACGTTAACGAATACTCCAATTTCAGGCACGCTAATGACTACGTCAACCAAAGAACGGACGGGCTGCGAGATAACAGTTACTGGTTCACTTTTGCCTCTTTTGCCATGAGAGTGATGGCCTGAGTGCGCGCTAGCCTGCCCGGCCACTAGTAAACAAACGCCGGTAATGATACTCAGTGTTATGCGTTTCATAATGTTACTCCTAACTCATTTGTGTATATTCAATGGCTATACTAATGAGCGAAGCTGAATGAAAACTGACTTTAAGGGGCTTTACGCTGTCTTTACATTAGGCATAAAAAAAGCCCTTGTTACAGGGCGTTTTTAACAGGTATATCTTCAGGCAACTTTTGCCTACCTTCTACTATCGGGCACCTTCGTAGCCAAACTGACGCCAGCTTTCGTATACAAAGACAGATACGGCATTAGATAGGTTCATGCTGCGACTGTCTGGCAACATGGGAATGCGAACGCGCTGTTCTGGAGGTAACGACTGAATATAATCGTCCGGTAAGCCGCGAGTTTCAGGGCCAAATATAAGTGCATCGCCTTTTTTATACGATACATCACTATGAAACGCTTTGCCTTTTGTTGTACAAGCGAATACGCGGTTCGGCTTCGCGTCTTCAAGGTAGGCTTCTAAGTTTGCATGGCGCTTTACGTGAGCAAATTCATGATAATCTAAACCTGCACGTCGTACTCGCTTGTCGTCCCACTCAAACCCTAAGGGCTCGATTAGATGTAGTGTGAACCCACTGTTTGCGCATAGACGGATAATATTTCCCGTATTTGGCGGGATCTCTGGCTGATAAAGTACGACATCAAGCATGTTTTTTTAAACTACCTTCACTGTTATTAACCGACTCATTCTATAACGAAACACAGCAATTCATCACCTACTCTGCAGACAAGAAGTCTAAAATTCTGGAAAGAGAGCGCTCGCGAATGTCGTCTGACTCGGTGAATAACTCATGATAAGCCCTTGGTATAATTTCAAGCTCAGCATTTGGCATTAGGTGTGCCACCCGCCGTTGGCGCTTATTATCTATTATGGCGTCATCGTCGGCGCTTAAAACCAGCGACGGGGTAGTGATTGCCCCCGCACTAGTTTCAATTCTATTCATGGCCTGATGGGCTGCGGCCAACCACTCGGTAGTTACGCCCCCAAGCTGGATATCTTGCTCTTCGTCATAAAGCTCGCGAAACAACGCGTAGCGGGATTTGCTATGGGTAAGCTTATTCAAAGAAAAAGGAAACGCGATATACGGGGTTTGCCCAAAAAAGTAGCCTGCATCGGCTTTTTTCATTCTATTCACCGCAAGACCAGTGCGAATTAAACCGTTTGCCAACCAATTGGGCAATGAAGGTTTAATACCGAACATAGGGGAAGCCAATACAGCTTTAGAAAACAAATTGGGTAAACGCAATAGCGTAAGCGCACCAATAGCGCCGCCCATTGAATGGCAAACTAACAACAAAGGGCCTTGTTGCATAGGCTTAACGATAGACTCAACGAAGGCAACGAAATCGTCTACATAGTCATCGAAATGCGCAACATAGCCGTGTTGGGGATCCCGTGTCATTCTGTCTGACAGGCCTTGCCCTCGGTGATCAAGAATAAAAACCGCAAAGCCATTTTGATAGAGGTCGTAAATAAATTCTTTGTATTTTAAGTAAGACTCTATACGCCCAGAACAAATAACGATAGTTGCTCGCGGCGTTTCAGGAATGCAGTAGGCGTAGCGCACCTTTATATCATCTTTGCCGGTGAAGTGGCTTTCAGTAACACTTTCCTGCCAAAACGGGTTAATGTGAGTGGCAAAGGTGCTGGCTAAATTCTCTTCCGACGTGAACGTCCAGTTCATAAATACCCTATAACGGTCAATTTGCGCTCGTTGTGAAGCTACATACTACTGTCAAAGTATAGGTTACTACTTCGGGAATGACAGAGTGACTCGCAGCCCACCGCGCTCAACAGGTTCAGCGATAATGCGCCCATGATGCAACTCAACCGCCGCTTTTGCAATGGATAAACCTAGACCAACCCCTCCTGACTCTCGCTCTCTGGCAAGCGTAGCTCGGTAAAAAGGTGAAAATATACGTTCGCATTCTTCTACAGTTAGTCCCTCGCCGTCATCGGTAATATGAATGCACCATTGCTTAGCATCTTCGCTAAAAGAAACATGTGTTAAGAACTCGCTATGTCGTATAGCATTGCGTAGAACATTCTCGACCGCGCGGCAAAGCATCATATTGTCAACAACAACAAGCTTTTTGGGAATATCATCAATTTTTAGCTGCTTGTTTTTGTTTGCTGCTTCAAAATTCGCATCGGTAAAGACATCGTTGAGCACTAGCGAAAGCATTTGTTTTACCATCGTCGCTTCGCCAGCTTCAGCTCGGCTTAATGTAAGCAGCTGGCTCACCAGTGCTTCCATACGCTCAGCCTCTCGTTCGACTCGAGATAGCGTTTCAGGATCTACGTTTTGCTGATGAGCAAGCCCAAGCGCCATTTGCAAACGCGCCAGCGGAGAGCGAAGCTCGTGGGATACATCGGCTAACAAACGCTTTTGCGCCCCCCACATAGACTCTAATTGCTCAGCCATTTTATTAAAGTCACGAGAAAGCTGTCCTAGCTCATCCTGACGCTTAGCTGCTCGGCCCACCCGCGCTTGCCAGTCACCGCTCGCTATGCGTTTGGCTGAGCTTTGGATACGCAGTATGGGATTAGTCAGTGATTTCGCAAACAACCAGCTCAATAAAATGGTGGTGATCAACGCAATTGTAAGAAACAGTAAAATGGGAGGAGTTTGCTTATCAGGCATTTCCAGTCTTACTGAGAAAAGCGCAAATCGGGTACCGTTGCGCTCAAAGAAAACCGGCCCCAATATTTTAAATGCGCCACGCTTCACCGCTATGGGTGACGTTTGTGTTACCAATCTAAGTAAATCATCTCTGTCTTCGTTACGAAGCGGTGGACCACCACCTGAAATAACACGGTTATCACTTATATCGATGGCCACCATTCGCCCTCTCCCTCCACGGGAATGACGATCTAGCGCTCCGCGTAATGGTGCGTCTTGGAAACGATCCTCTTGTATGCGCTCCACCACTTGATTAAGAGCAGCAACTTCACGTGGCTTTATAGGCACAATTTCAAGATCTTCAAAGAAAAGGCGGCTGCCCCATATAGCCAATAAGGCGGTTACAATGAATGTAGCCCAAAACCAAAGAAACAATCGGCCCATGATGGCCCGCGTTGGGCTTATACTGCGTAACAGTTTTACCATCAATGACTTCCAACAATTAGCATATACCCTACACCTCGGATAGTTTTAATTTTTTCATCCCTGGCTACTGCACCGATTTTCTTGCGCAAGTTACTCACGTGCATATCAATACTTCTATCAAAAGCCTGTAATGGCTTACCCAGTATTTTTAAGCTTATCTCTTCTTTTGTTACTCGCTGAGCAGCGTTGAGCATTAACAGGCGCAGAATTAAAAATTCCGTTGTTGTAAGCGTTAGTTCGACATCATCCACTTTCGCCAGCTGACTGCTAGGGCTTAAAAAGATACCGTTAACGAATAAGTCCTGCTCAACGGCTCCGCCCGTAGATGACAAATTATGACGGCGAACAATCGCTTTTATTCGCGCAACGAGCTCCCTGTGATTAAAGGGCTTAGGTAGATAGTCATCGGCCCCCATCTCGAGGCCCAAAATGCGGTCGTAGTCATCGCCTCTAGCGGTAAGCATAAGCACCGGCGTACTGTGGCTTGCTCGAAGCTTTTTCAATACGTCAAATCCATCCATTTTAGGCATCATCACGTCAAGCAATATCAGGTCGTAATGACGCCCAGAGATCGCTTCGGATAGCCCCTCTTCGCCATCGTTGCGCACTTGCACCTGATAACCCATACCCGATAGATACGTGGAAAGCATTTCTGTCAGCTCTAGGTCATCATCAATAACAAGGATAGACTGCAAGTGAAAATCTGTACTCATGGTATTAAACTCTTTAACTGCTAGATTCATGAAAATGCCTGTAAATTAGATAAAACTCAACCTACGCTTTCGGGGTGCTTCGCCTTAAGCTTACAAACAACACTGACAAAACGCGTACTATATCTTTTCAGACCTTTACAATCACAAATCGGCTTTACCTTTACATAAGCTTTACACTGCATTGACTGCTTTTTTAGGTGCGCACGCTAGAGTTAGCATGTCCGAAAAAAGGAGACGACAATGAAAAAGTTATTAATTGCTAGTGTAGCAGTAGCAGCGATTGGCTTAGGTGGCCTTGCACTGGCGCAGCCAGCCGGGCCTGGAATGCGTCACCACGAACCGGTAAAAGAAATTGTTAAACATCTTCGCGGCATCAGCTTAAGTGACGCTCAGCGCGAAGAAATAAAAACACTCGTAAGCGCATTCAAAGACGCTAACCCTCGACCTAAATTTGGTGATATTGAAAAACCTAACCTAGATTTTGCAAGCGCCACTGAAGCCCAGATAAGCGCTTTTATCCAAACCCAGATTGAAGAGCGCGAAGCAACGCATTTTGCTTTTGCTCAACTGCGCCACGATATCTACAACGTGCTAAATGAAGAGCAACAGGCAACTCTCTTAGCTCGAGACGCTAAAAGAGAATTAGATAGACAAAAACATCATGATGCTTTCGCAAAACAAGAAGCACGCTTTGCAAAACGAATGGATGGTGAGGTTAAAGGTCCTAAACGCAAGCCTAGGGAATTTTTGTTCGAAGGCATTGAATTAACCGACGAACAAGTAGCCAGCCTTACAGAACTTCGCGAGTCATTCAAAGATACATCTAAAGCGAATAGAGAGAAGCTACGCAATTTTAAAGATGCCCAGCGGGATTTGGTTCGTAGCCAGTCTTTCTCTCAAGACGCTTGGGACGCGCTTTTCGCCCAATACAAAGACGACCTTGTAAATGCTAAAGTTGAGAAAGCCAAACAGTATCAAGCCATGTTTCAAGTTTTGTCATCTGAGCAACAAGCGAAACTAGAAGCACTGCGTGAAGAAGAACGTAAGCTACGCGAGATATTTAAGCCTTAACGCTTAGCCTTTTTTACCCATCTTACCCACCGTAAAAAGTGCTGGCTTCGGCCAGCCTTTTTTATGGCTGAGCCTCAGATAATTTTTGTTTTACGGATAAGGTTAGTGGCGTCACAAAATCACCAACATGTACGCTATCACTACCTGGCTCAGCCTTAAGCAAGCTAACTTCGTCAGCCACTTCAAATACCTCTAAAGTAAGGGTATTACTAGAAAATAAACCCGATTTTCTTGATAACCCTAGGGTGGGTAACGCGCGCTGCTTTACGAGTGAAAATTTATCTCCTGCCACCAAACCGCTATTTTTACCTAGGTCGATTGCAATATAGTCAGGCGATATATCTATAACCTGCGCATAGGTTGTTTCACACTGTAATGCCCCATGAATATCGGTAATGGCAGCGTGTATAGTGTTTAGCACCATTCGACCAAAATCACTTCGCCACAAAAGGCTATTGTTACTGTCTACAGAATCGTGTTGAGAGAACGGCCAGTCTGCTTCACTGTGATAGCTATCATTAAAAATAACCTTTGCTTTAAACGTATCGAGTACGTAAACCTGAACAGTAAAGTTTCTGCGAAGTGCCGTACTATCGCTTTCAAATACCGACGTTGCTTGTGACACTTGCTCGAAAAGCGAAATGTCTTTAACAAACCCAAATACCACAAATTGCTGACCATACTCATTTCGAAGGTACGTGGACATCGCCGTCAAATCGACATCAGAGAGACTAGAGGTTAGCCAAGTATTTACGTTAATGAGTGAAACGGGAATCTGGCTAACACTATTGCCGTTATAAAGCCCATTGAGCTGCTGTGTAAAACGTTGAGATACATGACTACCAAAAGAATAGAGCATACCGGTTGCGGCTTGCTGCGGTGAAGTTAAAGAAAACTCCGTTACTAGTATCCGATGGGCTAACCCATTATTAGTACAGTTAAACAAAGGCGTAATATTAACGTTTACCACTACCGTAAGTAGGTCGTCTTTAAGTGTTTCACTTATAATTTCTACACGCTGTATTCTTCCCTGAGAGCGAATTTCTGCCTTACTAGAAAGCAGTAAACCATCTACCATAATATCTTGCGCTGAAATCGTGCTGCCACTTTGAAAAGCCGCATCTGCGATAGCGTTTTGTATAGCACTGGTTCTTATATCGCTTAACTCAGCCCCTGCGAGAGCCACGGTAGACTCGCCTTGCACCCATTGAGCACACGCTTGCTTAATCACCATTAATGACGAGAACAAAACTAACCCAGTAAGCGTTTTACGTAATCGGCTTTTGTACATGGGGTTCTCGTCACTAACCAAAAATTGAAAACAGCTTGCCGATTACCGAAGGCTGCTGATTGTCCTGCAGTTCACCCGTACCGCTGTATTCAATTAATGCGTTACCAACTTTAGATGACAACACGGTATTACTTTCATCAACGTCTTTTTTACGTACTTCTCCGGAAAAGCGAATGTACTCTTTTCCCCTATTCATGGTTATCCACTTTTCTCCGGTAACAAGTAAATTTCCAGCAGGGGTTATGCCGGTTACGTACACTGTAATACTGCCGCTCATTGAGTTTGATTGTTTGGTTTGAGCGGAGCTAGCAAATTCGCTGTCTTGCTCATGCTCTACTTCAACATCATCTCCTTCAACCTGAATACCACCTAGTTTCAATGTGACAGGCGCTAAATCGAACGAAGTATTTTTGTCGGTATTAAAATCAAGAGACTTCTCTGATTGGGTCTGCTCATCAAGCTTAACCAGTATCATATCCCCTACTTTAAAGTTCGCATGACGCTCATAGAGCCCTATTGATTGCTCAGGGTTAAATAAAGAGCCGGTAGGCACATGTAAAGTGGGCGTGGGCTGCGCTCTGGGTGGTGAATAGCGCGGATGACCAGGTTTCGGTTCGTCTTCTACTTGACTAACTGCCCGTTGCGACACATTGGGGTTAGTGGGGCTATTTTGAACCACTTGCTCCTCTTCAGTAATTGTTTGGGCGCAGCCCCCAAGTGTAAAGATTGCGATAAGTGTGTGTATATGGCATCGAACTTTCATGACATTGCTCAGTATTATTTTTTATGCAGTGTGTAATTTAAGTGCCATCCATGACCTGACAGGAGCAAGTTTAAACGAACAAATCAGAAGAAATCTCGTTCACTTTCTCTATTTGCAAAACCTTTACAAATCAACTATATGCCTGCGGGTAAGGGGATGTTATGGCCTTAGAAAACACAACCACCAGCTCTGTTGGATCTGGCTTCAATGCACTGTTATCAAAGCTTGATTTAGCGTCAGGCTTCAATGGCAGTAAAGCTGTGGAATCGACAAATTCTTCAACAACATCAGATATTGAAGCGGCAAAAAGCGGCGAGTCTTTGCCGTCTATTTTCTCATTATTACTTGAACAACAGAGTCAGACGAATGAACCAGTGGGTACATCAGATACCGTTGCGGATATCAGTGCTACAAGTCTTGCAGAAGATGCTCTCTCACCACTGACAACTATAAGTAATGCACTTTCAGATGATGCTATAGCCGCTATGCAAGGTACGTTATTAACTGCATTGCAAAACAATATATTTCAAGCGTTATCCACTAATAGCGACACCACCAATACAGCTACCAGCGCAACTTCTAACCTTAGCAATGCTAGTATTAATCAAAGTGAAACCAGCCCAACTTTATTCGACACGCTATACACAAACGCATTCGGTGATGACGGGCTTAACCTTAAAGATGGCTTTGATGTCTTAAATATTGCAAACCACCTGCCCGTAGTTTCTGATATTTACGAGGCAACCACCTCTAGCCACACTGCCGCCGCGGCTAGTTTGGCTGGTAGCTTTTTATATGGCGGCATAGGCGGCCTTATGTATAACGCTGTAGACTTAGCCGTAGAAAACGTTACTGGGCAGAGTATTTCAAATAACCTGTGGTCAATGGGCCAAGCTTTTGTGTCGTCGTCCTTCGGCAAAATCAATGCTGATAGTGCTTCACAGGTGTTAAATGAAAGTGTATTGACCTCAACGCCCATCGAGACTAATGATATAAAGGCAGGAATTGCCAATAAAGCCGCGGACGCTACTTACCAATTCGTTCAACGAGGCTTAAATTAAAGCCTCTACTTTGAACAAAGGCACGTAGCGACAATAGTGTGTACCTTAAAGCCTTAGAAGTTAGGTTTAACTGGCTTGTATTCGGGAGATAGGAAGAGCGGTGACGTGATCACTAAATCTGCTGTGGCTGGTGTGCAGGCTACTGGTACGTTCCACACTGAACACAGCCGCAATAGCGCTTTCACGTCGGGGTCGTGGGGCGCTGGGTTCAATGGGTCCCAAAAGAAGAATAGTGCGTCTAGCTTGTTTTCTGCGATCAACGCGCCTATTTGCTGGTCCCCACCAAGCGGGCCACTTTTATAGCGTGTGACGTCTAACCCTGTTTCGTTGGCAATTAAGCCGCCCGTAGTTCCTGTCCCCACCAAATTACACTGCTTAAGCACGTCAATATGCTGTTTAACCCATGCTAGCAATTCGGGCTTCTTATGATCGTGCGCAACCAGCGCTAAAGTAAGTTTGCTCATTTTATTTTCCGAGTTTAATCCCAACAACCTATTTTCACAGTCTTCTGTTTAGGTCTATAGCAACCTATCACTTATCACTGTCTGATTTCATGCGCTACTTGCGCTTTACAATTAGGGCCCGTTTTCCTTTGCAAAAACAGACTAGATTCTTAGCTGATTAAGCAGCAACGCTGCCATAAATAAGTACAACGACTACTTATTAGGTGCCAGATATAAATATTCAGTTCTATTGGGCTTGTTGTCAACTTACTGTCATAACTATAAATATATTATTAAGTATCTTTTTAAAGACGAAACAGCATAAATATAAGATAAAATATTTATACATTTTTATTGCATAAACATTCAAATTAGATACACTAGTCCACGGTTAAAGCATCCAACCCGTAAATTCGGGTTGTAACTTTATAGGAATTGATGATGACACAACCAACTCGCGTTGTTGGTTCAACCACTAGCAACGATAAAGAGTTTATCTCTCCCCTGGCTGGCTACACCATGCATAGCGCACGACGATGCGTGTGCACATCTATGCTTATTCAGTAGCACACTTTTTACCTTTGTAATGTGGTCGCGGTTAGGCAAGGATATTCGCCCAACCAGTTTACAAAGGTAAAAAGTGATTTTTTTCTCCTTTTATTGAATTTTTAAATTATGTATAGCGTTTCAATTATTGGTGCCAGTGGTTACACAGGTGCACAACTTGTTCAGTTGGTTAATCAACATCCAAAACTTGAGTTAGCGGGTACTTATGTATCTGAGAAAAGTAGCGATGCGGATAAAAATATCGCACAGCTTCACGGCAACTTGGCCCATGTCAACGCTACGCTCACGCCTATCTCAGATGCAGCCCTAAAAGAGATGGCTAATGGTGTTGATTTTATTTTTTTAGCAACGCCACATGAAGCAAGCCACGACTGGATGCCTGTCTTATCTTCAGGTAAAGCAAAGGTACTTGATTTATCAGGTGCCTTTAGGTTGAAAGACACCCAAGTTTTCGAACAGTTTTATGGCTTTCCTCATACGCAAAAGGAAAGCCTAACTCAAGCCGTTTACGGTCTTGCCGAGTGGCACGAAGCACAGATTGCTAGCGCAGATGTTATTGCTGTTCCGGGTTGCTACCCCACGGCTAGTCTTAGTGCACTTAAACCACTTGCTGAAAATAACTTGCTTGATGCAAATGTACGCCCTGTAATTAATGCCGTTTCCGGCGTATCAGGTGCAGGTAGAAAAGCCAGTTTAACCACCAGCTTTTTTGAGGTCAGTCTTCAAGCATATGGCGTACTAGGTCATCGCCATACGCCTGAAATTGAAGCGTATTTAGGCACACCCGTTATCTTCACCCCGCACCTTGGCAACTTCAAAAGAGGTATTTTGGCAACGGTCACCGTGAAGGTAAAAGCTGGTACCACCAGCGAGCAGCTTGAACAAGCGTACACTGACGCCTATGCTGATAAACCTATTGCGCGTTTGCGTACCAGTTTCCCAAAAATTGACGACGTTGCTCATACCCCATTTGTTGATCTTCACTGGAAGCTAGATGAAGCATCTGGGTATGCGGTGGTTACCGCTGCAATAGACAACGTAATGAAAGGCGCAGCCTCTCAGGCTATTCAGTGCCTTAATATAATGACGAAACAACCAGTAGAAACAGGGTTAGTACTATGAGTGTTTCACCTATCGTAATTAAAGTTGGTGGTGCATTGCTTGACGATGCAGCAGCAATGACACGCTTATTTTTAAGCGTAAAAGAAGTTCAAGCCATACGCCCAGTTGTGGTAGTTCATGGTGGCGGCCCGTTGGTTGAGACCCTAATGGCGAGCCTAGGTCTTCAAAGTACGAAAATTGATGGCCTTCGCGTTACGCCCGATGAGCACATGCCTTATATCTGTGGTGCGCTTGCGGGCTCTGCGAACAAACAGCTTTGTGCAGCGGCACTTGCCACGGGTATTACGCCAGTTGGTTTATCTCTGCTAGATGGAAATATGGTGGTATGCGACCCACTGGCTGATCAATATGGTGCGGTAGGTGTACCTTCAACAGCTGATGCTTCTTTCCTAAAAAGCGTACTAGCACAGTCTACACTTCCGGTAATTAGCTCTATTGGTTCAAGCCCACAAGGTAGATTACTGAATGTAAATGCTGATCAAGCAGCCACGGTTATTGCTGAACTTCTTAACGCGGAACTTTTATTACTTTCTAATGTTGAAGGTGTACTAGATGGCGACAAATCGCTAATTAGCGAACTTAACGCTACAAGTATTTCAAAGTACGCAGATGAAGGCGTAATCACAGACGGAATGAAAGTAAAAGTAGATGCGGCACTTGCGTCTGCAGAAAGCCTAGACCGCGCGGTTTACATCGCAAGCTGGGCAGCTGATATCAACGATATTTTAAATAAGAAAACGGGCACACAAATTCTGCCCGCAGCGCTGGCAAACTCAGAGTCGACAAACGCTGACTTACACCACACCGACGTAACAAAAGGCAATGCCGGAGAAGTACAATGAAACAGGACCTACTTACTTTTGCAGACTGGACACCAGACGCAATGAAAAACTTGCTGCAATTGGCTGTAGAAATTAAACAAGCACCGGCAAGTTACAACAATGTGCTAGCAGGAAAATCAATCGTTGCCCTGTTTGAAAAACCGTCTTTGCGAACCCGTGTAAGCTTTGATATTGGTATTAATAAGCTTGGCGGTCATATGGTGTACTTAGATGCACAGTCGGGCAAATTAGCAGGTCGAGAAGATGCAGTAGATACCGCAGCTAACTTAGCCTGCTGGGCTGACGCGATTGTCGCTCGCGTGTTTTCTCACGAAACCCTAGAGACCTTTTCTAAAGCGGCCAAAGTACCGGTAGTTAACGCACTGTGCGATAAATACCACCCATGTCAGGGCCTTGCCGATTACCTCACTATGTTTGAACGCTTTGGCAAGACCGAAGGTCTTACCATGGCATACGTAGGCGACGGCAATAATGTGACCCATTCACTATTAATTGTTGGTGCGCTTTTAGGTTGCAACCAAGTGGTAGTAACACCAAAAGGTCACGAAGCGGCCCCTGAAATTGTGGCGCAAGCCATGGCGATTGCAAAAAAGACAGGTGTATCGATTGTTGAAAGCACGGACCTTAGTGCAGCTAACGGCGCAGACGTTATCTATGCAGATACATGGCTTTCAATGGGTGACGATACGCCACTTGAAGTGATCAAAGAAAAGTTCATGCCTTATCAGGTAAATGAGGCGCTGATGGAAGCAACGGGTGCTAGCTACGTAATGCACTGTCAGCCTGCCCATCGCGACCTAGAAATTACAGGCTCGTTAATTGATAGCGATAAGTCGCTATTAATGCAGCAAGCCGAAAATAGAATGCATGGCCAAAACGCCATTCTTACTCAATTACTTAATGCCTAAAAAGGCACCTAAGAGGTTTACTTAGATGCAAAACGTTAAAAAAATCGTACTGGCCTATTCAGGCGGGCTTGATACATCAGCTATCATTCCATGGCTAAAAGAAAATTATGGCTGTGAAGTTGTCGCATTTGCGGCAGATGTGGGCCAAGGTGATGAAGAGCTAGAAGGCCTTCACGAGAAAGCTATCGCGTCTGGCGCGAGCGAATGCCACATTGTTGATTTAAAAGAAGAGTTCGTAAGCGAATATATCTTCCCTACTATCACGACAGGTGCGGTATACGAAGGTGAATATTTATTGGGTACGTCAATGGCGCGCCCGGTAATCGCAAAAGCGCAAGTTGAGATTGCCCGTAAAGTAGGTGCCGACGCCCTATGTCATGGTTGTACCGGTAAAGGTAACGACCAGGTGCGTTTTGAAAGCACCTTTGCCGCCCTTGCCCCAGATCTTACCGTGATCGCGCCATGGCGTGAGTGGGATATGGTAAGCCGCGAAGACTTACTTGCTTACCTAGCTGAACGCAATATCGCGACAACAGCGTCAGCGACAAAAATTTACAGCCGCGATGCCAACGCATGGCACATTTCACACGAAGGCGGCGAGCTTGAAGATCCATGGCAAGAGCCTACCAAGCAAGTGTGGACTATGACGGTTGACCCAGAAGATGCCCCTGATGCCCCTGAGCGCGTTACCCTGACTTTTGACGAAGGTAAGCTGACGCACGTTGATGGTGAAGCATTATCGCCTTATCAAGCACTTGTTAAGCTAAACACAGTAGCAGCAGCCCACGGTGTTGGACGTATCGACATTGTTGAAAACCGCCTTGTAGGCATGAAGTCTCGCGGGTGTTATGAAACGCCTGGCGGCACTGTATTGCTTAAAGCGTACAAAGCGCTTGAAACCATGGTGCTAGATAAAGCCGCACTTAAATACCGCGAGCAAATTGGCCTTGAGTTCTCGCACGTTATGTACGATGGCCGTTGGTTTACTGCCCTTAACGATGCACTACTTGCTGGCGCTGCGTCTTTCGCTAAGAAAGTGACAGGCGAGATAGTGGTTAAGCTTTATAAAGGCCAAGCTACTGTTACCCAGCGTAAATCGCCCAACAGCCTTTACTCTGAAGACTTTGCAACCTTTGGTGCAGACGATGTTTACGACCAGAAGCACGCTGAGGGCTTTATCCGCCTATTCAGTCTTTCAAGTCGTATTGAAGCACTAAAAAATCAAGGTTAATTGTATACCGCGCGTAGCTTTTAACACCTCCGCGCGGATAGCAAAGGCAACAAACAGTATTTAAGGAGCATCGCATGGCGTTGTGGGGTGGCCGGTTTGAATCCGGTGCAAGTAGTATGTTTAAACAGGTTAACGACTCGCTGCCGTTTGACCAAGTTATGGCAAGCCAAGATATTCAAGGCTCTATCAGCTGGTCTCGTGCGCTGCAAAAGGCAGGCGTACTAACTGCTGACGAACAAGCTCAGCTTGAAGCAGCACTTAGTGAGTTGAAAGCGAAAGCCGATGCGGGTGAATTAGACTTTGACGCATCGAGTGAAGAAGATATTCACAGCTTTGTAGAAGCTGCGCTTATTGAAAAGCTTGGCGATATTGGTCGTAAACTACACACAGGTCGTAGCCGTAACGACCAGGTGGCTACTGACTTTCGCCTGTGGGTACGAGAACATATTGCCTCACTTCGCGCTGATGTTTTAGGTGTTATTAAATCACTTCTAAATGCCGCAAGCCGTCATCAAGAAGCTATCATCCCAGGTTACACTCACTTACAGCGTGCACAGCCTATTCACTTCGCACACTGGTGCTTAGCTTACGTTGAAATGCTAAAGCGTGACTTGAGCCGCTTAGACGACTTAAAAGCGCGCATGAATCAGTGCCCTTTAGGCTCTGGCGCATTGGCAGGTACCACGTTTCCTGTAGACCGCCACGCTATTGCAGAGGAATTAGGCTTCGACTCTCCCTGCCTAAATAGCCTTGATGCCGTGTCGGATAGAGACTTCGTTCTTGAACTTTTGTTTGTGGCCAGCACCAGCATGATGCACTTATCGCGTCTTGCTGAAGATATGATTTTCTATAACTCTGGCGAAGCAGGCTTCTTACAGTTAGGCGATAGCGTAACCTCAGGTTCATCGCTTATGCCGCAGAAGAAAAATCCAGACGCGCTAGAGCTTATGCGCGGTAAATGTGGCCGTGTTTTTGGTTCTTTGCAGGCGCTGTTAGTTACCATGAAGGGTCTTCCACTTGCGTATAACAAAGATATGCAAGAAGACAAAGAAGGCGCTATCGATACGGTAAATCAGTGGCATATTTGTTTATGCATTGCCAGCGAAGTGCTCGACTCCCTGCAGCTTAATGAAGAACGCTGTCGTACCGCAGCAACTCAAGGCTTTTCTAACGCAACCGAGCTTGCCGATTATCTGGTAGGTAAAGGCGTGCCGTTTAGAACAGGTCACGATATCGCGGGCCGTGTCGTGCTTCAGGCTATAGATAAAGGCTGTGCTATTGAAGATTTACCGCTAAGCGACATGCAGGCGATTTGCGATAAAATCGAAGACGATGTTTATCCTGTACTTCAATTGGAATACGGCGTAAACCAGCGAAATATCCTTGGCGGAACCAGCAAAGAAACAGTTACTAAAGCACTGTATCAAGAGTTGGAAGACTTGGATAAGCAAGGGTAGCGGTAAGGAACTACTTAGATGGTACTAGCGCAGCAAGATGGCATAAAACTGTTTCGCAGTTCACTGCCATACATTAATGCTCATCAGGGAAAGACCTTTGTACTGATGTTCGGTGGCGAAGCCATTGAACATCCTAATTTTCCCAACATTATTCAAGATATCGCCCTATTGAACAGCCTTGGCGTACGTGTGGTAGTGGTGCACGGTGCCAGACCTCAAATAGACCAGCGAGTTGCGTTACGCAATATAGAAGGCCGCTTCGAAAACGGCGTGCGCATTACCGACAAACAAACACTTGAATGTGTAAAAGACGCAGCAGGCTCGGTTCGTTCACAGGTAGAAGCCTTACTTACTATGGGGCTTCCAAATTCCCCCATGCACGGTGCACAAATACGGGTGTGTTCGGGCAACTTGGTGGTGGCCAAACCTATGGGCGTACGTGGCGGTGTAGACTTTGAAAACACGGGTTTAGTACGTCGTATTGATACGACTGGCATTAACGACCATCTTAACGACGGCTCGATTGTGCTGCTATCGCCTATGGGCTATTCATCAACAGGTGAAGTGTTTAACTTATCCCATGAAGATGTAGCTACACAGGCAGCTATCGCCCTTAAGGCTGACAAGCTGATTGTGTTTTCAAACTATGATGGCGTATACAACCGTGACGGAAGATTACTTCGCACCATTGAACGTCCTCAGCTAGAACAGCTAACTCTAGCAGGTGACATCACCACCGAAGATACAGTACTAAGCGCACTTACCACCAGCGTTGCTGCCGGCGTTCCCCGTGCGCACTGTATCAGTTTTGAAAAAGACGGTGCCCTGCTTCAAGAATTGTTCACCCGCGACGGTACGGGCTCGCTTGTAATGGAACACCATTACGAGCAATTACGTGCAGCGACCATCGAAGATGTGGGCGGGATCTTAAAGCTAATAAAACCGTTAGAAGAAAGCGGCGTGTTAGTGAAGCGTTCTCGTGAGCGTTTAGAGAACGAAATAAACCAGTTCATAGTGATAGTGCGTGACGGCATGATCATCGCCTGCGCTGCTTTATACTTGTACCCAGAAGATGGCTGCGCCGAATTAGCCTGTGTGGCGACACACCAAGACTATCGCGGCAAAAACCGTGGCGAACGGATTTTAGATGAAGTGCGAGTGCGTGCTAAAGAAGCCGGTATTAACCGCATTTTTGTATTAACAACGGTAACAGCGCATTGGTTCTTAGAACAAGGGTTTGAGCCCGCAGACATTAGTGCTTTACCTGCCGTGAAAAAAGAGCTGTATAACTTCCAGCGTAATTCTAAGGTGTTTACTCTGTCAGTCTAGTTTGCAAGTTAGATCATACGAAGCACTTATTTATTAAATAATATGGTGTTTCGTATGTTTTGTAACATATTGTGTAAATCAATATTAATCCTTCCTAATGCCTATCCCTAGCACTATTTAGCGGTTATATTAGCTTATCTAGTTACGTGAATTAGTTTCAATTCTTTGTATTGAACTAATACTAATCCCAGCGGTTTAATAGTGATTTCTCGCGCATTAAAAATAATAAAAAACTACCTTCTTCTTAACGACGACAACTTAAAAACAACTGACGCTAATATATGGCGACTTAGCGTGCTAAGGTCAATATTACTTATAGGTGTTATTCTCACATCAGCCATTGTTGTTCATTCATCCTATACCGCTTATGTTCAAGAACTTTACTATGTTCTTTACTTAACAATAGGGTTTACAGCCTTCCTTTTTGCGACACTTTCTATTGGCTTAAAACACATAAAAGTTGCTTCAGCTTTTTTAGTTTTCGTTGTGCTTGCAGCTTCGCTGTGTATTTTATTTTTTACTACCGATTTAATTTCAGCTCAATACGGCTTACTCTTTCTTTTCACCCTTCCTATTATTGTTCGTGTTCTATACGGTACAAAAGCGTCAATAGTTACCATGCTTTTAAACCTTATACCCTACTTTCTGTTGGTGACTAAAACTAAAGTTTCGCCTTTGTTTGGTATAGATATCACATTACCCGATACGCACACTTATCTGGCGTCATTACTATTCTTATTCTTTAATTTCTGTATTCCAATGGCCGTGTTACGAGTTATGTCTTCGTTAGAAAAACAGTCTGAGCATAACCAGTTACAAAGTAAGAAACTCGACAAAATAGTAAAAGGGTACCAAGAGATATTTAACAACGGGGGAACGCCTTCATTCTTTTGTGATGAGCAAGGGCGAATACTACAAGCAAACAAAGCAGCCAGAACCTTAGTCAAAAAATTTCGTCCTAATAGTAAATACATTCAAGACCTGTTTTCTTTGAGCTTGCCTATAACACGTGGAGTTAATCAGACCGCTTCAATTTATAATAACCCTGAACAAGAATTTGAAATTCAGCCAGCTAGCTTAATGCACCATAAAAAACAGCTCATTCACTGCCATGACTTGTCTGTAAACAAAAAGAATCTACTGGAATTCGACGCGTACAAAAAGCAGCAGTACGAAAAGCACTACTTTAATGAACTTACAGGTTTAAAGAACCATCACTTTTGGAAACAGATGGAAACTAGCGATAGCATTTTGAACCAACATATTGTGCTATTGAAGCTAGCTAACCTCCGCGAAATAAATCTTCAGTATGGCTATAGCCAAGGCGATAAACTTTTGATAAAAGTGACATCGCAGCTACAAAACGAACTCGCTAACTGCGCGAGGCTCTATCACTTTCCCGGCGCGAAATTTTTATTTACTCTGAACACCAAGCAATTATTTTCTAGTTCCATCGAACACTTTTTGATCCGAAAACTGCCGAATACTATTACCGTAACCTCCAATAATGTCAGTGTTGAGCACACGCTAAAATGGCGTGTAGGGCATTATCATGTAAGTCGAGAGATAAGCGCTGATGCCGCAGCTGAGTGCTGTGCTATTGCGTTAAGCCAAAGCAGTGAATTGTCGCCCTACATGTCATTTAGTATTAATACGGTGAAGTCTATTAGGGAAAATACTCAGCAAAAAGATAAAGTAAAAGCGCTTATTGATAATGGCTGTCTTGCGGTTTATCTACAGCCCCAGGTCTCAATTGATGAAACTATTATCGGTTTTGAAGTCCTTGCGCGTTTAAAAGACCCATCGACAGGGTCGATATTACAACCCCATCATTTTCTTTCATTGATAGAAGCGAACGGTTGGGAGGTGTTGTTTACTCAAAAGATTATCGACGCAACTCTGTCACTTCTTGATACGTGGCCAGCTAGCCTGCCGCAAGTGCCTATCGCTATCAATCTATCTGGCCCTGAGCTATTAAGTGATCTTTTCTACGAAAAGCTTTTACGCCGCTTTTCAGAAAGCCCAGAGTTATGCCAAAAATTAAAGCTAGAGCTCACTGAAACCTCGGTACTGGCAAGCCATAGTGAAACAAAGCGTCGCCTAACCTCTTTAGCTAACGTAGGAGCGACTATTATTATCGATGACTTTGGAACAGGTCACGCTTCCCTATCTCAGCTGATAGACATGTCAGCAAGTGTCATGAAAGTTGATAGGGAGTTTGTTGACCGTGTGGAAACTTCTGAACGACACCGAAAAATCGTTAAGATGACTTTAGATCTAGCTAAGAGTTTAGAAATGCAGACAATAGCTGAGGGAGTAGAAACACGGGCCCAGCTGGCAGTATTAAAACAAATGGGGTTCAAACATTTTCAAGGTTACCTTTTCGGTAAACCAGCTCCCATTGAGCACTGGATAAGTGAACTAAAAGCGCAGGCGTAACTAAGCGACCAAAGATTGAATCAAACCTAATATGAAATTATCACGAATTGAAATAAATCTTTTTGTTGCAAACTCTGCATAAGAAGGCTTTACTGGTATGACCAGATGAAGTTAAAGAGTAAGGTACACCTAGTGAGCACCCCAAAACCTAACAATATTACTGTTACGTGTAAGGACAGCATAAGTTTAAGCGCAACGCTTTTCACCCCCGAGCGGCCTGCTAAAGCAGCCATTATGATTGGTCCTGCCACGGGTATTAAACGTCAGTTTTACAGCGCATTTGCCACTTATTTATGTGAGCAAGGGTTTGGCGTTATCACGTTCGACAACCGAGGTATTGGCGAGTCGGTAAAGGGCAGCGTTAAACAAAGCGATGCATCACTAGTAACCTGGGGTGAGCAAGATATGCCGGCGGTGCTAGAGACACTAAAGATTCATTTTCCTAATGTACCCTATTTTCTTGTTGGCCATAGTGCAGGCGGTCAACTACTGGGTTTGATGTATAACGTACACGACCTTACTGCATTTTGTAACTTTGGCAGTTCATCAGGTAGCTTACGTAATATGCGTAAAAGCTATCTGCTAAAAGCGCATTTCTTTATGAATTTCTATATCCCGGTGAGTAATTTACTGTTCGGCCATACAAAATCTCAGTGGGTAGGCATGGGAGAGCCACTGCCTAAAAAAGTAGCGCGCCAATGGCAAAAATGGTGTAACGGTAAAGGCTACGTAAAAACAGGGTTTGGCAGTGATGTTAACCAGCACCACTACGACACCATTCAGATACCTTCTAAGTGGTTACTCGCCAATGACGACGACATTGCTAATATTCACAACGTCCACGATATGATTAGCGTATTCCCCAATATGGAAGCTGAGGTGGAGGAACTCGACCCACTGGCTCATAACGTAAAAGAAATAGGCCACATGAAGTTTTTCTCACGGAAATGCCAGCACTTATGGCCTAAAGTCACCGATTACTTTAATCAATACGTGTGATATCGCCTTCAACCGAGCGCTTTTATCAAAGCGCTCGAACTTAACGAAGGTGACGAGCTCCACCCTAAACAAGTGTATAAATTCTTCCTTCGTCTGAGGGAATCTGACCTTGTTGATGCTGGCTAAAGTCATCTTGTAATGCGCTTAAGCCTTCACGCTCTTTAACGTTCAACCAACCGGCGCTCCACCCAATGGCTTTTGATACAAACCCGCTACTCAACTTTTGGTACTCAACAGCCCCAATCTCAGACATACGCTGCTGAATATGAGCAGGGGCAAAGAAGAACTCCTCATCGCTTGAGGGCTTAACGTCCTGCCAGTGAGTAAGCCCAACGTTGATGTATCTAGTTAGGTGCGCACCAAGTCTATGTCTAATTGATTCCTTGATCTGCGCGTTACCAGACATGTCGACCACAACGGTGCTTTTCAGTTGCAACATTTCCAGTTTTTCATAGCTAATAACGGTGCTGTATACATCCAATGCTTCTAGTGATGCAACACGCTTTTCAGAGGTTACACCTATTGCGTCTATGCCCGCTTCTTTTAACGCAAAAGCAAGCCCTAAACTGGTTTTGCTTGAAGCACTTAGTATTAATAACTGTTCTCTTTGTACCCCAGGTATAGCATCGACCACTTCTGATAAGCAGTAAGATGTTGCGTAAAGCGGCCACAGCAACATCTGATAATTTTCTTGCTCATGCTGCTTAGTGTTTACTTCATCGTTAGCATTGCTCTTTAGGGCGGGCAGTGGGCGATAGACGTTATAACCTTGCGGTAACTTCAAGCGATGAGTACTGCAGTCAATAAGGTTACTGCCATTAACTGTGGTGTTACCCATCACCAAGTATTCAGCGGGCGGGAAATAACCGAGAAAACGACTTCCTACTTCTACTGCATCGTTTTCAGAGCTAATTACTTGACCCACGCCCCATACCGGAATAACGCCCCAGTTTTCGTTGCTATTTGTATTAACAGGTGGAAAAAACTGCCAATAACCAAGCTTGTCACCCACCATATAATAGGTCAGGTTATTGGCAGTAAATGCGAACCTTTCAATTTTGATTATTAGGCTTTTCGCCTTTCCAGCTCCCTCTATCTGTGCGTTATCATGACTATCTTCTGCTTGCGTTATCCGAAAGCGGTTTGGGTTCGTTTTGTCTATTTGAAACTGTTTCATCGTTATTTCTAACCTTTTAAAGTTGTCCGCTCGCTTTTAAGCTGTGTATGTAGGTCATCAGTTTTTGCATTGCCGGAGCCGCTGCTTCTTTCAAACGCCCTAATACCTGCATTTTTTGCATATCGTCTTTTGCCACGCCATGTACTATTTTTGAAAAGCCATCCAGCCGACAATGGTAGATCCACGCTTTAAGCGCCGAATCTTCACCCCAAATTTGCATATTCCGTAACATGGCGGCGGTCATAGGCAACCAATCGACGTCTCGATTAGGCAGCGGGACCACTTGTGTCAGCATCTGCTTTTGTTGTTCATCGCTGTAGGCAGCCTCAACGTGGGCAATAAGCGCCGCACTAAAAACAGGTTGATAGGCACGCACTGTTTGAGGGGTGATGGTGTCGCCATCGAACACTGCTTTCATCTCTAGGTTAGTCAGCGCTGAAGCAGAACAATCAATAACAAGGGCGTTATCCGGCATACTCCATGTTGTATTTTCAAATTGGAGTTTATCGCGGCTGATATGCTTAACCCGACCTTCCCTAACGATAGACGGAAGCGTTTGTAAAGCTTTTAGCTCTAATTCACTCACCGTTGCGCCGTGGAACATACTCGGTCTTACTTTCTTATCAATGCGCAGTAAAACACCGCGCTCTTCTAGTTTGTCGAACATATCTTCTATGGAAGTTGACGCAGCAATAGCTTCCATCTGATTCGCTTGTGCCCCAATAGAGTCGAAGAAGAAGTCGTCCAAAGGCTGGGTATTTTTACGGTTAAGTAACCACGCATCTCGCGATACCACCCAGTGGATGTTATTTGGGGCCACATGGTTTTCGAGCAGCCATAGGCAGGTATCAATACCTGTTTTCCCCCCACCGACCACCACGTAGTTATCAAAGCCTTCGATATTTTCAACCACGGTATTAACTGGCGTAAATGCAACATCGTTGTCGCGAGTAAAGCTTGGAGTATGGGTAAGTGGAATATTGGTATTTAAATAAGTGGCATCAACAACTTTCTTGTTCACGGTGACGTTGTAGTGCTTGCCATTTAAAGTTGATACAAACTGTTTATTTCCTTTGTACTCGCAAAGCGGGTAATACTGTACACGACTTGAAGGTAAAAAGGTTTCGTTCATTACCGCATCGAAATACGCACTAACTTCTTGCCCTGAAGCTAACCCCATTAGGCCTTCATTCATTCCGCACTTGTCGATTACGCCCCGATTTAGCTCTTTTGAGCACACACCATAGAACGCTGAAGGCTGGTGTAAGGTGACAAAGGGGTAAGCGTAATTCCAATGCCCGCCAGGCTTCGCATTTTTATCTACAATCAGAATGTTAGCGTTAGTTTCGTGAAGCAGTACATCGGCGAATGCCATCCCTACCGCGCCAGCGCCTACAATCAAATAATCGCAGGTTAATTGCTCAGTTTTCATATATAGTGTCCTTATGAATAACCTGCGGGCAGGCAGGTTAAATGTTAAACCAAGAGATATAACAGCGTTATAAACCCACTTTACATAACGGTGTTATATTGCGCAACATGTAAATGATGTGTAAATGAAAAAAGATACCCGACAAAAGATCTTAGATGCTGCTTCAGCACTGTTTTTAAAAGGCGGTACAAATGCGCTGAGCGTGCGTGCTATAGCCGAAGGCGCTGGTATGTCTACTATCGGCATTTATAGCCATTTTAAAGGTAAGCAGGGCATCCTAGATGCGCTCTATATTGAAGGTTTTGGATTGGTAGAGCGTGAAATGTTGGCGGCGGATGGCAATACTGCGGCGGAAAAAGTGATTAATGGCTGCGAGCGTATTTTAACGTTTTCAGAAACTCACGCGGCTCATTATCGACTAATTTTCGCTTCTAATTTGAAAGACTATACCCCATCAGATGAGGCGATAGAGGCAGGTGAAAAAGCGTTTATCACGCTAACTAAGCTTACCGCGGCGTTGATTAAAAAGGATCTGTCTGTTGAAGAAAAGCAAGATGTGGCTATGCAGGTATGGGCGCTTAATCACGGGTACATTACCTTAAATCAGCACGAAATTAGCAACCGTATTACCTGGAACAATTGGAAAGAACGCGCGCTTCAAGCCATTCGCTTACACGTATACGCCCTAGTCGCTACCCAGTAAAAAAAGGGGTCAGAGTATATTTTAATAAAGTACTCTGACCGCATTTACTCTATTTGCTGGCAACCGCCTCTCTTACACGAGCGCCATAATCACTATCAGCTAGGTCGTATTGTACGAACATGGCTTCTTGAACATCTTGTGTCGCTTGGCTTAGACCATCAGCGATATTGTTTACTAACTGCTGTTTTTGATCTTCACTCATAATGCGATACAGATCGCCTGCCTGAGAGTAGTTGTCTTCATCACGGTTATCATAAATGTCTAACCATGCATCTTGCTCTAATGGCATCGGTGGCTCTTGTACCTCTGACATTTCAGCAGGCTCACCAATTCGTGCTCGGTTATTCGGATAGAAGTTTGCTCCACTTCCCGCAAGCGCTGGGTTAATCCCTGCAAAAGCGCCATCTCGCTGATAATTGTGTACCGGACAACGTGGTGCGTTTACCGGTATTTGATTGTAGTTTGCACCAATGCGGTATCGATGCGCATCTTGATATCCAATTAATCGCGCTTGAAGCATTCTGTCTGGCGATGCGCCAATACCCGGTACCAAATTGCTCGGCGCGAACGCTGCTTGCTCAGTTTCTGCAAAGTAGTTATCAACATTGCGGTTTAACTCCAACTGTCCTACTTCAATTAATGGGAAGTCGCTGTGCGGCCATACCTTGGTCAAGTCAAACGGGTTAATATGATAATTGCGGGCTTCCTCTTCGGTCATGATCTGCACGTTCACTGTCCACGATGGAAAATCACCGTTATCGATACTTTCAACCAGGTCTTGTTGGGCACCAAAGGCAGGCATTTTCGCTGCTTCTTCATTAGTTAGCGTTTTGATACCTTGGTTAGTTTTAAAGTGCCACTTCACCCAATAGCGCTCACCTGCGTTATTCCAAAAGCTTAAAGTATGTGAGCTATAGCCATTCACGTGGCGATAGGAAAGCGGAATACCGCGGTCAGACATCAAAATTGTTGATTGGTGTAATGACTGCGGGTTGTTAGCCCAAAACTCATATACCGCCTGCGGATCTGGCAAGTTAGTGCGTGGGTTCTTCTTCTGGCTGTGTATGAAGTCAGGGAACTTAATACCATCTCGCAAGAAGAATACAGGTGTGTTATTTCCCACCATATCCCAGTTACCCTGTTCCGTGTAAAACTTCACCGAAAAACCACGAGGGTCACGAGCGTAATCGCTTGAGTCTTGACCGCCACCTACAGTAGAAAATCGCAAGAACACATCGGTTTTCTGCCCTTCTTTTTGCAAAAAGTCGGCAATAGTATAATCAGACAAGCTTTTAGTTAGCGTGAAAGTACCATATGCTGCACTGCCTCTTGCGTGAACTACGCGCTCTGGAATTCGCTCGCGGTTAAAGTGCGCAAGCTTCTCGAACAAATAGTGGTTGTCGAAAGTAACGGGGCCGCGGGGGCCTGCAGTTCGGCTTTGGTTGTCATTGGCAACGGGCGCACCATTGCTAGACGTTAGCGTGGTAGGGTTTATAGCTGTACCTGAAAATGGACACTTACTCATTGCGAATTCCTTCTAGTTCTTTTCTCGCCCTCTTTTCAGCTTTACTTAACGTGTCGCTAAAATTGGGCACTACGTACGTAACTAACAATGTTTGTTAATCACCTTTTCGTTTAAAAAGATAATCGCTGATTCACCCATGTAATTAAAGTGAACAAAATAGATAATGCTAATCGTGATTTCAAATCACGCTAAAACACTTATCGTTAGGTGAATTTTTTGCATATGTGTTTTTGCTACTTGGACATCGCACGATGAGGGTAAGCGTCGGCGAGCTTTGTATGACTGGAAGGAGCGAAAGCTACTCATCGCTATTGTTTGGCATCTTGGATAGTTGATTAAGCTTACAGGTCGAATGGATTTTTCGACTCAAACGTTTGGTTAACTGAGGTTAAAAAGCTATACAGAAATAAGGTAAAGAGAATTACTTTTTTGCAATGAAGGTCTAGCATTGTGCTTTTTTCGTAGCAAAGAACTAAACATTCGTAATCTACTAGGGGCTTGTGCCATGACAAAGCCACTCATATTCATCACCGGTTTTATAATGTTGTGCGTCATTGTCTTTGCATCTTGGAATACTTTTGAAACGCTTTGGCGTATTAACCACAAGAACAACGAGCTAACTTTTATGGGAAGTTCAGGTTGGCAGTGGCATAACAAATCACAAGGGCTTCAAATTAAGCGGGTCGATGGCTATTTGCCTGCGATGAGGAAAGTATCAGACAGCAAAGAATATGCTTCGCTTATTACCATTACCGAAAGCGGAAATTATCGCGGCTTTGTATTTTTTGACCAGGACTGTGAAGAAGGCGCTATTGTCTCAGAGCGTGTAACTTACAGTGCGGCAGAGCCGCCAAAACTTGAAGTATTACACTGCCTGCATGGAAAGCTGGTGTATATGAAAAACTGGACAACAGCACCTACAGAAAGATGGCGTGGCCGTGTGGGCGACTTCGAATTCGACGAAGCCTTAAATGAATGGGATTTCACACCGCTTCAACAAGCCTATTTAAAAAGTGTGGCAGAGCTCATTTGAAAATTGGGGGTCAGAGTACTTTTTGTCCCGCTTTTTGTCGATGCCCCTCTTTAGCCACTGTGATGCTAAAAAGGAAATTAACATAACTAAAGTACACTGACCCCATAATTTGAGTAATGTACTCTGACCCCATTATTTAGGTGTTGGCGAGGGCGTCGTCGATATCTTTTGCGCTGTGGCGGTTTGCTAACTGGCCGTCATCGCCCCAGGTTTTGTTGACAATACGACCTCGTTTGACGCCTTCTCGTTGCTCTAGCTGTTTAGCCCATCGTACCAAGTTGGTGTACTCGTGTACTTGAAGAAACGTTGCGGCATCGTAAAGATTTCCAAGCACTAAATTGCCATACCATGGCCATACAGCCATATCAGCAATGCTGTATTCACTTCCCGCCATAAACTCATTATTTGCTAAGTGCTTATCTAGCACGTCTAGTTGACGCTTAGTTTCCATAGTAAAGCGATTGATAGGATATTCCATTGGGTAAGGTGCATAGCTATAGAAGTGCCCGAAACCGCCACCTAAGTAAGGCGCCGAGCCTACCTGCCAGAATAGCCAGTTGAAACATTCCGTCTTGGCATGGGCATCTTGTGGAATAAACTTTCCAAACTTTTCCGCTAGGTAAACTAAAATTGAACCCGACTCGAAAAGCTTGGTTTCTGGCGACGTGGTCCTGTCGACCATAGCAGGAATTTTACTATTCGGATTAACGTCTACAAACCCAGAAGAAAACTGATCGCCCTCACCAATGTTTATTAGCCAAGCGTCGTATTCTGCTTCGTTCACGCCAGCAGCTAACAGCTCTTCAAGCATGATAGTCACTTTTTGACCGTTAGGTGTGGCTAACGAGTAAAGCTGCAAACCGTGTTCGCCATTCGGACGAGCCTTTTCATGGGTAGCGCCCGACACTGGGCGATTGATACTGGCCCATTTGTTGCCATCATCCTCAGCCTGAGTCCAAACTTTGGGTGGCGTGTAGTTACTTTCTGTCGACATAGCAATTCCTTTAAATGACTTTATCGTTAAGATTAGTGCAATACATAGCTACTAAGAACAGCTTTTAAAGACTTATAGCTCAACACTGTCGACTAATAAACGGCGATATACGTTTACTGACATAAAAAAGCCGCGTACCAGAGTTACCCGAAGCGCGGCGTTTGAATAAAAGGCGAGCAGTCCTTTGCCCGCAAACTGGTACTATTCGATAACTGCCGTTTTGGTGTCGCCAGCTTCAACTGTGGCAGTATCGATAGTGTGAAGAAAAGATTGGTCGCGAGTCACTTAACCTTGTAGTAGGCGTCAATTAAGTCGGATTCATCCAAATAGGCAAACATTTCACTTTGTTCATCCAGCGCGCTTTCTGAAACTGCACTAGCAGTCGTTTTAGTCGCTTTCTCTTTTTGTGCTGCCATATCAATATCGGTTGCATCGCAAGCAGAAAGTGTTGCAAGAGCAGCCATAACTAGCGACGTAGAGAATGAGCGCTTAATAATTCGCGCACAGAAAAGACTTACCTTGTTTTTAAACTTGGTCATCAATAACACCTCTTGCTCCTTGTTGTGACTGCCAAGAGGTCTTTCAATTATTGTGCCAACAAGAATTAATCGTTTAATTACATATAGTTAACCATTAGAACACGGTAAATAGTGCAAGTTGAGCGAAGGAAATGTTGCGCATAGGCAACACCGTTTTACATTTGAAAGATGCTTTGCAAGAAATGGGTAAAATACCGGCAGGTGTACCGTTAGTTTAAGCCTCTATTAAGTGAGAATGTGTTCTGCAAATGGTATTTATGCATAAAAAAAGCAGGCTTTGCCTTAATGCCGATCAGTTAAGAAATATTTTAGCGATCGGTTGACCGATCTTTTATAGATGTAAAAATCCGATGAGCACTCGCCATCGGATTTTTTTATGGATATCAAAACAGCGTTAGATACTGCTTTCAATGCCAGTACCCAGTTTCACTCATTCGAAAAGCTCTCAACTTTCTTAGACCCTTCAATTATCGACGAAGCCTTTGTAGAAGCAGGTGTGGCAACCGTTAGAAAGCGCCGCTTACCGCTTGAATCGGTAATGTGGTGTGTCATGGGAATGAGTCTTTTTAGGCAAGAATCAGTGTGGAATATTGCTACTAAGATGGATATTGCATTGCCCGGTAAAGCACCGCTGGTAGCGCCAAGCGCTATGGTTCAGGCGCGACAGCGCTTGGGAACTGAGGCCGTTGAACAGTCTTTTAAAAAGATGGCTAAACATTGGTACCAGCAGAATCAATTCGAAACATGGAACGGGTTGAATTTACTTGGTGTCGATGGTGTCGTATGGCGAACGGCTGATACTGCAGAGAACCGAGAAAAATATGGCTCTGGCAGCACACAATATGGTGATACAGCCTTTCCTCAGATTCGCATGGTCTGCCAGATGGAGCTGACAAGTCATCAACTTATAAACAGTGTATTTGACAAGTATAAGTCTAACGAGATGGTGCTAGCAGAACAGCTAATTAAAGACGCGCCTAACCACTCGCTCACTATGTTTGACCGTGGTTTTTATTCGTTGGGTTTACTCCACCAATGGCATAGCGAAGGACAAGAAAGACACTGGATGATACCCGCCAGAAAAGGCCTCCAGTTTGAAGTATTAGAGAGCTATAGCCGTGTTGATAAGCGGGTAAAACTAACAACCACACCTCAAGCGAGAAAGAAACTTCCCACGCTTCCCAATGAAATTGAAGCGCGACTGATTACGAAGAAAATTAAAGGAAAAGAGTGTCGAATTCTTACATCTCTTACCGATGTCATGCGCTATCCCAGTGACGAGATTGTAGATTTATACAGCCATCGCTGGGAAATTGAATTAGGGTACCGAGAGATGAAGCAGACACTACTGAATAGTGAATACACGCTTCGGAGTAAGCGGCCTGATATGGTTGAGCAGGAGTTATGGGGATTACTGCTGGCTTATAACCTGATACGAGTGGCAATGACTGAAGTTGCACTGCGCAAAGGCATCTGGCCTAATCAGCTAAGCTTCAGTGGGTGTTCTAGCGCAGTGATTGCATTCCTTCTAACAACAGGGCTTACAAGCCCCGGGAAGCTGCCCGTGTTGTATGAAAATCTTATCAATCAGCTGACTTACTACGAGCTACCGACACGCCGAGAAGACAGGTTATATCCGAGATGTGTTAAACCTAAACCGGGTAAGTACCCCACTAAAAAGAAAAATGCCAGTCAGCTTAACTGACTGGCATTAAGGCTTAGCCTGCTTTTTCAAAAGCGTTAGCTGCTTTTAGATGCTAACACGCTTGTAAGGGCGATATTCTGCTTTCCAGAAGTTACGCTCAATGCTGGCGCGCAGTGCGTCGTCAGACATTTCGAGCGCTAACCCTTGCTCCATAGCAACTTTACCTACTTCAAAAGCGATTTCGCGGCTTATTTCAGCAATGGCTGCAAGGGGTGGTAGCAGTGAACCCTGCCCCGTGTTGACTAATGGCGACGCTGCCGCTAGCGCGTTACTTGCTGCCATAAGCATTTCATCGCTTATCAGCTTCGCTTTTGATGCGACAACACCAAGGCCGATACCCGGGAAAATATACGAGTTATTACACTGAGCAATAGGAATAATATTGCCATTGTACTCAACAGGCTTAAATGGGCTGCCTGTTGCAATAATCACTTCACCTTCGGTCCATTCAATAACTTGCTCAGGACGCGCTTCAACCTGACGCGACGGGTTACTCAGTGGGAAGATTATTGGCAACTCACAGCCTTGTTTCATGGCACGAATCACTTGTTCAGTGAACAAACCTGGCTGGCCTGAAACACCGATAAGTACGTCAGGCTGCGCACAGTACATCACATCTAAGAGTGACGCGTAATCTCCACTGAATGTCCAATCAGCTAAATCTGCATTTTTCTGCTGAAGCTTTTGCTGGAAGTCGCGTAAACCTTCCATACCCTCAGTTACCAAGCCAAAGCGATCAATCATAAACACTTGCTTACGCGCTTGTTCGTCAGTAAGGCCTTCAAACACCATTTGTTGAATAAGCATTTCGGCAATGCCACAGCCAGCCGAACCTGCACCCACGAACACAACTTTCATGTCGCGTAGTTTTTGCTGCTTGGTTTTACACGCCGCCAAAATAGTACCAAGGGTAACGGCAGCGGTACCTTGAATATCGTCATTAAAACAGCATACGTCGTTGCGATAGCGGTTTAATAACGGCATAGCGTTTGGCTGCGCAAAATCTTCAAATTGAATCATGACATCAGGCCAGCGACGCTTCACAGCGTTAATAAACATATCAACGAATTCGTCGTATTCTTCCTGCCCAATACGCGGGTGGCGAGCGCCCATATACATTGGATCATTCAGTAGCTTTTCGTTGTTAGTGCCTACATCTAACATCACAGGCAACGTGTACGCCGGGCTAATTCCCCCACACGCGGTGTAAAGTGATAGCTTTCCGATAGGAATGCCCATGCCACCTATACCTTGGTCACCCAAGCCTAGGATACGCTCACCGTCGGTTACAACAATGACTTTTACCTTGCGTTTTGTCGCATTGCGAACGATGTCATCTAGCTGGTGGCGTTCTTCATACGATACAAACAACCCACGCGAGCTACGATATATGTCGGAAAACTGTTCACACGCATCACCCACTGTTGGCGTGTAGATAATAGGCATCATCTCATCGATGTGCTTTTGAATAAGACGGTAAAACAAGGTTTCGTTGTTGTCTTGTATAGCGCGCAGATAGATATGCTTATTCAGAGCTTCATCAAAGCTGCTGTACTGCATGTAAGCACGTTCAACCTGCTCTTCAATGGTTTCGTACCTCGGTGGTACTAAACCCGTTAAGTTAAACGCTGCTCGCTCACGAGCAGTGAAAGCACTACCTTTGTTAAGTAGGGGCGTTTCCAGCAATGAAGGGCCGGCATGAGGAATATAAAGATATCGCTGTGAATCTTCTGACATTGGTTTTCCGATAATGTGTTCAGGCAAATATACCGCCTAAGCTCGAAGCGGCACGCTCATGGCGTGCCCTTTTTTGTAATTAGAATATTTCTTCTGGCTCTGGCGCAGTAGTCTTGTCCTGCGTGGCGGGATCTAACACTTCGTCATCGCGAACGTAAGTCGTTGGTTCCGTACCTTGCAGGAAATATTCGAATAGTGTCGTATGGTCTGTACGTCTGGTCAACTTTCCACTGGTACGATCAATGCGAACACGTACTATATTCTCTGGTACGGGCATAGGCGTATGCGGTTTATTTTCAAGGGCATGCTGCATAAATCTTATCCATGCAGGCTCCGCCGCTTTCGCGCCATCTTCAATACCAATCAAAGCGTTACCAATCCAGTTGAACTTCTCAGGGTCCTTGTTGATCAGGTTTTGGTTACGCGTTGAACGGCCTAATTGACGGCCCATATTGTCGAACCCAACCCAGGCAGTTGCTACTAAGTCCTTATGGAAGCCACTAAACCAGGTATCACGAGAGTCATTTGTAGTACCCGTTTTACCAGCAATATCGGTGCGCTGAAGAATATTTCGGGCACGCCAGCCTGTGCCTAACCAATAGGTCTTTTTGCTCCAGTTTCCGTTTGCTCTAACAGCTGTTCGCATCATTTCTGCCACTAAGAAAGCGTTTTGAGCAGTAATGACCTGCGGCGCTATTACCTTTTCCGTGATTTCATCATCACCGTTGATGTCACCAAGTAAAATATCTTGATTCAGTTCAGCAGCTAGTAAGGCTTCAATATCCGCTTCTTCGTCTTCCGGTAATATTTCCGGGTCGCTTTGATTCTCACAACGATTGCACGCCCAAACTGGGTTCGCTTTCCAAAGCTCATCACCGTTTTCATCAAGCACTTTGCTGATAAAATGGGGGTTTACTAAGTAGCCACCGTTCGCAATGACCGACATGCCCCGTACCACTTCAAGTGGCGTATGTGAGCTGGACCCAAGGGACACAGTTTCATCAAGCGGAATATCGTCTTTATTAAATCCAAAGCGCGTTAGATAATCAGCCGTTTCTCTAAGACCGACACCACGGAGTAATCGAACCGATACTACGTTTTTCGATTTACCAAGGGCTTTACGCATTCTGATTGGACCGTCGTATTCAGCCGGCGAGTTTTGGGGGCGCCACGCTACACCTGTAGCCGCGTTCCATTGGTTAATAGGCGCGTCGTTTATAATAGAAGCAAGGGTGTAACCACTGTCTAACGCTGCTGAATAAACGAAAGGTTTAATGTTTGACCCCACTTGGCGCTTAGCCTGCGTTGCCCGGTTAAACTGGCTTTGATAGAAGCTATAGCCACCAACAACTGCTTCAACCGCACCGTTTTTCGGGTTAAGTGCGATAAAGGCTCCGCTTACCTCGGGAATTTGCGAAATACGCCACTGCCCTTCTTGCTGCCTAATGTAAATAACCGCACCTTCTTGGGTTACATCTGACGCGGTTTTAGGGTCACTGCCCTGTCTAAAATCCGTAATGTAACGTCTCGCCCAGTCCAAGCCATCCCACTCTACCGTAATGGCTCTTCCATCAACGGCAAGCACATCGATTGACTGTTCATTTACCTTTGTTACCACAGAAGGCAGTAGAGGCTTAATGTGAGGGATTTCTTCTAGCACTCGAATAAGTGATTCGTCATCCCATTCTTCTCGCGTTGTTTTATTACTTACGTCAAAGCTTAGCGAAAGCTGAGGAATTACGTCATCTTTGCCTTCTTGCTTTGGAATATCCCATAGGTACCCCAACGCCCCTTTATAACCATGACGTTCATCGTAATCGTGAAGGTTTCTCACTACCGCTCGTTGTGCGGCTAATTGAAGGTCAGACGTTGCTGTTGCGAATACTTGATAGCCTCCAGTTTCTGCTTCTTCTTTGCCATAAATTTCGACCATTTCGTTGTAAATGGTGTCAGCCAAATAGGGCGCATCAACTTCAATTTCGGCGCCGTGCTTTTTGGCCGTAACTGGCGCATTAGCAGCTTCATCAAACTGTGCTTTAGTGATGTATTCTTCATCTAACATTCGAAGCAGCACAACACGTCGGCGCTCTACAGAACGCTGTGGCCCGCTGATTGGGTTAAGCACTGAAGGTGCTTTTGGAAGACCTGCGATAGTAGCAATTTGGGCTAAAGAAAGCTCGTTAAGCGGTTTACCATAATACACCTGAGCCGCCGCACCGAAACCAAACGCTCTATGGCCTAACTCAATTTTATTTAGGTACAGCTCCAAAATTTCTTGTTTGGAGAGCTCTTGTTCCATATGAAGGGCAATGAAGATTTCTTTAATCTTACGAATGTAGGTTTTTTCGCGGCTAAGAAAGAACCCTCTTGCAAGCTGCATGGTTAAGGTGCTTGCACCCTGACGCTTCTCGCCCGTTAGCACTAAACTGACTGCAGCACGCATTATGCCGATAGGGTCGATACCGTGATGTTCGTAGAAGCGGCTGTCTTCGGTTGCGAGTATGGCATCGATTAATTCTTGCGGAACTTCCTCAAGTTTTACCGGGATCCGCCGTTTAACTCCATACTGCGAAATAAGTTTTCCGTCTTTGGTGTATATCTGCATAGGGGTTTGCAGCCTTACATCCTTAAGTACAGTAACACTTGGTAGGTCAGGTTTGATATAAAAGTAAATACCTACCAGTGCTGCAAAACCGAGAAGGCCTGATAGAAAACTAAATAAAATAAGTGGTTTAATGTACTTCACTGTAACGGATACCAAGACATTTTGTTGAAATGACGTATATTCTATACGTATGTGTTATCTGTAGAACCATACGCACAATACTAATAGAGTAATATTGTACTTTAGAGCAACTACCTTTGAAACTGGACACTTGCACATGAAATCGCTGTTCAAAAAAAAGCTGCCGCCCATTGTGGGCTTAGACATAGGCACGCGTCAAATAAAAGCGGTATGGCTAGAACAATCAAGAGACGGGTTCGTCCTTCAAGGGTATGCCTGCGAACCCATTACTAAGATCGCTTTTTCAGAGCGAGATATCAAAGATTACGAATCGGTCAGCATCGCGCTTAAAAAAATTCGCAAATCTTTGAAGACAAAATTAAAGTTAGCGAATGTTGCGGTGGCAGGTACGTCGGTAATTAGTAAAATTGTATACATGGATCCTGAACAAAACGATTACGATCTTGAAAATCAAATTGAGATAGAGGCAGACAGTCTTATTCCCTACCCCCTTGAGGAAGTTTATTTAGATTTTGAAGAAATGGGCCCAAGTACAACGCATACCGGCAAAGTAAACGTATTGCTGACCGCCGCTCACAAAGATTTAGTAGATAGTCGCCTTCTACTGACAAGAGAAGCCAATTTCGAGCCTAAAATTGTTGATATGGAAAATTACGCTATTGGTAATGCGTTAGACTTCTTTCATGCCCCTCAAGAGGAAGATGAGCCGCTTTGCTGTATTAATGTCGGTGCCTCATTACTTCAGATATGCGTGATTAGAAATGGTGACGTGATTTACACCAAAGAGCATGCATTTGGGCTTAACCAACTAATCAATGATATTAGCGCCATCCATATGGTAGAACGAGAGGTGGCAGAGCGTCAGTTATTAGATGGGACACTTTCAGGCAATTGGGTAGAAGACACCCTCCCCATTTTTGCAGCTAACCTTCAACAGAACATCAATCGTGCACTTCAGATGTATATGAGTACTCTGCATGCAGAGCGACCAAAGAAGATCCTGTTAAGTGGTGGCGCAGCAACTATCGAACCATTGGTAGACATTCTGAAACAAGACTTAGGCCTTGAAGTGGATTGCTTTAACCCGTTTAGCAATATGACAATAAATCCAAAACTAGATACCACTCGACTTAACAAAATTGCGCCGCAGCTTGCGATTGCTGCAGGTCTGGCGAGCCGGAGTTTTACGCCATGGCACATGTAAACTTACTGCCCTGGCGAGAAAAACAGCGCCAACATCAAAAACAACAGTACTTAGCTGGACTAGTTGCCGTAGCGGCTATTGTGGGACTCATTTTTTGGTTTATTGGGCAAGCGATTGACCAGCAGATAAATAATCAAAATTCACGTAACCAATACCTTGAACGTGAAATTGCCGTTCTTGACGCACAAATTGGTGAAATAAAAAAAGTTAAAGACAAAAAGAACGCTGTAGAGCAACGTATGGCCTTAATTGAACAACTTCAGGCCAGCCGAAACGTAGCACCTATCGTGTTTGATGAGTTAGCCAAACTGGTCCCTCAAGGCGTTGCTTTTGAGTCAATGACAAGAAGTAATAACAGCATCAAAATAGAAGGGATAAGCGATTCAAACAACCGGTTATCAGACTTTATGCGAGCCTTAGATAACTCTAAAGTATTCGTAGGCGCAGAGCTTTCTACTATAAAATCTGACAGCAGTGCGGCAAGAGCAATCAGTAACTTTACCCTTACGTTTTCGATAAACCCGAATGTTGCTCCCCTAGAAAGCACAAGTAGTGAGGCGCAATAATTATGAAGTTTGACGTTTCGAAACTTAAAGAATTAAACGAGCTCGATTTTGAACAAATAGCAATCTGGCCGAATGAAGTGCGTATTGTCGTTGCTGCATTCGTTGCAATTTTAGTAGGCGCGCTGAGCTACTATATGTTGGTAAGCCCAAAACTCCCTATAAGAGATGCTGCTGAGTTAAAAGAACAAGAGCTAAAGCTGCAGTTTGAAGCGAAGTATCGTATCGCGGCGAATTTAGAGGCCTATGAGGCGCAGCTAGCGAAAATTAAGGAAGACTTTTCTTCCATGCTTAAGAGCTTACCCACGAGTAACGAGACACCAGGTTTACTTGACGACATCACCTACGTTGGTACGTCGGCAGGCCTGACATTTGAACTGCTCAACTGGCAACAAGAAGTACCAAAAGAATTCTATACTGAGCTCCCTATCGAAATGGAAGTCAGTGGCGGATACCACAACTTCGGCGAGTTTGTATCTAAAGTTGCTGACTTACCTCGTATTGTTACGCTTCACGACTTTGATATTAAACGTGAAGTAGGCGGCCTATCTCTTAAGCTTCAAGCTAAAACCTATCGCTCTGAAAACTCCTCTGATTTTGAAGGAGATGAGCAATGATCCGTTCACTTATCGCCCTTTTGACCTTAGTCCTCATCGCGGGCTGCTCGCCAAAACTGAATGACCTTCAAGCCTACACACAAAGTGTGAAAGAACGCGCGCAGCCTCAAATTGAGCCCTATCCAGAATTTAAAAGTCACCCGCCATTTAGCTATACGTCAAGCGCGTTGAGAAGCCCATTTGACCGCCTGCGCAACGATGCAGCGCCAGTAGTTAAAGCGCGCGTGGAAAACTGTCTACAACCTAACTTTCAACGTCCAAAAGAAGCATTGGAGGCTTATGGCGTAGATGCCCTCGCACTTGCAGGCAATTTTGCTGTTAAAGGAGTGAACTGGGCATTATTAAAAAGCAACGATGGCGCTCTACATAAAGCTAAAGTAGGGAGTCGTATCGGATTGTTTTATGGCAAAATTATGCAAATTGGCACCGACTCAATTACTATTGAACAATTGTTACCTGATGGTGCAGGCTGCTGGCAAAGGAAAACAACAACAATGACTACAGCATCGAAGGCGGGAGAGTAAGCATGGCCGAACGATACATTTTCAATAAATCTCTCAATCGTAGAGCGCCTAAATGGTATTGGCTGGCCTTCGCTGTCGCTGCAATATTTTCGTTTACTTTTTTAATTTCTCACCCTGTTAAAGCACAGGAGCCACTACTGGTAGATCCTAACGCTAAGCGAAACGAAACGGCGCCCACAACTACCATTACGAACATAGACTTTACCCAAGCTGCAAATAGCACTGCGGTTACCTTGGTAGAATTTGTAGGCACAGCACCAAAGGTGCAACTTATTGAATCTCAGGGCAAGGTAACACTTACGCTTACTAACACAGCATTAGCTGAAGATCAGCTAGTAGAACTATCCGTGGCTGATTTCGGCACTATCGTTTCAACCATAGAAACCTTCGAAGACAACAGCGACGCTCGTATTGAGATAAATTACTCAGGTCAAGTTACTGTAAAAAACACGGTGAAAGATAGTGTTTTACGCGTAGCAATCTCGCCAATGGACAGCGAACAACAAGAAGCCCTTGAGGCAGAGAAAAAATACACTGGCGACCCTATATCTTTAGACTTTCAAGACGTACCAGTAAGGCAAGTTCTACAAATTATTGCGCAAGTAAATGGCTTTAACCTTGTAACGACTGACACCGTATCAGGTAATGTCACCATTAGTTTGTCTGGCGTTCCTTGGGACCAAGCCTTAGATATGATTTTGCGCGTCAAAGGATTAGACAAGCGTTTAGAGGGCAATATCTTGTTGATTGCGCCGGCAGAAGAATTGTCTGCTCGTGAAACTCAAGCGTTACAATCTAAAAAACAAGTTTCAGATTTGGCCCCTCTGCATACAGTAAATATTTCTGTTAACTACGCTAAAGCTTCTGCATTAGCCACTATTTTGAAATCTACCGAAGGCGGTATTCTTTCCGAGCGTGGCGGTGTTACGGTAGATGAGCGGACCAACACCCTACTTATTCGCGATACCTTAGCGTCTATTGATGAAGCAAGAAAAACCATCAACGCGCTAGATATTCCCGTAAAGCAAGTGCTGATAGAAAGTCGCATGGTTACTGTCCTTGACGATGTTGACGAGCAGTTAGGCGTTCGGTGGGGGTTCAGCGACCGCCAAGACGATAACGGCGTATCAGGCTCCCTTGAAGCAGCCGATACCATTGCCGGAGGCGTAGTGCCTAGCATTGATAACCGTCTTAATGTGAACCTTCCAGTGACCAGCGCTGCGGGAAGCATCGGCTTTCAAATTGCAAGTTTAGTAGACGGCACAATTCTAGATCTTGAACTTTCTGCGCTGGAATCAGAGAACAAGGGTGAAATTATTGCAAGCCCCCGTATTACCGTGGCTAATCAGCACGAAGCTTACATTGAACAAGGTACAGAAATTCCTTACGTTCAAGCAACGTCGAGCGGTGCAACGTCGGTAGAATTCAAAAAGGCTGTGCTATCACTTAAAGTTACGCCGCACATTACGCCAGACAATCGCATAATTTTGGATTTAGTTGTAACCCAAGACACCCGCGGTGAGACTGTGTCTACCTCAACCGGTGATGCGGTAGCCATAGATACCCAGGAAATCAAAACCCAGGTATTGGTAGAGAATGGTGAAACTATCGTGCTTGGCGGAATTTTCCAACAAACCAGTTCAGACGGCGTATCTAAGGTACCTTTATTTGGTGATTTGCCTTTTATAGGCGCCTTATTTAGAAATACCTCACAGCTTCAACAGAAGCGAGAGCTACTTATTTTTGTTACACCTAAAATTGTTACAGAAAGACCATAAGTAACATTTCACCGACAAAAATCGCGCATCTTGATGCGCTTTTTTTGTTTTAAGGCTTTTTTTGTAACTAAATTTACAGGTATACGCTATTTGTTAGTAACAAAACTTGCATCGCCTTGCATGAAACTGAGATAATCCCCGCCTCGAAATTTAAGCGAGGTTTAAGGAGTGGTGCTTATTGGACACTAAATAGGCACGAGTCAATGGGTAGGCTGGTAAGGCAACAGTGCACTGCCCCTAACATGATTAAGTTGTGATATAAGCAAATATGGCTGAAAAACGTAATATCTTTTTAGTTGGCCCAATGGGTGCTGGCAAAAGTACCATCGGTAGACATCTGGCAGACGAACTTCACCTAGACTTTTTTGATTCGGATCAGGAAATTGAGCGCCGTACCGGTGCGGATATCGCCTGGATCTTCGACCTTGAAGGCGAAGACGGTTTCCGTAAACGCGAAGAAAACGTCATCAACGATTTGACAGATAAGCAAGGTATTGTACTTGCCACTGGCGGCGGTTCTATTGTAACTAAAGCAGTGCGCAATCGTTTATCTGCCCGCGGCATCGTTGTTTATCTACAAACCACAATCGATAAACAAGTAGCCCGTACACAACGCGACAAACGTCGCCCTTTGCTACAAAACGAAGATCCAGAACAAGTTCTTCGCGATCTTGCAGAAATGCGCAACCCGCTTTACGAAGAAGTTGCTGATTACATTGTTGATACAGACGACCAAAGTGCACGTGCTGTAGCAAATCAAATTATCAGTAAAATCGGTCTATAAATTAAATATGTAATAGGAGGTGCTACGCCAATGTCAACCTTAACTGTGGAACTTGGAGAACGTAGCTATCCTATACAGATAGAGGCTGGGCTGCTTTCGCAACCCGGCCTTTTTAGTGCCTACATAAAAGGCCCGCTGGCGGTTATCGTAACAAATGAGACCGTTGCCCCGCTTTACTTAGAAACCGCTAAAGCAGCATGTGGTGACGTTCACGTTGAAACCATTATTTTGCCAGATGGCGAGCAGTACAAGAATTTAGAACAATTCGAAGTAGTCATGACTCGCCTTCTCGAACTAAATGCGGCAAGAGATACAACACTTATTGCCCTTGGCGGTGGTGTGATAGGTGACCTCACAGGCTTTGTTGCAGCAACTTACCAACGCGGTGTGCCTTTTATTCAAGTCCCTACTACCCTGCTTTCTCAGGTAGACTCATCGGTAGGCGGGAAAACCGCAGTAAACCACCCTCTAGGTAAAAACATGATTGGTGCTTTTTACCAACCTGTTTATGTTGCTATCGATACTGACTCACTTGCGACACTACCGCCAAGAGAATTTGCTGCTGGTATGGCAGAGGTTATTAAATACGGCATTATTTACGATGCACCGTTTTTTACGTGGCTTGAAGAAAACGTTAATGCACTTACGTCTCTTGATACTGAAATCCTTACCTACGCCATTTCTCGCTGCTGCGAAATAAAAGCAGATGTGGTTGCGAAAGACGAACGGGAAGGTGGCTTACGCGCCATTCTTAACTTAGGCCACACGTTTGGTCATGCTATTGAAGCTGAACAAGGTTATGGCAATTGGCTACACGGCGAAGCGGTAGCCGCTGGTACTATAATTGCTTGTAAAGCTGCTGAAGCATTAACATGGTTTGAAGCGTCAGAAACACGACGCGTGACAGCGCTATTCGAAGCTTTTGCACTGCCTATTGCAGGGCCTAGTAGCATGACGAAAGACGACTATGTTAAGCACATGAAACGCGATAAGAAAGTGGAAGCCGGCAATATTAGATTTGTACTTCCTCAAGGCATTGGCAAAGCGGTTGTTACTAAAGACGTCACCGACGCCATTCTTACTGACATTCTCTCTTAGTCAATCGCGTTCGCGACAAACTGGCAGCGTGCCCTTTCATTATTCCCGAGACTTGGGAACTAATAACAAGGTGCGTTGCTAGACTAGTTTTAAAGCAACGGTGAATAAGGGCAAACTCCCATGCAAAGTGAACTGCATGAACGTTTGGAATATCTGGTTAATTACTCCTCTCAGCTGATCTTTGTCAGCGGTGAGTCTATTGCTCAACAACAAAAAACCCTTGAAGCCTTTGTCTTTCAACAGCACGACGATACCGAAATTGCGTATTTGACCGCGCAAGATAATATGGAGCCTTCCGACTACCGTAGACAGCTTTGTCGGCAGCTACTTGGTCAAGTAGTGGGAAGCTTTGTTCGCCCCCTTAATGAATTACTTTCTGATTTGAATAGCCACGAAGGCCCAATTCTAATCGCTATCACCCAAGCCCATAACCTTCCTGATGCACTGTTACAAGAGCTGTGGGATTTGGTCTTACAAAGTCGATTTGCTGGAAACAAACAACATTTAAACGTGCTTTTATTTGCAAATAACGCATGGGCCGAGCGCGCTAAACAATGGCTTCCTGCTAAAAATACTGAAACTCCGCTTATTATTAGCAGCCAGTCTGTGATTAGTGAGCAGCCTAATTACGAGTCAGACCTCGATAAAATGATAGCTTCCCGAAGAGAAGCGTTTCAGGCTCATTTAGAAAATAGACAACGTGAAAATACTAAGACATTCACTAACCCGCTAAAAACAAAATGGTTTTATGCTGGTGTAGCTCTGGTGTTTCTGGCCACATTCTCTGGCCTAATTTATTGGCAGTACGGTGAAAAGCTGGCATCAATTTTCACTCCTATTAGCCAGCAAACTCTTGAATCTAATCAAACTCAGGTTGAACCGGGTTCAGCCTATAACAAGCTAATTGCTGACGGCAATGGTGACGAAAGGCTTAATGCCGACGAGGAAAAAAACAGAGAAGTCACAGCTGCTGAAAAGCAAAATGACGTAAGCGCACAAACCGGTAATGTGGAAATTGTCTCGGCTCCAAGTGTAACTTTTGAGCTAACCGGTCAATCAACCCTTGATAAGCCAATGGAAAATGAAATAGCAGAGAATGACTCGCTAATTACCGACTGGGAAAGCGCAGTATCATCATTACCTGATGCAGGCTCTTTGTCTGAAACAGAAGGCGTTAATAGTAATATTACTTCAAGGGCGCAAAGCAGTAACTCTTCCTCTGTCGAGACTAGTCGAGGTGAAAGTAATGGGCAAACGGCTTCAGAGAATACACAAACAGCACTAACGAACCCGCAAAACACTGATACGGCGCTCAGCAACGATAATGTAAACCAAACATCACTGCAGGCAAACCAGTGGATTAGCGCTAACGATTACGCCATTCAGATGCTAGCGATGAAAAGCGAATCGGTGCTCAATGCGTTCTTGCGAGAAAACAATCTTGTAGACCAAACCCGCATTTATAAAACTGAACGCTACGGTGGCGATTGGTTTGTGGTTGTTTTTCGAGAAGTTTACCCCTCACTATCGCAAGCACAGCAAACTCGCGCAGCGTTACCCGAATACCCTGGCAGACAAAATGCGTTTATAAAGCGGGGGAGTCAGATCCTAGCTGAAATAGACAGAGCGCAAAATTAAGCCGATTCGAAGTCATAAGCGCCTAGTTAGTTCTGATTATTTAGCTAAATTCCACTCTTGCGACACTTGTTGGTTGTCCGTTTTACTGATGAAAGTTACAATCTACCTTTAGCGTGGTGATATCTGATACTGATCAGCGTAAAAGTATAAAGACGACCCTTTCCCTTGGAACGGCGGCGCAAGGAAAAACCACCGTCTTCATTCCGTCTAGGTAGTAACGTTTAAGCATGATGCAGAAAAAGAACCGTGCCTTTTTAAAGTGGGCCGGTGGCAAATACAGCTTGGTTGAGCACATTCAGGCCAGATTACCGCAAGCTAACAAACTTATAGAACCGTTTGTTGGTGCTGGATCTGTATTTCTGAATACGCAATACAAACGCTACCTGCTTAATGATATCAACCCTGACCTCATTAACTTATACAACTTCTTAAAAGCCCAACCCGACGCGCTTATTAACGATGCGCGCTCATTTTTTGACGGGAGCCGTAATGAAGAGAAGATGTATTATGACCTACGTGAAGAATTCAACGGCACGCAAGACGAATACTATCGCGCCATTCTTTTTCTTTATTTGAACCGCCACGGCTATAACGGTTTGTGCCGATATAGCCTTCAAGGTCGCTTTAATGTGCCTTTTGGCCGGTACAAAAAGCCTTACTTTCCAGAAGACGAAATGTTTGTGTTTTCCGAAAAAGCACAAAAGGCCACCTTTACCTGCCTACCGTTTGAGAAGGTTTTTTCAAGAGCTAGGCGAGGCAATGTTATTTATTGCGACCCACCCTACGCACCTATTAGCAAGACAGCAGCTTTCACCAGTTACGCGGCGCGAAGTTTTGGGCAAGAGTCACAAGAAAAGCTAGCAGAACTGGCCACCCGAGCTTCTAAAAAGCGTGGTATACCTGTGTTGATATCAAACCACGATTTACCGCTAACCCGTGCTTTATATCAAGGTGCAGACTTTAGCATGCTGTCAGTTAAACGTTCGATTAGCCAAAATGGCGCGAAGCGACAGCCAGTAGATGAGATATTGGCTTATTTCCCACCCGCTAAAGTCGTTGTGAAACGAAAAACACGCAAGAAAAAAACAGCTCAGCGCCCTTCTGCTGAATAATTATTGCAAGATGAAAGGTTAGAAAACACCTATTTGAAGCAATGAAGCGCTTTTGCTAAGTGTGAAGACCTATCAACCGTAGCCTGTATACCACTTTACGAACATAAAAAGTGAAACGACGAATATCACAACTAAAACAACACCGATAATAGCAAAGCTGATAAAGGTACCTTTGGTAAAGTCGCGTTCATAGTTTTTGTGGCTTTGAACACCGAACAAACTTGCCACTACACTACCTAGAACTGACCAGAAACCAGTACCAGATTGCATAATATCCCCTTAAGAGTCGTTTGAGGGTGAGGTGAAATCGCGATTACCATCGTCGCTGTGTAGCAACTCTAGTAAATCTAAAAAGTGAAACTGGAAGGACGGTGACTTTCCTGCTATCCATGACAGCCAGCTAACCTCTTCAACTCCCTCTTGATGACGGGCGCATTGGTTTTGAATGTGGCTTGCAGGAAGTTTTGGATTAAACTCGGTAACAGGCTGAAATTCACAAACAGACGAGCGTGAGCTTGGCGGGTTTGTAACGGCCACGCTAACTAGGGCGACGGCTCCACAAATCGCAAAAAAAGGAAGAACTTTCATCCTGAATACCCCTTACACTCGTTTAAAATTTAATCTCATTATAATCAAAAGCAGGTAACGAACAAGTTAAAAATACGTGCTATTTAAAATGAAAAGCCTAATGCAATTACATTAGGCTTTTACTACTCAACGTTTTAATAAAGAGGTCGATCCATCGGACTCTTTTTGAAAAATTAAAGCTCGAAGTCTACTGAATAAGCTACAGTAAATTTAACTGCATCGTTATCATATTCGTCGTCACCGCCCATATCATCAAGGTCAGTGCCTGTAATTGCAAAACTAAATCCGTCTTTTGCAATTGAAACACCGTAGTCTACATAACCTTCAACGCCATTGAACGCTTCAGCAAAGTCACCTTCGTGATAACCTACGTGAAAACCAAGTTCAGTACCGTTTAAAATTTCGGTGCTGTAATCAAGTGATGTGTATGATGCTTGAGCGAAACCAAAGTCCTGCCCTTCGCCCTCATCGGCCTCAGTGTGAGCTAATAAGTAAACAGTAAGGCTAAAGCCCCCCATGCCTACTGAGCCATATACTTCTGCGAAGTCGAAGTTCGCTTCATCATCGTAGTTGTAGTAAAGGTAACCGAAATCATACGCGATGCCGTCAGACTCGCCAGCAAAACCAAAATACATATCGTGCTCGTATGAATATTCATCACCTGCACCGTAATTCACGTTAGACGCCCACGTACCCGCATAGAAACCACTCTCGTGTGCGTAGTCGATACCGCCCTGTACAGCAGCTTCGTTAGTTGTCTGTGTTAGACCACGCCAAATGTAGTTGCTGGTAGCACTTGCATTGGCAGTAAATTCGCCTTCGGCATAGCTCGGCATTGCAGTTAGTAGACACGCTGAAGAAATAGCAGCGGCAAGTAGGGTTCTTTTTGTAGATGTTTTCATGTGTGTTCTCCAGTCAAATTCAAACTTGTTGTAATTCGTTTTTTCTGTCTGTGTTTTCTTTTTTGGACTGGGTAACGCAAAGTTAATGCCCATTTATGGTTCATTAAAAATGCCTGCTAATTTATTCGTAACGCATTGATAAAAAACAATTTATAAATGCATCCTTAAATCCTTCTGTAATTTATTCAGTTGAAGCGCAGTTTAAAAATGCACCAATAAAACGCAGCCTCACCAAAATTGGGCAGCAGCACGCTTTACGGTTGTCTGTCTTAAATTTATGTCAAATCAACCTTGATGTGCCCTTTGCATAGTAAAGAAGCATGGTTTTGGGTAAACTTTCGCTACCTTATACCGTAAGTGGCAACGCACCTTGTTGTTTTTGACTTGAAGGACACGCAATGAAACCCTTTTTAATTGCCCCATCAATACTCTCTGCCGACTTTGCTCGACTTGGTGAAGACGTAGAAAAAGTATTAGACGCAGGCGCCGATGTGGTGCATTTCGATGTGATGGATAACCACTATGTGCCAAACCTTACGTTTGGGCCAATGATTTGCGAAGCATTGAGAAAATACGGCATAACCGCGCCGATTGATGTTCACCTTATGGTAAAACCAGTAGATGACCTTATTGAGAAATTCGCCAATGCAGGGGCAAGCTACATCAGCTTTCACCCAGAAGCGTCTGAACACATAGACCGGTCTCTTCAGCTTATTATTGATGCAGGCTGCAAACCCGGCTTGGTATTTAATCCAGCCACGCCGCTACACTACTTAGATCATGTTATGGATAAACTACACCACATTCTTATAATGTCGGTGAATCCTGGCTTTGGCGGCCAAAAGTTTATCCCCAGCACCCTAGATAAAGTACGTGCGGTGAAGCAGCGTGTACTAGAAAGCGGCTATGACATTCGAATTGAAATTGACGGTGGCGTAAAAGTCGATAACATTCGCGCAATAGCAGAAGCTGGTGCAGATATGTTTGTGGCTGGTTCGGCCATTTTTTCTCAACCCGATTACAGCGATGTGATTGCGCAAATGCGCGATGAACTTTCATCGCTATCTAAAGCTTAGTTTTTAACAAAATTTAACGTATTACAGGTAAATAGAAATGAGTAATAAACCCGTTGTATTAAGTGGCTGCCAGCCTTCAGGACAACTTACCCTTGGCAACTATATGGGTGCACTTAAACAGTGGGTTTCCATGCAAGACGATCACGACTGCTTATACATGATTGTCGATTTACATGCGATCACTGTAAGACAAGATCCAAAGCAGCTTGCCGAAGCCTGTCTTGATGGCCTTTCTCTTTATCTAGCTTGCGGTATTGACCCGCAAAAAAGCACGCTATTTTTGCAATCACATGTGCCTGAGCATGCGCAGCTGTCGTGGGTATTAAATTGCTATGCTCAAATGGGCGAGCTAAACCGCATGACGCAGTTTAAAGATAAGTCTGCGAAAAACGAGAACAACATAAACGTGGGCTTGTATAGCTACCCTGTGCTTCAAGCAGCAGATATTTTGCTTTATCAAGCGGACAAAGTACCTGTGGGTGAAGATCAAAAGCAACACCTTGAGTTAACACGCGACATTGCTACCCGCGTGAATAACTTATATGGCGATGTATTCCGTTTACCTGACCCTTATATTCCAGAGTTCGGTGCTCGTATCATGAGCCTGCAAGAACCAGAAAAGAAAATGTCTAAGTCAGATAACAACCCCAATAACTTCATTGGTCTGTTAGAAGATCCTAAGAAGCTAGCTAAGAAGATTAAACGCGCGGTAACCGACTCTGACGAACAAGCCAATATTTACTTCAATCCAGCCGAGAAACCAGGTGTATCTAATCTACTTACCCTGCTTTCATTAGCAACGGGTAAAACAGTAAAAGAGCTTGAGCCTGAATATACAGATAAAATGTACGGCCACTTAAAAGGTGATGTTGCAGATGCCGTGGTATCTTTACTAGAGCCTATCCAAACCCGCTATGCTGAAATTCGTGCGGATAGAGCGTACTTAGACGACGTTATGCGCCAGGGTGCGGAGAAAGCATCAGCACGCGCAGCAGAGACTTTAGCCAAAGTTTATAAAGCAGTGGGTTTTATTCCAAAGCCGTAACTTAAATACTGCAACTAAAAGACATGAAGCGTTAATAAAGCGCTTCATGTCACAACCGTTGCTTTATAGATATACCAAGGATTAACACTGCTGTGTTGCTGTTAATTGATAACTTCGATTCGTTCACTCATAACCTTGCTAGGTATTTCACAGAGCTAGGTGCTGACGTTGAAGTAGTGCGAAACAACGCCCTCAGTCTTGACGATATATCGCGCTTAGCACCTTCTCAGCTTGTTATCTCGCCAGGCCCTTGCACACCTAACGAAGCGGGTATTAGTTTATCTGCAATAGAGCATTTTGCCGGTGAAATTCCCATAATGGGCGTTTGCTTAGGTCATCAAGCCATAGGTCAAGTTTTTGGTGCAGAAGTGGTAGGCGCAAAAGAAATAAAACACGGTAAAGTTTCAGCATTGTCCCATCACAATACAGGGCTATTTAAAGGGCTACCAAACACCTTTAACGTAACCCGCTACCATTCATTAGTATTAAGCCCTGAATCTTTACCTCCATCACTACGCGTCGATGCTTGGTGTGAGACAGCGTTGGGTACAAAAGAAATTATGGCCGTTTCCCATAATCGCTACCCTATATGGGGTGTTCAGTATCACCCTGAATCATTACTTACCGAACACGGTCATAGCGTGCTTGAAGCTTTTCTTCACCATAAAAAGGTTTAAGTCTACAGTCTTGTTGCCGATACCCTACATAGTGTAAAAGGTTGCGCTTGAAGGCCGTTAAAATTCGCAATTCACTGATTTTTCGTTTAACTTTTCATAATCAAGTTTAGCCAAGCGCTAACTGAGCGTTATGTTGAAAACTACATAAGCGATATCAATCATTGTAGGGTGCTAACTGTGCTTTTAAGTGGTAGCTACATCTTCATCATTACCGTAGCTAAAGTTATAAAGGCCCCTAATGTACGATAATATCGCCGTTCACCAAAAAGTTATGAGCAGGAGTGCTTTTAATATGACCATGGGGGCAACCACACCGCCGACGATAGATGATCGATTTGAAAATATGATCATCTCACCCGAGCGCGTGCTTGAAATGCTAGGAAAGCGCAAGGTGGGTCAAGTCAGCTTCGAACAGTCAGAACAGGGTGACGCACGCAGGCTTCTACTTCACGTTGAAAAAGTCGCAATTGAAAACAAACGCCTACAGGAAAAAACAGAAGCCTCTTATTTAGAGTCGGTTAGCCACCACCTTCACGAGATTTTGCTTGGTGAACTTACTGAACAACTTAGCTACACCGATGAACTCGTTCAGAAAGTACTTAACTTGCCAGAAAACATTGGTGAGCTATTAGATGCCTTATCTGTAAAAGCATGCTCAGTGTCAAAGCTAGAGCCTATAGTCGCCACTATGCCATGGCTTTACGACGAACTTATCGTAGTAGTAAATACGCCCCGATTTAGGCGAAAAGACTCGCGAGGGCGTATTATTGTTGTTGAAACCTTACGTACCGCTTTAAGCTTTTTAGGTATCGAAAACTTACGTACGCTAATCCCGTCGCTGATATTAAAGCGTGCAATGCCCCAAATTACCGATCCTTACCCGCTGATAAAACAAAAACTAACGCATTACTCTACGGGCGTCGCGCTCACTGCTAAGCGCCTTGCTTCATTAAGCGACCTTAATAAAAACCAAGCCTACGTGTTGGCAATGGTAAGTAATTTAGGGCGCTGCGCTGTCACGCGGCTTTACTTTAAACTGTTTGATAAAATTCAGCTGCATCTGCTGCAAGAGTGTCAAAAAGATAAAGAACAAAAGCGTCACGAAGCTTTACTCAGAATTGCGCCATCAGCGAATCACCTTATTGCCTTACAGCAAGAGTTTGCTGATGCAATTAGCGCAGACATTTTAGAGTGGATGCACTTTACCCGTCTGCCAATTGCACAGCCAATGCGTGCTTGTGCTGATAAACAGCCGGCACAGACCAAGACGTTGAGCAAAATACTCCACCAAGCGCGCGCGTATACGCAAATACGCATGTTGCATCAATTAAAGCTTGTCGACATTAAAGAAGTTAAACCACTTTTCGCTGAACAAAAATACCCTGCGGGTGCACTTGAGGCACTTAAAAGCACGGATATCTTTACCCTTCCGTTGGTGAAGAATGAAGATAGTTACTAGAGCTAATTGCTACACTCTACTCGTTTAGAACAAAAATCAGCCAAAATAGCGCACTAAACGTGAAATATTTTATGGATATTCATGCATTGGTTATGCACTTTTCGCATACTAGCTGTCTGATACTTAAAAATATTGACCGTAACTCAGTACTTTGCCTGTTTTCAGCTTGAGTAAACAGGCAAATTTGTCGCGGCGCACTACCCTCTTTAATTCCGTTAAAGCACCATAAAACCTCTACGCGGCGCTTTTCTTAGCGTAAAAATTGATTATTACTAATTGATATAGCCCAGTAGTTAATAGTTATTCACTTTTCCTGCAAATTAAGCCACAGTCCTTATAAATAAAGGGCTGCAGCCCTTTACATAGAAGACAAATGTTAAAAAAAATGGCATACTGTAAATCAAATCCGATTAGTTTTTATGCGCCCAATTAATGCTTATTGACTCACGCAGCACGTATAAAACGTGCGCATTGATTATACAAGCAAGCTCACATAGTGTGATTGGCGCCCAATGCAGAGGTAACAAAGATGAACGTAACTCGCGCTACATTTGATGATGTAATGGTTCCTAACTATAACCCAGCAGGTATGGTACCTGTTCGAGGTGAAGGTTCACGCGTATGGGATCAAGATGGAGCTGAGTACATCGACTTTGCAGGCGGTATTGCAGTAAACGTTTTAGGTCACTGCCACCCTGAGCTAGTTAAAGCACTTAATGAACAAGGCAGCAAGCTTTGGCATTTAAGTAATGTATTTACCAACGAACCAGCGCTTCGCCTTGCTAAAAAGCTTAACGATGCAACTTTCTCTGACAAAGTTTACTTTGCCAACTCTGGTGCGGAAGCTAACGAAGCGGCACTTAAGCTTGCTCGTCGTTGGGCACTTGATAAGCACGGTGAAGACAAAAATCAAATCATTGCTTTTAATAAAGGCTTCCACGGTCGTACTTTCTTTACCGTAACAGTAGGTGGTCAAGCGGCTTACTCTGATGGTTTTGGTCCTAAGCCAGGCGCTGTTGATCACTGTGATTACAATGACCTAGCTGCTTTTGAAGCCCTAATTTCAGATAAAACTTGTGCTGTAATGATGGAACCGCTTCAAGGTGAAGGCGGAATCATTCCACCGGACGCCGACTTTGTAAAAGGTGTACGTGAGCTTTGCGACAAACACAATGCACTACTAATTTTTGATGAAGTTCAGTCAGGCGTTGGTCGTACTGGTCACCTTTATGCTTACATGGGTCTTGGCGTAACACCCGATATCCTAACTACAGCTAAATCGCTTGGTGGTGGCTTCCCAATTGGCGCTATGCTAACGACAAGTGAAATTGCTGCACACCTTAAGCCTGGTACCCACGGTAGCACTTACGGTGGTAACCCACTGGCATGTGCTGTTGCGGAAAAAGCATTAGATATCGTAAATCAACCAGAAGTGCTTGAAGGCGTACTTAAGAAAGAAGCGCTTTTCCGCGAGTTGCTTGGCGCAATCAATGACAAGTACAACGTATTTGAAGAAGTGCGCGGCCAAGGCATGCTGTTAGGCTGTGCACTAAATGAAAAATATCAGGGCCGTGCACGCGACTTTATGATGGCAGCCACCAAAGAGAACCTAATGTGTCTTGTTGCTGGCATGAACGTTATTCGTTTTGCACCTTCACTTGTTATTCCTGATGAAGACATTAAAGAAGGTCTTGCACGTTTTGAGCGCGCCGTTGCCGCCGTTGTAAACGCCGAATAATTACAACACGAGTAGCGAACATGAAAATCATTCGCCCTATCACGAAGGCCGACTATAACGCGCTTAAAGAAATCGCTGTTGAATCAGGTATTGGCTTTACGTCTTTACCTGTCAACGACGAGTTGCTGCAGCGTAAAATTGATCGTGCAGAAACCGCGTTTAACAAGCCAAACGTAACTGAGCCTGGCGATGAGTCATACTTGTTTGTGATGGAAGATACCACTACCGGCCAGGTAGTGGGTACAACAGGTATCGAAGCTGCAGTTGGCATAGATGACGCGTTTTATCACTACCATTTAAGCAAGGTGGTACATGCCTCGCGCGAGCTGAACATTCACAATACGGTAGACATTCTAACGTTTTGTAATGACTACACTGGCGTTACTGAGATATGTACCTTGTTCCTTCGCGAGCAAGCCCGTGGTGGAATTAACGGCCGCTTCCTTTCGAAAGTTCGATTCTTATTCATGATGGAGCACCGCGAACGCTTCTCGGAAACCGTTATTGCTGAAATGCGCGGTGTGAGTGACGAAGAAGGACGTTCACCGTTTTGGGAATGGCTAGAAACTCACTTCTTCTCGATGGACTTCCCTACAGCTGACTACTTAACGGGTATAGGCAACAAGGTGTTTATTGCTGAGCTTATGCCTAAGTACCCGATATACGTAAATCTACTCAGCAAAGAAGCACAAGAAGTCATTGGTGAGGTGCACGACAAGACCCGACCAGCCCTTCAGCTTTTAGAAGAAGAAGGCTTTTCGTGCCGCGGTTACGTAGACATTTTCGACGCAGGCCCTACGGTTGAGGCGAATTTAAGCCACATTCGCACGGCTCAAACGAGCTTGAAACTGCCCGTTGTCATTGATGATAGTGCAGCTGCTCAAGGGCAAACCTACTACATCATAAACACATCAATATCTGATTTTCGTGCAGTAGCCACCGAAATGACGTTTAGCGAAGAAAAGCAAGTTGCCGTGCTTTCTCGCCAAACCGCTGCTGCATTGAATGTCAAAGAGGGTGAGCACGTGCGTTTTGCCCCCGTTACATTCAGAGATTAAAAGGACACCCACTATGCTACATACACATTTTATCAACGGTGAATGGGTTGCCGGACAGGGTCACGATTTAACGTCAGTTGACCCTGCAAAAAACGAAGTGATTTGGGAAGGTAAGTCTGCAACTGCCGCTCAAATTGATGACGCAATTAACGCCGCTCGTGCTGCGCTTGTAGCGTGGAGCATGAAAACGGTTGAAGAGCGTCTCGAGATCATAAAGGTTTACGGCGCTAAGCTAGAAGAAGCCAAAGCGCACCTGGCCAAAGTTATGGCAAAAGAAACGGGCAAACCAGAATGGGAAACGGCCACTGAAGTTGGCGCCATGATGGGCAAAATTGGCATTTCTGAAAAAGCCTATTTTGAGCGCACGGGTAACGTAGAAAACCCAATGCCAGTAGGTAAAGCATTCATTCGCCATAAACCTCATGGCGTTGTTGCGGTATTCGGCCCATACAACTTCCCTGGCCACCTGCCAAATGGACACATTGTTCCGGCCCTTATTGCAGGCAACACGGTTGTGTTTAAACCAAGCGATTTGACACCTATGGTCGCGCAGGAAATGGTGAAACTATGGGACGCTGCCGGACTGCCGGCGGGCGTACTTAACCTAGTTCAAGGTGAAGTTGAAACGGGCAAAGCGTTGGCGTCGCATAACGACATTGACGGCCTTTTCTTTACGGGCAGCTCACGCACAGGGAAAATCCTTCACGAGCAGTTCGCAGGACACCCGGGTAAAATCTTGGCACTCGAGATGGGCGGCAACAACCCACTTATCGTAAAAGACGTGGCTGATGTTGATGCAGCAGTACACGATATCGTGCAATCTGCTTTCATTACTTCAGGTCAGCGCTGTACTTGTGCTCGTCGCTTATTCTTGCCAACTGGTGCCAAAGGCGACGAGATCCTCGCTCGCCTTATCGAAGTAACCAAAAACATTAAAGTTGGCGATTACGATGCTGAAGACCAGCCGTTTATGGGCGCTATGATCTCAAGCAACGCCGCTGCACTTATGGTGAAAGCGCAACAAGAACTTGAAGACCTTGGTGGTAAGGTGCTGGTTCGTCTTGAACAAAAAGACGAAAGCAAAGGTTTTGCTACCCCGGGGATTATTGATGTTACTGACATGCTTGCTTCACTGCCAGACGAAGAACACTTTGGCCCACTACTTAAAGTAATCCGCTACAGCGACTTCGATGCTGCCATTGAGGAAGCGAATAACACCAGCTTTGGCTTGTCAGCAGGCCTTCTAGGTGACAACGAAGAAGACTATCGTTACTTCTTCGCGCGTATTCGTGCGGGCATCGTAAACTGGAACAGACCTATTACCGGTGCGAGCAGCGCTGCGCCGTTTGGCGGTGTGGGCGATAGTGGTAACCACAGAGCAAGCGCGTTTTATGCCGCTGACTACTGTGCATACCCAGTAGCTTCCGTAGAGCTAGACAAAGTCACTATGCCGGGCAAATTAAGCCCAGGCTTGTCGATGTAAGCCAAGCTTTTACAGCGGTATAAAGGCCGATGCAGAGTGCGTCGGCCGATTAAGCACCAACCCTATACGAACTATTCATTTAGAAATAGTCGACGACAGAAAGGACCCTATCATTATGCATAGCAACATCGATACGTTGTTTAGCAACATGTGGGACGATTACGTAACTATCACTCCCTCAGCGCATAAAATCCATGCACTTTTGGCCGGTGAAGAAAACACGAACGATATCGTTAACGACCATGTGGCTTTTAGAACTTTTGCTTTAGATAAAACTCGCTTAGATAAGCTTGCTGCACATTTCTTGGCATTGGGTTATGAAGCGAAAGGCGACTATGACTTTGAAGCTAAAAAGCTGACTGCAAAGCACTTTGAGCACCCTGACGATACTAAACCAAAAGTATTTATCAGCGAGCTTCGCGTAAATGAGCTTTCTGAAACTGCTCAAGCAATTATCAAGAAGATGGTTGATCAAATGCCTGAATCTGTAGTGGATGCAGATAACTTCTTGTACTCGGGTAAGCATTGGGACGTCACGAAAGCTGAATACGACACACTGCTTAACGAGTCAGAATACGCGGCGTGGATGGCAGCATGGGGCTTTCGTGCTAACCACTTCACGGTAAGTGTCAATCACTTAACCCGCACTGACGAGCTGACCGACGTAAACACATTGCTTAAAGAAGCAGGCTTTGTGCTAAACACCTCAGGCGGCGAAATTAAAGGCGGTCCAGACGTATTTTTAGCGCAGTCGTCAACTATGGCTGACCGTGCTGACGTAGCATTTAGCGATGAGACTGTGGCTATTCCAAGCTGTTTTTATGAATTCGCACAGCGCTATGAAATGCCTGACGGTAAACTATATAAAGGCTTTGTTGCTGCATCAGCTGATAAAATCTTTGAAAGTACAAATGCTAAGTAACGCGCTTGCTTAGTCATTAAAAAAAGCCCGTTAGGGCTTTTTTTGTTTAAGCTTAGCAAAAGACATTACCGATTAGGCTCAGTGGTATGCCTGGCAAGAAACTGGTCGTAAGGCATAGGTTTATCAAAGTAGAACCCCTGCATTAACTTGATATCTGCTTGCTCCATAAAAGGTAGGTAAGACTCTAATTCTACCCCTTCAGCCACTACATCTATCTGCAGGCTCTTCAACATAGCTATTAGACCATTAAAAAGCGCGTTTGCTTTGCTATCTTGATGTATACCTTGAATTAAGCTTTTATCTACCTTGACCACCTCAAACTGAAAACTCCTCAGGTAGCTAAGTGATGAGAAGCCACTGCCAAAATCATCTAAAGACAACCTAAACCCACTCTCTCTGAGTGTATTTAATGCTCTTAGCGCTGACTTTTCGTCCCGAATAAACACCGACTCAGTAAGCTCTAATTCTATAAATTCCGGAGATATATTGTTATCCAGACAAATGGAGGCTGCTTGGTCGGGAAATTCCGGGTCGAGCATCTGATTTGCACTAATATTAACCGATAGCGGAATAGCTTCGCCTTGTTGCGACTCCATTATCGAAATATAATCACAAGCAGCTTCTAGCGCTTGTAAACCAATGGCGCTATCTAACTTGTGCTCTTCTGCTATGGGGATAAACACTGCTGGCGAGACGACACCGTGCAGACCTGAGATCCAGCGGCACAACACTTCGCCACCTTTTAATACGCCATTTAAGTCATATTTACCCTGAATATAAAAATCAAGAAGATGGTTTTCTACGGCCTTGCGCAAGTCGTTCACCATACTGACCTGCTGCGTCATGCTCTCATAAAGCCCTGGCTCATAAACAAAAGTTTGCCCTTTCCCAAGCTCTTTTGCGCGATACATTGCTGCATCGGCGCACTGAACTAATCCTTCAATATTGCTGCTGTGTTCTGGAAATTCGGCAATGCCAATACTGGCCGACAGTCTGAGCTCTGTCCCTTTTACAACAATGGCGTCTTCTTCAATTTGGCTAATAAGTTCCTGTGAACGTTCGGCAATGTCTTCAATATTTTGGTTAGGCACTACGGCAATAAATTCATCACCGCCCCACCTGCCAACTTCCCCTATGGGACCGAACATACCGGTTAATAATGCTCCCATGCGCTGCAGTTCTGCATCGCCTCTTTCATGCCCCGCGTTATCATTTACAGCTTTAAACCCATCTAAGTCTATAAATACGAGAGAGAAAGGCTGCACTTTTTTCACTAATGCTGAAATAGACTCACGTAGCGAGTTACGATTAGAAAGACCGGTTAATTCATCGTGCAAAGCGAGTTGACGTAGCTTCGCCTCGTTGCGCTTTCTATCGCTGATGTCGCGCATTGTTGCGATTAAGTAAGACGAGGTTTGTTGATAGGTTTCGAACAAAGCCACAGAAATATCTACCACTTTCATTTCGCCGCTTTGGTTTTTTATTTTTGACTCAAATCTAACCTGCTTATCGATGGCCAATTGCGCTTTATCAACTTTCTCTGCGATAAATATTTGATTGAAATCTAACCCTACACATTGCTCTTTTACTGACATACCAAGTAAATGGATAAAGGCATCATTACACTCTGTAATAACAAGGTCGGGAGAGAGGACTAACATTGGCTCTCTTGAACTAGCGAACGCAGAGGCCATTAAATGAAAAGATTGTTCGGCTTTGCGCTGCTGGGTAATATCTTTGGTCGTTCCCACAATGTGCAGTGCTTCACCCGCGCTGCCCCGCTCTAGTACACGGCCGCGTAACCTTACCCATTGGTAGCTTTTTTCTAGCATTAAGCGAAAGGAGAATTCAACGCGATCGCGATTGCCGTGAAGTGCCATGGTCCAGTGAAACTGAAGCCCTTCCAAATCGTCCTCATGGACCCGTTCAAGAAGCTGAATTAAGGTGCCCGACCACGTAGATACGCTTTGTGAGTGGAGAGAGAAAGAGCGAATCTCCATTATGTCGCTTTGCGCCTCCCAACTCCAAAATGACTCTTGCGAAGCCCACAGAGCAAGCTCTAGATCCTTTTGCGCTTGTTGGCTCTCTTGCAAAGTAGCATATAAGCTTTGAGTCTTTTCTCTGAGCAAGCTTTCAGCTTGCTCTCTGGCATTTCGCTCTCGTTTTAAACGACGCTCCATTAAAGCTGACGCGTCATTACTAACAGGCTTGCCATTCGATGATTCATCTGACATTACATCCCCCGTTAAACAACAAGAGATATGCTAAATTCGTACGTGTGAGGCGTTTCTAGTTGATGGGTTTCCCTTTCAAGTTTGCAGTTGTAATGGGCTGCAGCGGCGTCCATCAGCCCCTCAGCTAAGGGGTATAACTCTCTTTCAGAGTAGTATTGTAGGCGCATGGAGGTGTCTGTGCGTGACAGCACCTTAAAACGAGGGAGGTCTGCGTCAGGATAAAGCTTTTTAACCTGGACATGGATATCGCCGTCCAAGTGTTCCAGCATGTCTAGCATGCTATTGGTATTGGCTAACACGTCACCGTGTACGGCACCTAACTTACCGAATAAATAAAAACCAAAATCGTATAAGAGTTCATTAGCAGATTTACCCGTTCTCTCCACCAGCACGCCTACCAGGCGTTGCATCTGTTCAAACGGGTAATAACCCACTGCAGTATAAGCTCCGTCGTTCTCTAACCCAGCTTCCATGATGACATCATCAGCGAACTCGGGAGAAACCTTCTCCTCAAGCATATCGATTAACGATGTAAAAACTATGCCTAACATGTAAATTCCTCATTCATACCTTTAATGAGTGTAGTTCACCTAAGCATAAGAACAACTTAAACTTTATGACAAATCTTCAGGTGCTTCGTCTTTATTTGGTAGCACCACTTCTACGCTATCAACCCGCTGTAGACCACGAGGTAATTTATTCCCCCTACGGCCCCTTTCCCCCTGATAATGGGTAAGGTCTTCAGCACTTAACGTCATGCTGCGCTTCCCTGCTCCAACCTTAATGGCCGCGCCATCAGGTACAACGGTCAGCACTTTGACAAACTCTTCACGGGACTGTGATTTTGCTGAAGGAATATTGATTAGCTTATTTCCTTTTCCTTTGCCTAAACTGGGCAAGTCGCGAAGCGGGAACATAAGCATTCGCCCTTCGTTAGAAATACTTAAACACCAATCAGAGTCAGGGTTAGTCACAGGCATTGGTTTCATAACTTTCGCTGCTGTAGGTAAGGACAAGTAAGCCTTACCCGCTTTATTCTTGCTAACCATATCTTTGAACGTGCCGACGAAGCCATAGCCCGCATCAGAGCCCACCAAGAACTTACTCTCGTCTTGCGCCATAATCACGTGTTGGAAGGATTCCCCACCAACGATATTGAAGCGGCCGGTTAAAGGTTCGCCTTGACTTCGTGCAGAAGGAAGACCGTGAGCGTCGCACGAGAATGTTCGCCCTGAGCTATCCATAAATACGGCAGGTTGATTACTTTTGCCTTCGGCGCTAGATAAATAAGCATCACCCGCTTTATAACTTAGTCCTTCAGCATCAATATCGTGACCTTTTGCACAACGTGCCCAGCCTTTTTCTGAAAGTACAACTGTGACTGATTCTGCAGGCACTAACTCTTTTTCAGACAGCGCTTTAGCTTCGCTACGCTCGACAATAGGTGAGCGCCTATCGTCACCGTATTTCTCAGCGTCAGCAAGGATTTCTTTTTTAATGAGGGTTTTAAGGCGACGGTCTGAGCCAAGTAGTTGCTGTAGCTTGTCACGCTCGGCAGCTAGCTCGTCCTGCTCACCCTTAATTTTCATTTCTTCTAATTTGGCTAAGTGGCGAAGTTTAAGCTCTAAAATGGCTTCGGCCTGTTTATCACTTAAACCAAAACGCGACATAAGCTCAGGCTTAGGTTTGTCATAGGTACGAATAATTTCGATAACTTCATCGATATTCAAAAACGCAATTAACAAACCTTCTAAAATATGTAGACGCGCCAATACTTTATCTAAGCGATACTGCAAACGTCGTGTCACTGTATCTTTTCGATACTGCAACCACTCAGATAAAATAGTACGCAAGTCTTTAACCTGAGGGCGACCGTCTAGGCCGATCATGTTCAGGTTAACTCGGTAATTTTTCTCAAGGTCGGTAGTTGCAAACAAATGCTGCATTAATTGGGTAACGTCAATGCGATTTGAACGAGGAGTAATAACTAAGCGGGTTGGATTTTCGTGATCAGACTCATCGCGAAGGTCACTTACCATTGGCAGCTTTTTCGCCTGCATTTGCGAAGCTATTTGCTCTAGAATCTTTGCGCCAGACGCCTGATGAGGTAGAGCAGTAATCACCACATCCCCATTCTCTTCACCGTAAACAGCACGCATTTTTATTGAGCCACGCCCAGTCTCGTAAAGCTTTTTAATATCGGCTTTTGGCGTAATAATTTCGGCTTCAGTTGGGTAGTCAGGCCCATTCACATGTTCTAGGACATCGCTAAGCTCAGCTTTACTGTTGTCCAGCAACATCGCGCAAGCGTTAGCCAACTCCCTTACATTGTGAGGGGGAATATCAGTGGCCATACCCACTGCAATACCTGTCACACCGTTAAGCAGTATATGCGGTAAACGGGCAGGTAGTACACTTGGCTCTTCTAACGTACCGTCGAAGTTGGGCACCCAGTCTACCGTACCTTGACCAAGCTCGTTTAAAAGCACTTCCGAGAATCGAGAAAGCTTAGCTTCGGTATAACGCATGGCTGCAAACGATTTAGGATCATCCGGTGCGCCCCAGTTCCCCTGACCGTCAACCAAGGGATATCGATATGAGAAAGGCTGCGCCATAAGCACCATGGCTTCGTAGCAGGCAGAGTCACCATGTGGGTGAAATTTACCAAGTACATCACCTACGGTTCTGGCAGACTTTTTATATTTTGCATTCGCGCTTAAGCCTAAATCGGACATCGCATAAATAATACGTCGCTGTACCGGCTTTAAACCATCGGAAATATGCGGAAGAGCACGGTCCATGATGACGTACATGGAATAGTTTAGATAAGCGTCTTCGGTGAAACGTCGAAGAGGGAGTTGCTCTACCCCATCGCGATTAATGATGATCTCGTCACTCATGATAGTTTTTTCGTTTTGTTATTAATACCAATGCGCTCGTAATAGAAAGGCCGTCATTCTCGTTGTGTTGTAGCGCACTACTTACTGAATGTACGCGAGCGTTTAGGCTATTGTGGGGTAAACCGCATTTGTGTGCAATCTTTGAAAACAATTGTCATCACTTTTCAAATAGCCAATGCCTCACCGTCTTTGCCATTTAGCAAAGATCCTTGCAATGTAAATGCTATCAATGTGTTAATGGTTTGCTTTGTTATTCTGCAAATAGAGTGTTTAAATAGAGCGGGTTGAAGTTTCCGTTCAATATTCACCCTAAAAATAATAAAACCCTTATCTAAATGGTAGTTAAAGTACAGAATAATATGGCAACCTTTCGCGCACTTTCTTTCCTATTTATTTTGCTAGCTAGCTTCTGGCCTTCTTGTTCCCAAGCGCAACATATCGAGCAGTTGTTTGATGAACAAAGTACGCTAGATTTATCAGACTCGCTGTACTTTCTATTCGAAACCGATTACCAGCTTACTATTGGGGATGTATCAAGAAGACGAAATGACTTTCTTATGCATCCTCACGGAAACCCTAACTTTGGCTTTCGCAATAATGGGATGTGGTTACTAACATCCGTTGCCAATGTTTCAAACGACAAGAACTGGGTGTTTTCAATAAACTTTAGTCAGCTCGATAACGTTGATTTCTATTTAGTACAAAATGGAAAGGTGATTAGCCAAAGTCATCAAGGTAAGGCGCAAAAAGAGCAGCGCTTTCGCGTTCCTACCTTTCGGGTTGAACTCGCTAACAGCGACCCCGTTGACCTTTACATACGCATTGAGAGTCATTCATCAAGCCTCATCGCTCCACTTCGCATACAAGCTGAGCCTTTACACAGCAGTTATTTCCAAATGGACAGTTTGCTCTGGGGCTTTTTTTACGGTGGCTTACTCATACTTGCCATTTATAATTTGGCCTTATTTTTCGGCGTAAAAGAGAAAAGCCTGATTGCTTATGTTGGTTACATATTAGCGGTGATCTTGTGGCAATTCGTGTGGGGCGGTCATACACACCTTTTATTTACTCAAGGAATTCCCTCTTGGCTAGTCGGTCATTCGGAATTGATATTCGTCATTATCGGTATCAGTTCAGGCTTGTTTACCATAACCTTCTTAGAAACCGAAAAGCACTCGCCCACTGCACATCCTATTATAAACTTATTATTAGTGTGCCAAGCACTCACTGGACTCGTGTGCTTTGTCGATCTTCTTCCCTCTATCTGGAAGAACAACCTGGTATATGGCGTAGGGCTGGTAGCGATTTTGAGCTATATCTACGCAGGGGTGGAAGCCTTCCTCAATAATTTCAGGCCCGCACGCTACTTTATTTTTGCATGGGGTATGCTTGCTACCGGTGCCATTATTGGCATGTTAAGCCTTATCGGTCTGCTGCCCTCAAACGACTTTACTACCTACTGCTTCCAAGTTGGCGTTTTCCTAGAAGCTGGACTTTTTTCTTTTGCACTCATGGAGAAAAGTCGAAGCCAGCTTGAAAGTGAAGTAGAACAAGCAACCGATGATTTACGCAATAATGTGGAGCTTATTGAAGAGCAAAATGCACGCTTAGACATTGCGCGAAAAGACGCCATCAAGGCCAGTAACGTAAAGTCTCAGTTCCTTGCCAACATGAGCCATGAGATACGCACGCCGCTAAATGCAATATTGGGGTTTAGCAAAGAACTCAATAACGCATTGCTTCCTACGGACCAGCAAGAACAGGTTCGGATCGTTAATACTGCTGCTGAAAACCTGCTCACTATTGTTAACGACGTACTGGACTTTTCAAAAATTGAAGCGGGCAAACTTCAAATAAACAACCAACCTTTTTCACCTAATAAACTGCTCGAAGAGATGGTCACCATTATGGCTAAATCTTCGCACAGCAAGCGCATCGAGTTCGTTTTCGACTTAAATCCGCTGCCTGAAAAACTTATTGGCGATGTATTTCGCATCAAGCAAGTGCTTAATAACTTACTCAGTAACGCGCTTAAGTTTACCTCTAGTGGAGCCATTACATTCTCAGCAAGCGGACGCTCGCTTCCTCATGGTATCCACGAATTAAATATTGTCGTTGAAGACACGGGAATTGGCATTAGTCGTCAAGACAGGAAAAAGCTCTTCAGCGCTTTTTCACAGGTAGACGATGCGCTAAATCGAAATTACCAAGGTACGGGCTTAGGCCTTGTTATTAGCAGAGAACTCGTTCGTCTGATGAACGGAGACCTTTCACTTAAAAGTGTGCTGGGCCAGGGCTCTACGTTTAGCGTTTCTCTTCGCATGAATCAGCTTAGCCAAAAATATTCATTGACGAGTAGCGAAGACTGGAAAGGCAAAAGCGTTGTTATTTTCGACCCCATTCCCGCAACCCGCCGCTCAAGCGCTAACATGTTGTCGATATTAGGTGCCAAGGTTACTTCAGTGGAATCGTTAGATTATTTAGCTACGATAAACGGTCAATATGACTTCTTCATGGCAACGGTACCGGTAAGTAAAATGGCATTGCGTGATACTTACCTAAGCCGGTTTGTACAGTTTCCAGCCACAAAACGAATTCTCTGGTACTCTGGCCCCGAGCCGTACGCTCAATATCCAAGCCTATCGCAGCACTTTTACTCTCAGATACGTATGCCAATAACCTTGACTAAGTTAGATAGCTTGGTAAACCAGCACGCTACCCCTGCGAAAAATGCCATGCAAGAGAAGATCAGCAGTTTGCCTAACGTGAAAGTATTGGCTGTTGATGACATGGAAATGAACCTGAAACTCCTACATACGTGGCTTGACCATTCACCTGTAGAGCTCATTACAACGATTAGTGGGCAAGATGCGGTAAATCAGTGTCAGACACAAGAGTTCGACCTGATTTTAATGGACGTTCAGATGCCTGGGATGGATGGTATACAAGCAACTAGGGAAATTCGCAAATCCCCCGTAAATATGGGTACACCTATTATTGCTGTCACCGCTCACGCATTTAAGGAAGAACAGGAGCGACTACTCGCATCAGGTATGGATGATTATCTCCCTAAGCCTATCGAAGTAGAGTTACTTATTAACCTAATCAAATCCTGGTGCCATAGCATTGAACCTGGGGAAATAGAGCTTCCCTCAGTTGATTGGCAGCTTGCGCTAAAACGAGCCAATCAAAACCAAGACACCGCGAAAGAAATGTTAGAAGGCTTTATAGAGCTGCTCCCTGAAACCATTGAATTACTTTCAACGCTGTGGGAAGAAAAAGATTATAACGCGCTAAAAACCGAGGTACACAAGCTTCATGGAGCGTGTTGTTATACTGGCTTGCCGCGCATGCAACATCTGGCGAATGATACTGAAAGCGCGCTCAAGTTAGGCCAGCATAAACTTGTTGATGAGCATTTACCTGCACTTATCGCTGAAGCAGAGAAAGTGTTACGGGAGAGCAAACCCAGCGTATAACAAATTATTGGCCACGCATATAGCACTGGTTATTGCGTGGCATTTTGCTCTTGAAAAAACTTCCGTGATTGCTGACATTCAGAGATCAACCTAGCAAATTCGCTGGCGTCTCTATCTAACTCTGAGCTTGCGATAAAAATATCAAAACCGAGTCGTTTTCGAAGCTCTACCATACGATGAGCTAACATGGCTTTTATTCCTTTAATGATAGTACCGTCTTCCATAACGTATTGCTTATCGTCAAACATTGATTGTTCGTAACAACTTCCCGACGCGCAGTTTTCGTCAGTATTTTGCATTAGCAGAGGCCGCTGCTCCATCAGTAAGTGTGTAGCAAGCCTAGGTGATATTGTATTTAAAAAATCAGTATAGCTTTTTATTTTGAAGCCGACTGTTTCTAAGGGAACGTGATCCAACCCATGGCGCACACGTGGGCAATCTGCACGCTGTAGGTTGTCCCAGTGAATTCGCCAACTGCCAAGACGGTGGCGATAGGTGATGTAATCTCTGGCTATTTCTAAGCTGAAGTCTGGCTCGCGTACCTTAAAATAACCAACTAGCAAACACACCAGTGCCGCACTTGTCAGAAAAATACCGGCTAAAAACAACCAATCTGGCAAAAAGACCAGCCACAAGGCTGCGACGAACAGCCCTACACAACCCAATACCAGGCTAGTAATGCCGTTACTTTTTGACGCAGCTCGGATATAGATAGGTTCAACACTAGTGCCAGACATACAAGTACACCACCAACATAATTATGGCCCAAACGATATAGAGTCTGACCCGTTTACATTTCACGCAGTCAGTCTGCCACCAGCGCAATATTGGATAAGATTTTCGCATACGCTGATACACCCTTATTATACGCTCATTAGAAAGGGATAGTTTAACCGCAAAATTAAGCTAATGTATGGTTTCTATAACGATATCGTTGAAATGCCGCCACTATAGTTGGCGTAAATACTAACGACAAGATAACCGAAAAACCAACTCCACCTGCGAGCACTACAGCCAATGGCGGCCAGAAGCTTCCTTCACTGAACAACAACAGTGGAATTAAACCGCCCACCGTTGTAAAGGTTGTCGATAATATGTGGCGGCTACAACTCATGGTTTCTTCAACAATGGCCTTGGTATCGCCTTGCTTTGCTTTGGGATTAGCATTGATTGCAGCAATGACCACTATCGAACCATTGATTGCAACACCAATAAGCCCTGCACAGCCAAGTAAAGGGTTAAATCCTACTGGCAAGCCTGAGATCCACAAACTAAACATTCCCAACCCCACCGAAAGTATCGCGACTAGGGCAATAACACCTGCCATACGCAAACTTGTGAATGTCAGTATAAGCGTAGTTATCATAAGAACTAATAAAACAGGTGCATAAGTAGCAAGTTTACCTAGTGCCTGCTGCTGTTCATCTGCATCACCCGCCAAGTGAATTCTATAGCCCTCGGGTAGTTCAAGTTGGCTGTCAAGCAAGTCTCTTAACTGATTACTGGCATCAACGGCCGGTACGCCAGGTAATAAAAACGCCTGAATGCGGTTAAGCCTTTCTCCGTCAACACGGGTAATGCTGCTAGTTGCAGGCTGTAGCGTTAAATTAGTAACCGCGGCCAGTGGTGACCACGAGATTGCATTATCACCCGCAACAGGTATTGGCATAGCATCCACACTAGTGACGTTTTGTCTGTAAGTCTCATCCAGCCTAACTCTAACCGGAATTTCTTCTGTGCTCTCTAGTACCGAGCCACCGGTGATCCCCGAGAAGTTAACCTGCATTTGATTAGCAAGCTCAGAAAGGGTTAGGCCAAGGTAAGATAAGTTATCACTATCGGCATTGATTTTAAGTTCAGGCTCGCCCATAGAGATACTGGTGATGGACTGAGATATGCCGTCAACTTGTGACATCAACATACGAACTTTATCGCCTAGGTCATTCAGTATATTAAGATCTGGGCCAAATATTTCGACTTCTACAGGCGCGGCAATGGGTGGACCTTGTCCAAACGCCCGTACTACAATTTGTACCTCTGGGTACTCGCTATCAAGAGAATGTTGTAACTCGCCCACCAACGCTGCCGCCTCTTCTACCGTGTGGGTAGAAACCACGGCATTGGCGAAATAAGGCATGTTGTCGCGGGTCATCATTTGATTGTAATACACCGAAGGGGCAGAGCCGCCCACCAACCAGCTAACCTGCTTCACACCTTGCTCTAAGCGAATAGCGGCATCAATTTCTTTAACGTAATGGGTGGTGTTGTCAATGCTGCTTCCTTCTTTCGTCCACAGATAAACTTCGAACTGGTCTCTATCTGCGCTTGGGAAGAACACATTGGCCAGTGTCGAAGACAGCACAAAGCCAGACAGGCAAAGTATAGCAACAGCCGGTAGCACGAGAATGGGCTGTTTTATCCAACGACCTAACTGCCTTTTAAAAGCTAGGCTTAACTGCGGCGCTTGAAGACCAACTTTCCACCACGAATTGGATACGGCTTTACTTTGCGAAGCATCATCGTGCTTTGGTAAAAATCTTGCGGCTAGCGCGGCAATAATAGTCAGTGAAATAAATAAAGAGCCAATGAGCGCCATGACCACGCTTATCGCTATTGGCCCTACGAAATCACCTATATTTCCATCAAGAAGAAAGATAGGCATAAAGCCAAGAATAGTCGTAAGTGTTGAAGCTAAAAGTGGCGCAAATAAGTGAGAAACACTTTTTGCCATAGCCCCTACCCGCGTTAGGTTAGGGTCTTGTAAGTTAATCCGTATTTCATCGGTAATTACGATAGCGTTATCAATAAGCAGGCCGATGGCGATGATCATGCCGAAGATTGACATTTGGTGTATTTGCTCGTTGTAAAAGCTCAATGAAAACAGCGCAAAAGCGGCGCACAATGGCAGTGCTAACCCCACAATCCATGCTGCGCGAAACCCCATGAAAAGTAGAATAACCATCATGACAACGGCACACCCCATCAATAAGTTCATCGATAGGTCGGCAAGGCGCGTAGCAGTATATTCATTTTGCTCAAATGCCACTGTCGCGGTTAAGGTGCCGCTGAAATCTTTATTAAACTGCTCTACCACCGCTAATGCATTTTTCGTCCATACGTCAGAACGCAATGACGGCTGCATGCGGGCGGCTACAAAGATAGACTCTTCACCATTTAAAAAGGCTATTTCGCTTCGTGGAGTGGTGTAACTGCGTTCTACCGACGCAACATCTTCGACTCTCAAATAGCGCCCTTGTTCATTAACAAGAGGAATAGACGCTATCATGTTTACACCATTTAAGCCCTCTCCCACCGTAAAGCGCAGGTTACTTTGTTCGGTATTCAGTATACCTGCAGGCAATTTGGGATCAGCACGACTGATGGTATTGCTGACCTGCTGCAATGTAAGGCCTGTAGCAGCTAGCTTGATAGGGTCTATGTTGACACTAATTTCTTCCTGCGGTGCGCCGTATACACGCACTAACTCAGTACCGTTAACATTGCGAAGTCGGTCGGTAAGTTCTTGAGCCAAACGAGCGGTGAGCGTGATAGGTGTATTATCAAAGTGTTCAGCGCGCACAGAAAGCAACAAGGTAAAGGCAGTCGCGCCGCGTTTTTCATCAAATATCGGCGCCATTGCGCCTTCTGGAAATGACTCAGCGGCAGCACCTATTGCATCGCGGATCTCACTAAATAGCTGTTCGTTACTTGTGTTGTCTATCCAGTCCTGTGTTTCAATCAGTATGATGGAAATCCCTGCACGAGAGGTAGATTTCACTTCCTTAATCTCAAATATTTCCCTTAACCTATCTTCAAGTACGTCGCTGACTAAGGCTTCAACTCGCTCGGCTGATGCGCCAGGATACTGGGTAATAATTAGCGCGTTTCTTGTATCAATTCGAGGGTCTTCTATTCGTGGTAATGAGCCCAAAGCTGATAACCCTGCGGTAATCAAAATCAATAGACTCAAAACCAGCAAGTGACCCCGACGATAAAAAAGCGTGTACCACGGGTAGGGTTTATCGGTATCGAAGTTAAATGACTTCATTAACGGGCCCCAGCATGTTGTTCACTGGGTATAGCTACCATTTGCCCTGGCGCTAATTTATGGGTGCCCTCTTTAACATAAACATCACCGTTTTTGAGCGCGCCGCGAACAAACGCTTTTTTACCGTCGGTATATACCACCTCGACAACACGTGCTTCTATGGTGGTGTTTGACTCACTGGATAAAACAAAAACACGCCACAAGCCTCTAAGGCCATTACTTAGCGCGTTTACAGGAAGCCAAGCACCTGTTTCAGAATGAGAGCGGAAGGCAGACAGGATTGCCATATCGCCAGGACGAACCTGTTCGTTACTATTAAGTGTGACCAGAATATCTACGGTTCGAGTCTGCACGTTACGTGTGGGAAGGCGCTGAGATACCGTACCCGCAACGTCAATGTCGCCAACACGCACAAGCACAGGTTCATTAACATCAAACTGCTCTACGACGTCAGCAGGTACCGCAAAGCGGGCTTGATAATTGTCGATACTTGTAATGCCAAATACAGGGCTTCCTGCACTCACCACACTGCCTTCATCAAAAAATCGGCGATTAACAACACCATCAAAAGGCGAAACGAGCGTAGTTTTTGCTATCTCTACATTGAGAGATTCGAGCGCAGCCTGCATTTCGCTAACCTGCGCTTTCGCTACGTTTAAATTCGCTTTTGCTTCATCCAGTCGTTGTGCTGACTCTAGCTTTCTCTTTACCAATGAGGTGGTTCTATCACTGTTAACTTTAGCAAGTGCAAGGTCAGCATTTGCTCGCTCAAGCGCTGCTTGTAGCTCTCGCTTTCGTGCATTTAGGCGCTGCAAATCTTGGTGAGCAAGTATATCGCCTTGACTGACTACATCGCCTTCTTCTACAAGCATTCGGGTAACTTGACCAGCGACATCAAAGGATAAAGATGTGGCCTTAGGTGATTCAACTAAACCAAATACGTTAATAGGCGTTTCAAAACCTGATTGAATGGTGACCGTACCTGTTGATACCGCGACGGGTAGTCTTGCCTCCGGCGTTTGCGTTGCGTTCCCCAAACCAGCAGTCATCAGTAATACCACCAGTGCTGCTGTAAAAACGGCAATTGAAATAAGTAACGTGAATTTGCCACTTTTAGACGGTGTATTTGCAGCAGTCATAACAGTTCCTTTAACCAATTCAGCGTGTGCTTTAGGCTATATTTGCATACTTATTGTGCTATGCTAGTATATAAATACTAGACCGTCCAGTTTGATATTTAAAAATTCTGCAATAAAGTGAGAACGTACGTGGCTACCATCAAAAAGCAAGGCCGTCCCAAAAGTGAAGAAAAATATCATCTTATATTACACGCTGCGTCTTGCCTGTTTTTAAAAGAAGGGTTTGCTAGTACGTCAATGGACACCGTGGCTAAGGCCTCTGGAGTGTCTAAACAAACGGTTTACTCTCATTTTGAGAGTAAAGATGCTCTGTTTAAAGCCGCAATCTCTTCCAAATGCCGTTCTTATCAACTCGACACTCAGCAGCTTATTGACGCCTCCTTAGGCTCGCTTTCACTGTTTGAATGCTTGCAAAAAGTGGGGTGTCAGTTTGTTCGTCTATTACAAGACCCTGAAGCTATCGCTATATTTCGCGTCATTATTGCCGAAGCAGTAAATAGCCCCCACGTAGCCACCTTGTTTTATCAAGCCGGTCCTGAGGCATCACTCGCCACACTTAGCACAGTGATAGAGAAATTTGGACAAGGTAGCTTAAGTGCTGATGTTGCGCAGCAGCTAGCCGTGGATTATTGCGCACTACTTAAAGGTGAGTACCACACCATGATGTTATGCGGCATACAGTCTCCACTGACAGACGACGAAATCACAGCGCATGTTGATTGCGCCGCTGAAAAAATTCTGCTGCTTTTTACTCATTACACGCAGCAAAGTGGTGAAAGCTGAACATTGTTCGGGCCATTTCACACAGCACAAATACCATTTAACCATGTGGTCAAACCGGCAAAAACGTAAAGCAAGATTAACCTTGGCCTAATGACTTAACACCTTCGGTATTATAAACTAGCGGCGTTTTCGTTGATGATTGAGAAGCGCATGTCTGACTTTACGGGTAACCACATTCTTTCGGTTAATCAATTTGATCGCGAGGCCATTGAGAAAGTCTTCTCAGTCGCCAATTCCATGAAGCCTTATGCGAAGCGGCAAAAGCGCACTACCGTACTAGACGGCGCTATTCTCGGAAACCTTTTCTTCGAACCAAGTACGCGTACCCGCGTGAGCTTTGGCACCGCTTTTAACCTTCTAGGCGGCGAAGTAAGAGAAACTACAGGCATGTCTAGCTCTGCACTTGCTAAAGGCGAATCACTTTATGATACTGCCCGAGTGCTCAGCGGCTATTCTGATATTATCGCCATGCGACACCCTGCAGCCGGCTCCGTCGCTGAGTTTGCAGAAGGTAGTCGAGTGCCTGTAATTAATGGGGGAGACGGCGCAAACGAACATCCCACACAAGCACTGTTAGACCTATTTACCATTAAACGTGAACTTGAGTACAACGGTCACGGTGTTGATGGATTACACATCGCAATGATTGGCGATCTGCGATACGGCCGAACGGTACACTCTTTATCACGCCTATTATGCCTGTTTAAGAATATTCGTTTCACGCTGATATCCCCGAAAGAGCTGGCCATGCCTCAGCCAGTTATTGATGCAATTGAGAACGCTGGACACCAGCTTACTATTACCGATACGCTCGAAGGAAATATGGATGCGGATATATGCTACCAGACTCGCATTCAAGAAGAGCGCTTCCCTTCTCAAGAAGAAGCGAACAAATATCGAGGTAAGTTCCGCTTAAATCAGTCGATTTACACAAAACACTTTCAGTCGAAGACCGTTATTATGCATCCACTTCCTCGTGACTCACGTATGGAAGCCAACGAATTAGATAACGATCTAAACCTTAACCCAAACCTCGCTATCTTTAGGCAAACCGACAATGGTGTGCTTGTAAGGATGGCCCTGTTTGCGCTAACGCTTGGTGTAGAAAACCTTCTGACCAAGTACGAGCGCGATGTCGTTTGGTACAGCAATAAGAGTAAGTAATTACATGCAAAAATCTGAAGCCCTATTTACCCGCGCCCAAAAAACCATTCCTGGTGGCGTAAACTCACCTGTTCGCGCATTTAAAGCCGTAGGCGGCACACCCCGCTTCATTACCAAAGCTGATGGCGCTTATATGTGGGATGCGGATGGTAAGCAATATATTGACTACATCCAGTCTTGGGGGCCGATGGTACTAGGTCATAACAATGAAAAAATCCGCGAAGCAGTGATTGAAGCATCATACAGCGGCCTTTCATTCGGTGCGCCAACCGAAGCAGAAGTGATCATGGCCGAACTTGTTAGCGAGTTGGTGCCATCTATGGAGATGGTACGCATGGTTAACTCTGGCACAGAAGCCACCATGTCAGCCATTCGACTAGCTCGCGGCTACACTAGCCGCAACAAAATCGTTAAGTTTGAAGGCTGCTATCACGGTCATGCCGATTCACTTTTAGTGAAAGCAGGCTCTGGCGCATTAACCCTTGGTGTGCCTAGCTCTCCGGGCGTACCTTCCAACGTAGCCGAGCATACGCTAACGGTTGAATACAATAACCTAGATAGCGTAAAAGAAATTTTTGAAGCCCACGGCGATGATATTGCGTGTATTATTGTTGAGCCAGTCGCTGGCAACATGAACTGTATCCCACCGGTGGAAGGTTTCCTTGAAGGGCTTCGCGCTATCTGCGATGAGTACGGCAGCGTACTCATTTTTGATGAAGTAATGACAGGGTTCCGCGTATCTCGCGGCGGAGCACAAGAACGCTACAAGGTTAAACCAGACCTAACTTGCTTGGGTAAAGTTATCGGTGGCGGTATGCCTGTGGGCTGTTTCGGTGGTCGCCGCGACATCATTACTCATATTGCTCCAACCGGCCCTATCTACCAAGCCGGTACACTTTCGGGTAACCCTGTGGCTATGGCGGCAGGACTTGCTGCGTTAACCCAAATCAAACAGCCTGGTCTTTACGATTCTATCTTTGAGAATACACAAAAACTCGTTGATGGATTTCAGGCACTAGCAGACAAACACAATATTAGCCTAACTACTAATATTGCTGGCAGTATGTTTGGGATATTCTTTACAGACGTAGAGAAAGTCACTAACTACAAGCAGGCGATTAACTGTAATACCGAGCAATTCAATAAGTTTTATCACGGTATGTTAGAACAAGGTGTTTATTTGGCTCCCGCTTCCTATGAAGCAGGTTTTGTCTCGAAAGCACACGATGCTGAGGTCATTGAAAAAACATTGGCTGCGGCAGATAAAGTGTTCTCAACCCTATAAGTTAATTGCCCCTTACCGTTAATTAAAAATCGGCGCTAACACTTTTTGTAAATGTAATTAAAAGTAATGTGTTAACGCCGAATTATCCTTTATACTTTCTTGGCAGCATAATTATTGACCGCATTTTTGCTGTTTTTCTGTAGGAAATTAAAAGGTGTGATTAACAATGGACTGGCAAATAAGCGCGCTTGTTGCACTTACTGTTTATAGCACTGTTATCAGTATTCTTTATGTAAGGCGAAGCAGGCGCTTCAAGTATCGACTTAGAACGGCCCTATCCCGCAACACGAGTAAGTATGAAGCAACACTGCAGGCTGCAGACGAAGCCCGGTTTCAGGCCGCTGCTGATGAAGCCTTAAAACTTACCCAAACTTTCCAGAAATTTGTACCCCGCCAGTTCGTTGAGCACATGGCAACTACCGATGTAGATTCATTGGAGCTTGGCTATGCGGCTGAAAACGATGTTGCCATCATGTTTTGTGATATTCGTGGCTTTGCAGGTTTTTCCGAGCGTATTACTCCACAAGAACTAATGAACTTCCTCAATTCGTATTTCACGCGAATGAATGACCCTATTCACCAAAACCGAGGCTTTATCGACAAATTTATGGGTGACGGCATCATGGCGTTATTCGACCATCAAGGTGGCACGCCTAAAGAAAAAGCATTGGATGCGGTACAAGCTGCATTAGATTTACGTAAGGCATTAACGATTTATAACGGACATCGGAAAAACTGCGATTACGAAGCTATAAATATGGGGATAGGTATTCATTTCGGCCAAGTCATTATGGGAACCGTGGGCTCGGAAGATAGAATGGATACCACGGTTATAGGCGATAGTGTAAATATAGCCTCTCGACTAGAAGCCCTAACGCCTAAGTATCAAGCCGACATTATTGTGAGTGCTCAGGTGCTTCAAATTATCGGCCCTAACGATTCTCTTAGAACCCGCCTACTTGACTGGGTTAGAGTTAAAGGGCGAAAAGCGCCAATCGAGATATACGAAATTCTCAGCCACCTGCCAGAAAAAGAGCAGGAAAAGAAACTTGCGGTGCAAACGAAAATAGCCGCGGGTTTGGCATGTAGAATCAATCAGCAATGGGATGAATCTATTGCATACTTTGAAACGGCCTTAGCAATAAGCCCCAATGATTCACTTGTACATCACCACCTGGATGTGTGCCGTATCTACAAAAACTTAGATCTTGCCCCTGACTGGGACGGTGCTTTGGTTCTTTAGTCTTTATCGCGCTATCACCTTCAAGCGACTAACATCCTGATGGAGTATTCCACCTTCTAATCAAGATGGGCGTTAATTCAACACTCTTAGTTTTCCGATAGCTTCGCTTGTTGCCGAATAAAGGTCACAGAGGGTGCAAAGAAAGCAGCACCTGTTTCGGCACTGGTGAAATCTAGCCAGCGGTCGTAGTCGCCTTCTCCGTTGCCGTATATCTGACTATGAAGCATTTGTTTAAAAGGCCGCGCGCTCGCACTACAACTTACAAAGAATAACCCTTGGGAAATCATATCGCCGTAAGGCATGCCTTGCTTTATTAGTCTTGGTTCATCGCCATCAGGGGCCACCGTACTTGCCCTGACATTATGTGACGACTCTGACTGCTCACTACTGACTAAGTTATGCTCTTGCGTTGTGCCCATGACCTGTTCTTGTTGACGGCTAGACAGGCTGTTCCAGCGCCTTAAATCATGGCGATAACGTTGGACGTGAACATAGCTGCCACCGCTAAAATCAGGGTCATCTTCTCCGATAATCCCCACTTTTCTGCGCTTCATGCCGCGAGGGTTATCCGCGCCATAAAGATACCCATTGAGGTCACGCCCATCTAAATATCTAAACCCTCTTATCTGTTCAACAAGCTCTACGTGAATGCGCAATAGGTCCATCACTTCAATGCCAACGGCGTGGCAGATATCTAGCCTATCAGCGCGAATTTGAATAAAGAGATCACAAGGCATAGTGGGCGCACTTCGGTCTTCGCATTGCATATCGGGAAAGGGGGCAAGTTCAATGGGTATCAAACCCGGGTAGACTTCTGCCCAATAACCAGTACCTATGGCTACTACTCCTGTAACCATAGCCTCGTAATGCTCATTTTCGAAGTGCTCAAAAATATCCAGCACGCGAGACAATTTTGCGCGCACGGCTTGGCTATCATCGTCAATTACGTTCAGTAACAAATACTGTGCATGTAAGTTGGGCTCAGCGCAGAGGCCTTTTTGTGGTTGTGTCATTGCCGCTCTTTTTGTTATTAACGTCTTACTATGACGCTTCGCTGCCGACGAACATTCGTCACGCTTTGTATTGCGAACCTTTTTATCAATTGTAGCAACTACTTCAAACTTAAAAACCTTTTCAAGTGAAGCTAAGTTTTATTGAGCAGATAGTCTATCGCTTAATATTTACTCTAGTGTGCTTAATAGCCCGCTGCTTGTCCATCTTTTCGCGTTTCTGACGCGCCAAAATAGACACCTTTTTGCTCATCCCAAGCAATGGCTTGGTAACCGCCAAATGCGCCTACAACGCGCTGTAGCTTATGCCCTCGCTCCATGAGCTCTCGTTGAACGGTTTCACTAAAGCCAGACTCTAAGCTCACATAGCCGCCATCGGTCATAAGCGCCCCAGTTGGGCTACTTGAACCACTGTGTAGTATGCGGGGAGCATCTCCCGCTTCTTGTAAATTCATACCGAAGTCGAGAATATTCACAATAATTTGTGCGTGCATTTGCGGCTGTGTCCCGCCGCCCATTACCCCAAAGCTCATTACGGGGTTGCCATTTCTTGTTACGAAAGCAGGAATAATAGTGTGGAAAGGACGCTTGCCTGGGCGGTACTCGTTAAAGTGCCCTTCTTCAAGCGTAAACATCTCGCCTCTATTTTGAAGAATAAAACCAAGTCCAGGCGGCGTCATTCCTGACCCCATGCCGCGGTAGTTGCTTTGAATCAAAGACACCATATTGCCCTCTTTATCAGCAACGGTAAGATAAATGGTATCTCCTTCATAAATGCCCGCATCAACACGATTTGCAGCGCGTTCGCTGTCAATCAGCTTTTGGCGCTCAGCGGCATATTCTTTTGAAATCAGCCAATCGACGGGAATCTCATTAAAATCTGGATCAGCGTAGAACTTAGCGCGGTCTTCGAAGGCAAGCTTTTTGGCTTCAACAAAGGTATGTATGTAGTCAGCTGAATTAAACCCCATTCCTTCGATATCGTAACGTTCTAGCACATTAAGAATCTGTAGTGCTGCGATGCCTTGTCCGTTTGGCGGAAGCTCCCATACATCGTAGCCGCGGTAGTTAGCGGAAACAGGCTCTACCCACTCAGAGGTATGTGAAGATAAATCCTGGTATGACAAAAAGCCCCCTTGGGACTTCATATAAGCATCGATAGTACGGGCGATATCCCCTTTATAAAAGGCATCACGCCCCCCAGTTGCGATCTTTTCATAGGTCACGGCTAACCCGGGGTTTTTAAAAATGTCACCCTTCTGCGGTACCTTACCATTGATAAGAAAGGTCTCCGCAAAGCCATCGTAATGGCCAATTCGTTCTTGATTCATCTGCCAGTAGTAAGCAATGACCTCGGAAACCGGAAAGCCTTCACGGGCATATTTGATAGATGGCGTGAGCAACGCTGACATAGGCAGTTTGCCAAACTTCTCGTGTAGCGCAAACCAACCGTCTACAGCACCAGGGACAGATACGGGCAGAGGACCAAATTTGGGTATTTGATGAAGACCGCGTTCAGCAAAGACCTTTTTGGTTAGCTGTCTTGGCGATCGGCCAGAGGCATTTAAACCTACCAGCTTTTCTTCTTTTGCATCCCACACAATGGCAAATAAGTCGCCGCCAATACCGCTACCTGTTGGCTCAACCAACCCCAACATGGCGTTCGCCGCAATGGCTGCGTCAACCGCGCTACCACCTTGTTTTAAAATATCCAACGCTACTTGCGTGGCTAATGGTTGGCTAGTGGCCGCCATGCCGTTCTTTGCAATAACTTCTGAGCGACTTGCGAAGGGTTGCCCCGTTATTCTGTCATAGCCCAAACAATTGATACTGAAAAAAGCCAATATCAAAGGTAGTAGTCGCACACTTACAGTCATAACTATCCTTTTACAAAAACGTTGCCGTTGATAAATCTAGCCTAAACCCTTTAAAACATAGTGTAGCGTTATTGTCACATTACGCCTAGGGCCTTTTCTTTAGTCTTATAGCAACTAAAAAGTACATGACTTTGAACGAAAAAAGCCCCGCAAGTGCGGGGCTTAAACGAAGTAATAAGGCATTATTATTGTTATTTCATTTGCCTAATCGAGACTCTCTTACGAGCGGCCGCTTGTAAAGTCTGGGTATGCTTCCAGACCACACTCGCTCATGTCTACGCCGTCGAACTCTTCTTCTTCGCTCACACGTACACCCATTACCGCTTTAATCACTAGCCATACCACTAGGCTTACTACGAATACCCATACAAAGATAGTCGCGGCGCCAATTAGCTGACCAGAGATGCTTGAACCGTCATTTGTGAAAGGTACAAGGATTAGACCTAGTAGACCAACCACACCGTGAACTGAAATTGCGCCCACTGGATCGTCAATCTTAAGTTTATCTAGTGCAACAATGCTAAGCACTACTAGGATACCGCCTAGGCCACCAAATAGAGTAGCTTGAAGAGGCGTTGGTGTAGATGGCTCGGCTGTGATTGCCACAAGACCAGCTAGCGCACCGTTAAGTACCATAGTTAGGTCAGCTTTACCGAATAGAATACGTGCAACGATAAGTGCAGCAATTGCACCACCTGCAGCTGCAGCATTCGTGTTCATAAATACGATTGCTACTGAGTTTGCACTTTCAACAGTTGCAGTAGCCAGTACTGAACCACCGTTAAAACCAAACCAACCCATCCAAAGGATGAATGTACCTAACGTTGCCAGCGGCAGGTTAGCACCAGGGATAGCATTTACTTTGCCGTCTGCAGTGTATTTACCTTTACGCGCACCAAGCACAAGCACGCCAGCAAGCGCCGCAGCCGCACCAGCCATGTGAACAATACCAGAGCCAGCAAAGTCAGAGAAACCTAAATCGCCAAGCGTATACATACCGAATACCGCTTCGCCGCCCCATGTCCAAGCACCTTCCATTGGATAGATGAAACCTGTCATAACAACTGCAAATGCTAGGAATGCCCAAAGCTTCATACGCTCGGCAACCGCACCAGATACGATAGACATTGCTGTAGCAACAAAAACGACTTGGAAGAAGAAGTCAGCAGAAGGTGCGTATGTTGCTGGATCTTCAGCTACACCTGTTGCGCCGTCACCCATGATACCGCTTAGGAATGGACCCCAGTCGCCACCGCCATACATAATTCCGTAGCCGCAAATCATGTACATGGTGCAAGCAATTGCAAATAGTGCCACGTTTTTAGTTAGAATTTCTGTGGTGTTTTTCGCTCGAACTAGACCAGCTTCAAGCATCGCAAAACCTGCAGCCATCCACATAACCAGTGCACCGCAGATTAGAAAATAAAAGGTATCTAGCGCATACCCAAGTTCAAAAGTGATTTCCATTATGGTTTTCTCCGCAAATATATCGTTGTGGCTTACAGCGCGTCGCTATCCGACTCACCAGTTCGAATACGAACGGCGTGTTCAAGGTCATAAACAAACACCTTGCCGTCTCCAATTTTGCCTGTTTTGGCAGCGCCAACGATGGCTTCTACCAGGCGCTCTACTTGATCATCCTGAACAGCAATTTCCAGTTTGACTTTAGGTAGAAAATCCACCTGATATTCCGCTCCGCGGTAAAGTTCAGTGTGTCCTTTTTGACGTCCAAAGCCCTTCACTTCGGTCACGGTCAGACCGTCGATACCGATTTCTGAAATGGCTTCACGAACATCATCTAGCTTGAACGGCTTGATGATCGCTGTGACTAGTTTCATGAGTTGCTCCCAGTTTGTTTTGGTTATTCTGTGATTTATGGTCGTGTTTCCAACTACGGGAAGATAAACCAAGAGCCATGCCACAAATGTTTCCATATAAAAATCATATATATAGCTACAAACAAGCGGTCCTTGCACAAAAATAATGCACATTAATGGTGCACAAGTTAAAAATTGCCCAACAATGAAGCGGCAAAAGAAATTACTGAGGTAAGGTGACTAAAAAGTGCGATGAAATTAGGATGGAACTATTCGATAGCGTGAATGGTCTGTTGTTTACTATGACAACTATCACTCCTACTTTCTTTGCGCCTGAACGCAGCATCGAACACCATGCCCTTGCTAAAAAAACGGCGTGGCGGCCGCTATTAATTTCAGGAGGTGTACACGTATTTGGGGTGATTTTGGTTGTCTTACTTTCTCAGTTGAGTATTGATGATCAAAAAGCACGTGTAAACATTTTGGAGCGAACATCCGAGATAAAAGCTCGCCTGTATTACCCTCCCATGCCACGACCTCAAGTGACAGAAGATAAGCAGGTTGAACGCCTTAATGAAACACGTAATAACGAGCTTAAGCCTGATGTGTTTAAGAGTCCGCAAGCGACTGATAGTAAACCCAAACCATCAGAAAAAGTAGAAGCCCACCAAGAGATAAACCCAGCGACTGAGGAACAGCTAGCACCGGTTGAAAGTAAGCCGGATAAAACGCCGCCATCCTCGAGTCTTTCCAATGATGTAAATCGACGGGCGGGTTCGTTAAACCTATCGGTTAAAGACGGGGCTGCACGCTATTTTGAAGAATATAACAACAACAAACTCGCTGAAGACGCTAAACAAGCAGCAAGAGAATTTCAAGAACAAAAAAACAGCCCTATATTAAGCGGGCCAAGCACACAGCAAATACAAGCAAAAGAAAATCGACGCCCTTCAAAGCGCGTAAACTGTAGCAGTACGACCAATAAAACCTTGGCTATATTGAGTGGAATTGCGGGTGGTAGCCTGGAATGCACCAAAATGGACGATCACAAACGTTTTATAGACGCCAGAGTGAAAAAATTACCCCAAGATGAAAATCGAAACTAGGGCGTGTTGATTATTGCTTTGCTTTTTTATAGTAGTCCGTAGCTAACGAGTGCTCCCCTTTAGCAAGGCGTATTACTTTCTCTTAAAAGTCTTTGGTGGTTGCCCGAAATACGTTTTAAAACGACGGCTGAATGCCGCAACGTCTTCATACCCCGTGGTTTGAGCTATGCTCGACATAGGCGTATCGGTATTTCTAAGCAGCGCTTTGGCTTTCTCCATCCTTATCTTCACTAGGTAATCACGTAAGCTAAGCCCAGTGGCTTGTTTAAACCGAGTTTTGAACTGTGTGGTTCCCATACAGGCCATCTCTGAAAGCAACTGCAACGTATGCGATGCCCCTAAGTCATCATGTATATGGCTTATTACTTGGGTGATTCGCTTGTCTGCTCCCGCGCCCACCTCACTTTTTGCCAGCAATACCTGAAATAACGCGGTCATTTCATCGTGCCCGTAAAAAGCGTAATTGGTTAACTGCACTTCGACAAAACTTAAGAAAGCTTGAAGGGCGGTATTAACCTGGAAAATAGGGTTGTGTTTGTCTTGCAACTGTACTGGTACTGAACGTAAGTCGGCAACCACAAACTTTGCATTTTCGTTTGCACTAAAGCTATGTACTTCGAGGGGCGCAATACACACTCCCTCCCCTACACCAACGCTGCCTGTAAAATAGTCTTGCGCTATTTCTATATGCCCGTTTACAGGCAATACTAACTGATAAAAAGGATGTGCGTGACTACAGGCTTTTCTGGCATAAGAACGAACTGAAAGCGACGGTAATTGTGTTGCTTCATCTATTTCTCTGTCGTTACTCACACTGACTCCTGCCTTTTTCTCTGATGTCACGTTATTCATAAGTTGCCAAAGGTAAGATGCTGCGCGTATTCTTTGTATGCCGCAACTACTTATCGCTTGCCGATTTGCTATGTTAGTGAAATATAAAAACAGCACACTTAATAACAACGAATACAAGGAAAATCACTGTGGCCGCAGCTAACTTACTTGCCCTACTTGATGATATTGCAACGTTAATGGATGACATCGCAACCATGTCAAAAGTCGCAGCACAAAAAACAGCGGGCGTTTTAGGTGACGATTTAGCAGTAAATGCCGATCAGGTTCAAGGGGTTAAAGCAGATAGAGAACTGCCTGTTGTATGGGCTGTTGCAAAAGGCTCGCTTATCAATAAGGCCATCTTGGTTCCCGCAGCGTTAGCCATAAGTGCCTTCATACCTTCACTTATTACCGTGTTATTGGTGCTGGGCGGATTATATTTATGTTTTGAAGGCGCTGAAAAACTGCTTCATAAATATCTCCCCCATGAAGATGAGGAAGAAATACGAGAAGCCCGAATTGAAGCGCTCTCTAAAGACGATGTTGATATGGTGGCTTTTGAACAAGACAAAATCAAAGGCGCTATACGCACCGACTTTATATTATCTGCTGAAATCATTGTTATTGCGTTAGGTACCGTGACAGATGCAACGCTCACAACGCAAATTGGTGTGTTAGTGGCACTAAGCTTAGCCATTACACTTGGCGTATATGGACTAGTCGCGGGCTTGGTTAAAATGGACGATGTGGGCCTTTACATGCTTCGTAAGTCACTAACAGGCTCAATGAACACCCTTCAACGACTTATCGGCAGAGCATTGTTAGTTGCCGCGCCCGCGCTAATGAAAACCCTTGCGGTAGTGGGTACGGTGGCAATGTTCTTAGTGGGCGGCGGCATCCTTACTCACAGCATAGGCTTTCTACATATTTTTACCGACTGGTTTACCACACTTATCCCAAGCGCATCATTGGTTATGTCTATACTGGCAGATGGCGTAGTAGGTATTGTTGCTGGCGTTATCATTGCGCTAGTAGTGACAATGGTTTCCAAATTTAAAGGCAAAAAGTCCTAGGGCCGTGCTCTGTGCTTTATCTTTTTGTTTAGTCTTTTTTCTTTGCTTTTTCACCTTCTCTCTTAAGGGAGGGCGTCGCGGTTTTCTGTACCGCTGCCCCTCCCTTTAGCACTTTATCTAACAAAAAATACCTTAGCCCACGCTTTCTAAATCGTTGCGTTAGTCATTTTGACCACCCTCATATGAAAAGCACTAAATTTTAGTATTTTTGTTATAGGCAAACTTTTCACCTACTTTCCCAATAAAAATAAAGTTCCATAATTTCAAGCATATAGACTTTTTTAACGAGTTGGCACATCCCTCGCTATAAACTAATTGTTAATTGATAACGACTTATTATCGAAACCTTTAGCAACATGATAGCTGCCACGCAGTATGTTCAAGTGCAGTGTCTAACTTACTTTTTTAGGAGATTACTATGTTTATCGGTCGCAAAACTTTCACTGCACTAACTTTAGCAACTAGCGTATTGAGCGCAGCAGCATTCGCTGACGAATCTCAGAACAACATTGTTTCACATACAGATTTTATCGTTGAAAGCGCCATGAATGACGTAAAACAGAACTTAGCGCTGGATGTGACCTATGACGTGTTAACTACAAGTCACACATTTGAACCAGAAGTAGAAGAAGCGCGCTCATTGGTTGCAGAGATAACTATTACACCAATTGAGTCAGTCAGCTCGGACGATAACGACGCATAAGGAGAGTGCACATGTTAACCGCCGCAACCCTATTTATGATAGTACTCGGGCCGGTTATTGCGTTTGCTGTAAGTGCGCTGGTGTTTTCTACAGCGCGCCTATTCCTTCAGAAAGGGCATTGAAAACGCAATAAAAACAAATAGGTGCCGAACCGACTACCACAACTTGTTTTGCCTTCCCTGGGCCTTTTACTCCAGAGGGAGATAGAAAGCACGGACTGTACGCTAGCTATGCGTTCCCAGAGCCAAGTGATTGTGTTTTCTATCTTCTTACTGGAGTTTTTTATCCGAATATGCGTTCCCACCAGCTTTTTTCGTCTTTATCGCTGTCCTTATCTACTGGGCGACCCGAGCAGTCTTGCTGAGGCGGAGGTAGTACATCCAAAATAGCCGGTACGCTTAAGCTTTCAGCACAACCTGCAACAACGACTGCACCGGTTTTTGCATCGAAATGCGCAATGCCCAAACCTTTCGGGAAACGCCTTGATAATGATTTAGGTGACTGAGACTTCATGTAGTTAATGAAAACGGGAAGCGCGCCACCTGCACCGGTTAAATTAACGGGTTTATTATCATCGTTACCTACCCAAACTGTGACCACATTATTTCTATCGAAACCGCTAAACCAGCTGTCGCGGTAATCATCTGTGGTTCCCGTTTTACCGGCCATGTTCACATTACCAAAGTTCCAACCTATACGTTTCGCAGTGCCTTCTGTGGTTACTTTGTACAACGCGTAATTAAGCAGATAGGTGGCAGCCTCATCAGTTCGCTGACTAAAGAACTCCGCTTTTTTCCAAAGCAAAGCATTATCCGCTGTCACTACAGAGGTCACTGTATGAAGGGGTATATAGCGCCCGTCGTTAGATAGGGTTTGATACATTTGATTAGTGCTAAACGGTGTCAGTTCGAAGGCGCCTAGGGTTAACGACGGTACTTTATCTACTGGCGTAGTAATTCCTAAGCGCTCAATGGTATCGGCTAACGCATCTAAGCCTATCTGCATGCCTAAATTAACTGTTGGCACGTTCAAAGATTCGACTAACCCCTGAAGCAGAGGCACCTGCCCTCTGAACTCTTTATCGTAGTTTTGCGGCGACCATTCGGTGCCGTTTCTACTTTCAAGGGTAATTGGCTCGTCTTTAAGAGGTGTAGCCAGGTTAAACTGGGTGGGATCTTCTAAAGCTGTTAAATACACCGCAGGTTTAATCAAAGAACCTATTGGCCGCTTAGCATCTAGTGCTCGGTTGAAACCCTTAAATGCAAAGTCCTTACCGCCCACAATCGCGCGCACTTCACCACTTGCACTGTCGGTGACTACCATGGCACCTTGCAATGGTACGCTTCTATCTTTTTGTAGGCCATTTAGGGTGCCAGACAATGCTTTTTCTGCCCTGCGCTGGGCGACAATATCCAATGTTGTAAACACCTTCACGCCCGAGTCTCTTAAGCTTGGCTCTGCTAAAATTTCATTAAGCTCTCGACGTACCTGCTCCATGAAAGCAGGGTGTTTGCCGCTTGCTAAACTCGCACCACTGGCAAGCCCTATCGGCATGTTCACGAAACGTTCGTAGTCTTGACGACTTATTTCATTTTCATCGAACAACATGCGAAGTACTAAATCACGTCGCTCTTTTGTTCGCTCGGCATATTTGCGTGGATTGTAATAAGATGGGCCTTTAATAATGGCAACAAGCGTGGCTATTTCAGGCGTACTTAACTCGTTGGCTGGTCGGTCAAAGTAGAAATAGCTGGCAAGTCCAAAACCATGTACGGCCATGTCACCGTTTTGACCTAAAAACACTTCGTTCAAATAAGCTTCAATAATTTCTGACTTGCTGTAACGTGCGTCAATGATCACCGCCATGATAGCTTCTTTTGCCTTACGCACAATTGAGCGCTCACGGGTTAAAAACATGTTTTTAACCAGCTGCTGCGTCAGCGTGCTGCCACCTTGAACCGTACGACCAGCAGCAATGTTTGCCATTAGGGCTCGCAATATTGAAAGTGGTGCAACACCATGGTGGTTATAAAAATTGCGATCTTCCACCAGCGTCAGCGCTTTAGGTAACATTTCAGGAATAGTATCGAGGGTCACAAGCATTCGGTCTTCTTGCGAACCGCTTGTCATACGCGTTACTAACCAAGGTTCTAGTTTTACAGAACCATAAGGTCGCCCTTGCGATTTGTCATAAATTTCCCCAATGCGTGCACCTTCCCACGTTATTACCAAGTGTCGAAGAGGCTCAGCGCCTTCAGGGAACTGAAACGCTCGGCGCTGCACGGTTAACACCTTGTTTTGATAGCTGTATTCACCGCTACTGTCAGCAAAAGTCACCTTGCGATAGCCAAGCAAATTGAGTTCATCAATGACTTCTTGTGGCGTGATCTCCTCGCCTTTACTTACTTCTAAAGGACGTGCGAAGATTTGCGCAGGTACTTCCCACTTGTTACCCGAGAACGCATGTTTAATTTGTGCGTCGAGATAAAACGCATAAGCCCCGAGCACCACTAAGCCAATTAAAGCGACTCGCCAGAACAGCTTGAAAAACCACGAGCGCTTGGCTGAACTCTTACCCTTGTTGGTTGCTTTGCTTTTTGAAGATGATTTGTTTTGTGTCTGTTTTTTTGCCACGTGAAAACGCCATGAAGATCATTGAAGATGACATCGCATACTTTGCGATATAGGTTTAACGAACGTCGCTTAAAACGTTAGTTTTAATAGTATCAACATTACCATTCGGGCCGCCGCTCAACAACTGTTTCCAAATATACACACCTATTGCCCATTTACTATTGATGCGGAATAAAGTACTTCTGTACGCACTAGGAAAAGTGAATTTTACTCGCGTTTCACGGTCACAATGCGATAGCATGCTGGTAAGTAACACAGGAATCGTACTATGCGCTTAGCTTCATTTAAGTCTTCTTTTCTTTCTGATCGTTCACCTAAGAAGGCCAAGTCTTACACCTCATTCATTCGTACATCTTTGGCTCTGCTTATTGCTAGTGCGTCAATTAACTCCGCGTATGCAAATGAACAATTTGCTAGCTGTACCGCCGTACTTGCAGATAAAGCAAAGCAAGAAGGGGTTAGCCAGCAAACCATTGATGATGTATTTCCTCACCTTATTCATCAGGACCGTGTGATTGAGTTAGACCGAAGCCAACCAGAATTTGTACAAACCTTTCCAGGATACTTTAGTAAACGCGTTACCGATTGGCGCACTCAGAAAGGCAAAGAGATGTACGCTAAGCACGAAGCGCTTTTGCATAAACTCAGTGATAAGTACGGCGTGCCTCCTCACTACCTGCTCGCTTTCTGGGGCTTAGAAACAAACTTTGGCTCTTACAAAGGCAAAATGCCGGTACTTGACTCTCTTGCCACGCTGGCTTGTGACAAACGAAGAAGTAAGTACTTTACCCAAGAGTTTCTTGTGGCCGTGAAGCTAATGGAACGGGAAAAGCTTCAAAAAGAAGACATGATTGGTTCGTGGGCTGGCGCTATGGGTCACACTCAGTTTATGCCTTCAGCCTATACCCACTATGCCATTGACGGCGACGGCGACGGGCAAATTAATTTGTGGGCAAGTGAAGAAGATGCGTTATCTTCTGCCGCGAACTTCCTTGCAAGCCTAGGTTGGGAGCGCAGCTTCCGTTGGGGTCGTGAAGTGCAGTTGCCTGAGAACTTTGACTATCAAGAGTCTGGCTATAAAAATAGAAAACCTCTTAGCGAATGGAACGCTCAGGGTGTGAAGAAAGCCGATGGTTCTGCGCTGGGCGAAGACGATACCACAGCTTATGTTATCGTGCCTGCAGGGCATAACGGCCCTGCCTTTATCGCTTACAAAAACTTCCGCGTTATTATGCGCTGGAACAACTCTGAATTTTATGCCATCGCCGTAGGCGTATTGGCCGACCGCATCGCTGGGGCGTCTGGTATTAAAGCAACCTTACCTGATCTCCCCGCCTACAGCCGCAAAGACATTATTGCGCTGCAAAGTAAGCTAAATAATTTAGGCTTCGATGTGGGCAAACCAGACGGCATCATTGGCCCTGCCACTCGCGAGGGTATCCGCAACTACCAAATTAGCAATAATATGATCGCAGATGGTTTTCCAGGTTTGGAAGTAATGGCAGCACTTAATATTGACCTTGCAAGCAAGGCTACCTCTTAGTCTTGATTAAAAAAGCGCCCTTTCAAGGGCGCATTAATCATTTGGTATTTTTAGTAATCGGTAAGGTGAACACCGTCCAGCTTATTGGTTACTGAACGTATTCAAACGTTAGACTTGAAAAGTAAGTTTCAAAATCTGCTGCAGAACTATTTGTAAGGGGTACGCCCCAAACCGTATTTAGCATAACAGGCCCTTCGACATTAAGTTTAAACGTCGCCTTTCCTTCACTGTCAGTTTTAACCGCTTGCACTTCCACGCTGTGATCAACTAAGGATGCTGCATCGATAAGTGCATTGCTTAGGGGCTTTCCTTTGAACAAAACCTGAACAGATAAAGTGTTATCTGAGAGTTTATAAGGGTGTTCAAGGGGCACTATTTCTAACGTATGGCCAATTGGTTTTAGGGCATTGTCGGTCATTGCCTCACCTACTTGCACAATAGTTTTTGCTTTCCTTGAATAAAGCTCTTTTCCGGCGATATCGTTTTGCCCTCTCGCCTCACGATGGGCTAGTATTTCTGTTAAACCTTCATCTTTCGCATACTGATTAAACTTCTTCGCTTTTAGTACACTAGTAGCATGATAGCTTTCAAACCCTATAACGTGAGTGCCAGGTGAAAGCTCGACCGTTTTAGCCATGCCAGGTAGCATTGACGTTTTAGGTACTACGCTAGCGGCCATATCACTCACGCCGTTAGAAGAATAAGTGCGCAACGCGACTATCCTATCCCATGAGAGGTTCCAGTGAGAGGTATCTTCTTTATGGCCTACTTTAAACTGCAAGGCAACAGCACTTGGCTCTTGTGAACGGTAGCTTGCTGGCTCTAACCAAAAATCGTGAGCCTGAGCACTTAAAGATGTAGCAAACAGAAAGCCCGCGGTGGCTAAACTGGATAATTTCATAGCGTAAGGTTACCTAAATAAAAGTTTGTAATTGCTACCATCAACTTAGCTTAGTTTTTATTGTGTAACCACTGTCGTTAAAAACAGACTGTGTAAGAAACTGGCGTATAAGCAATGGCTGGTGTTTGAAATACACAACAATCAACTAAAAACATTAAGAGGTATAGCCGCAGTAGCGGCTACATATGTTTTTTTGTCTTGCTGGTCGGCAATGCATTGGCAGGATCATCCGGCCAAAAGTGCTTGGGGTAACGCCCCTTCATCTCTTTTTGTATTTCCTTATAGCTGCCTTGCCAAAACGCACCTAAATCACTGGTGGTTTGCAGTGGCCTACCTGCTGGCGACAGCAGCTCGCACACAACAGTCACTCGCCCACCCGCTAAGGTCAATGGAGCGCTTTGCGAATACAATTCTGGCATTTTGACCGACAGCACCACATCTCCATTGTCGCGATAATCTAAGCTAGCCTCTCTACCCGTAGGAATAGGCATGTGAGTGGGCAATAGCGTGGCCAATGCATCTTGCTGAGGCCAAGATAACCCATTATTCAAAGCTGTTTTCCACGGTAACTGCTTAAGGCTTTTAATACTTTTACAGCTTTTCAAGACAGGCTCTAGGCTGTCTTTTGCCCTATGCACCAGGTCGCTTAATGACAATGGCCAGGGATCTGGTTCATCAAAGGCTTTATCTTGCGGCAGATTTAGCTTTGCCGCCATCTGAACTCTTCGCCACCATTGCCAATCGGCATCCGACAGTGGCCAACTGGATAACGGCAAGGTATCGAGGTAGGCAAACCAAGCTTCGCACATTGCGCTATCCCAAAACGCTTTCTCGCGGCTTTTTTCTTGACCGGATACTGGCGTACTATTTAGCGTTATGTCATAAAACCCCGTACTTACTCTGGCTTCCATTACGCCAGTATCGCTGTTAAGAATAACGCTACGCTTTTCGCTAAATGCGTCAGGGAAAGCTAAACGCAACCAGCGCTCAGGGACACGCTCAGCTAGGCGTATTGCCACTGTGCTTTTGATTAGCTGCCCCTCAAGCACCGCTATCCAAGGTTCGTTATCTTTCTCGCTTTCATTGGAAAATGTATTACCGGCTGTAGCGGTTAGCTCAGCCCCCTTCCCACTCGCCAACTTGTACTCAATAATATGTGACTGTGAAGCACCGCTTCCCGTAGCCCCTTTCGTTGTGACTTTCGAATTACCAGAATTACCGCCATGGTTGCTTGGCGCATTTCGCCGGTAGCCTACTTGCAAAGGAAAGGCGATGGCAATACAAAGGCCAAGGGCGCGTTCGTCTAATGCGTTAATGTCAGGCTTAAAAGTCTGCGCTTTCCCCTTCTCGTTTTGCACATAACGCGCATAACGGGAAGCTTGTTGTATAAGCTGATTGCGAGTGCTGCTATTAGCATGAAGCAGCGCATCCATTACGTTTGTCGTACCATTTACATTAATATTGCTTTCGCTTATTGCCACAACAAACGGCGCAGCAAAGCGAAGCGCACTATTTTCATCAGCACTTAGCCCCTCTATACCTGTTTTTGCCGTTAGCAATAAGTGGGCTAAATGGGGCTGGCATGGCAGCTGGGCCAACGCTCTTCCATAAGGGGTAATGTTTGCCTTTGAAACAGCATTAACTCGGCAAAGCTTTTGCTGTGCGACCTGCAGTTGTGCTTGTGTAGGTTGAGTCAACAATGCCAACGTATCTGGGCTGCTACCCCACGCCAGAGTATCAAGCAAGAAGCTGCTCAAGTCCTCTTTTTCTATTTGAGCCGCATTATGTTGGGCCAAACGCTCGAAGCTGCTTTTGCTGCATAACCTGTAGCAGGTACCGGCCATTACCCGTCCCGCTCGCCCTGCTCTTTGCGTGGCAGATGCTTGCGAAATACGTTGCTGGGTAAGCGCAGTAATATCGCTTGAAGGGTGATACTGAGCGCTGTTCTCCCACAGAGTATCAATAACTACTGTCACGCCTTCAATGGTTAAACTTGTCTCTGCAATGTTGGTAGATAATATGATTTTTCGCCTGCCCTGAGGGTCTGGCGCGATGGCTGCTTGTTGTGCTGATTTTCCTAAAGCGCCATAAAGCATGTGAACGGCTATGTCCGCACTTTCAGCTAACCCTTTTATTTCTCTGGCAACAGCATTTATGCTTCCTCGGCCGGGAAGGAACACTAAAATATCACCATCGTGCTCGCTTACTGCCTGTTTTATGAGATTACTGGTTTTCGGTACTAACTCATAAGCCTGCACATCTTGGGTGTAGCGAACATCAACAGGAAACATACGACCTTGCGTTTCCAAGTTCGCTACTGGCAGTACGCTAAACCCATTGAGCAATGTTTGAAGTGGCGCAATATCCAAGGTTGCCGACATCACCACTAGGCGTAAGTCATCGCGAAGCCCTGACTGGACTTCAAGTGCCAGCGCCAAACCAAAGTCACTATGAATACTGCGCTCATGAAATTCATCGAATACAATAGCATCTACACCGGTAAGCTCTGGGTCTTGCTGAATCATGCGCGTTAATACGCCCTCGGTTATTATCTCAAGCCGAGTAGCTGACGACGTTTTTGACTCGCCCTTTATACGATAACCAACTGTTTCACCCACGTTTTCATTTAACTGTTTTGCTAAGTGGTCAGCAAGATTTCTTACCACCACCCGGCGAGGCTGCATAAGCAAGATTTTTCCTTTTAGCGAAGATTGCAGCAGCGACAAAGGCAGCACAGTAGATTTCCCTGCCCCCGGAGGCGCCCCTATGATGATGTTGTTAGTCGCTACGGCTTCTTGTAGCGGCGTAACAAGTTCATAAGCGGGTAGGTGAGAAAACGGTTGTAACATAAAGGGCATAAAGGTGTTATAAGTTGGTGGGTATAGTGTACCTGATGTAAACAATGCACTCGAACATCACAGCTATTTTTTTAAATTTGGTAAATACTCAATACGCGGGACTTGTTTTGGAACTCGTCCACAGCGCCATGATAAACTTATTATCGTACAGACGTTCGCTGCCTTCTTAAGCTTGTGGACAGCAATACTGTTTAACGTACATAGATAGGGCAAATTTAAAGGAGGAAAGCTATGCGAAGCTTTATTGGTTTAGACCTTAGCGCCACAGAAAAACTTGCTCTAGATAGCTGGCGTCAACAGGCGTTGCCTGAAGTAATGCCACGTCAATGGGTGAAAAGCGAGGTAACCCGTACTCGTAAGTCTGGCAACAAGCGTAACGAGCACATCAACAGCCAAGGGCCCGCAGTACCTTATGCTGTGCCAGCAGCAAACTTTCATATCACGCTTTGCTTTTTAGGCGAGATAAATCACCGTCAGCACGAAGCGCTTGTGTATGAACTCGATCAGCTCGTCAGTGAACCATTTTCTCTGACTCTCAATGCCACTGGGTTATGGAATGGACCTAAAATACTCTTTGCTGCACCTACTGATACGCCAAAGGCACTTAATGAGCTCGCTAAACTGGCGCGAAAAGCGGCCCGTAAAGCGGCAATCGAAGTAGAAAACAGAGAGTATAAGCCTCACGTCACTCTTGTGAGAAAGGCTACGACGACATTGCCGCTACCGCTTTACAGCCCAAGCGTAGACGTTCACGTCTCAGCATTTCACCTATTTGAGTCTGTAACTACGCCGCAGGGAGTGACCTACCCTATTCGTCAATCTTGGCCGTTGAAACATAATATGTCGGTAAGAGAGAAACTTCGCCGCGGTATTACGGACGAGTAAACCAGCTAAATAATGAGTGGCGAGCAAAGAAAAATGTACTGCCGCACCGGATTATCCGCACCTGTAAAACTATGACAAACGCCTTTTTATGGCTAAGCAGCTGTGATCTTTGAGTGTGATTATGAGTTATAGCAATTTAAGCTGGTTTTAAATTGCCTATAGCCTTTACAACGCCTAGCGTCACGGGTAAAAAGATAACCTGTTTTTTATTCACACTGCCCACATGCAACAAACATTTAGATTAGTTATAGACTGCCCTGACCAAATCGGGCTAGTTGCCAGCGTGTCGCAATTTTTAGCCGACCATAACGCTACCATCGTTGAAGCCAGCCATCATACCGATTTACAGACCGGCCGCTTTTTTATGCGCCATGAAATTAGTACTGATTCGCTAAAACTAGACCACCAAAGCTTTGTTAAAGAGTTCACCCCACTTGCTAACGAGTATCAGATGAACTGGAAACTCAGTGATTCAGACAAAAAGCAGCGCGTTGCTTTGTTAGCGAGCCTTGAATCTCACTGTTTAGTTGACCTGCTTCATCGCTGGCATACTGGCGAGCTGCACTGTGATATTCCAGTGATTATTGGCAACCACCCGCAAATGAAACAGTTTGCTGACTGGTACAAAGTCCCTTTTCATTGGGTAGACTTTAAAGCCTTAGGAAAAGAAGCAGCGTTTGCGCAAATCACCACCTTACTTCAAGAGTACAAAATTGATTTGACCGTGCTTGCCCGCTTTATGCAGATTTTACCTGATACGCTATGCCAAGAGCTGGAAGGTAAAGCCATTAACATTCACCACAGCTTCCTACCTAGCTTTGCTGGCGCTAAGCCATATCAGCAAGCGTATGACCGCGGCGTAAAATTAATTGGCGCAACGTGTCATTACGTCACCAAAGACTTAGATGAAGGTCCGATCATCGAGCAAAGCGTAAAACGTATCAGCCATAGCGACAGCGCAGCTGACATGGTGCGCAAAGGTAAAGACTGTGAAGTAACCGCACTGGCTCACGGTGTGCGTTACCATTTAGAAGACCGCGTAATTATTCACAGAAACAAAACCGTGGTATTCGCGTAAGCTTTTACAATTGCCTAATAAAAAAGCCCGACAGTAACATTACTCTCGGGCTTTGATTTGGTCGAGTCTCGCTCTATCTAGACATTCTTTTTCACGTTATTGAACCCATCTTCACCAAGTACTTCTTGAAGCCTAGCTTTTATTACGGCTCCCTTGTGTGGATAGTGAAAATCAAATCCTCTGCCATTCTTGTCTAAAATTACCCCTAGATATTGGTTAGAGTAATTAAGCGCATAAATTCTGTCAGCGTTCACTTTCAGTGGCTGGCGGTCATAACCGTGTAAGAAGTGAAACACAACGCACTCATTCTCTTTTTCTATTAAGCTTTCGATAGAATATTTCTTGCTGAGGCCCCTACTTCTGAAATAGGAAACAAAGCCAATAAGAACCCCTACACTACTAATGGTCATTGCAAGCTTTAGATCGTCTTCTACATTTAAGCGCAGGACAAAAAGCGCCAATAGAAAAGCAGGAACAGCGAAAAATAGAGCTTTGTCGATGGATTTACGTTGCATTACCTTGCCTCTGGGTTCAATTCCGTTTGACCATAAATACATCACAAAACAACTATATATTCAACTAAATTGGGCTAGTGCGCATGGCACGTCTAAGCTTCATGTAGTACCACAGGTTTGATACTGCAAATAGCGCTTCGGTAATAGCTAAGCCCCACGTTTGAGTAATCACACCGTATGCCGTGAAGTTGATTGAACCTATAATCATACACACGCGAAGGCCAGCCTCTTTACAGTGCAGTTCGCCAAAGCGATAAGCCATAAAAGTTAACACAGGCATAGCCTCAATCAGCGAGGTTTTACCGGTTAAATTATTTACTGTCAGTACAATCACCATCATAGTGATTAAAGTGATGTAAGTTGCAATAGGCGACAGGAGCTTATTTTTTATTATGCGATAGCTGGTACTCATTCCTGCTACCGTTATAACTACCACTCCTCCCCACGCTTGCTCAAAAGCCAAAAGAGAACCAATAGCAATACATAAACCTAAATTCAGCAGCAGTAATTTGCGTTCAGTATTCGACCAAAAGGAGGCCAAGGCGAATGCTACGGGAAACCCGTGGAGAAGTAATTCAAACATGGTGATCACAGTAAATAAGTCAGTGGTTTACGCGCTGTGGAATACAGCTAATTCAGAACGCGCGCAGTGTAATTTCCAACCAGCGCAAAGCCAATCAAAATTTGTGCAATTTCGACGAATTGCATACCAGTACGATTTCCCCTCCAAACCGCTGTACTGCAAGGAATTACGTTAAAGAGCATTTAACTTATTTTTACATTATCTTAAGATGGTTTTTGTCAAAAAACCTATAGATAAAAACAGACAGGAAAACTCATGGGTAAATTTAAAACATCACTTACCGCTATAGCGGTTGTGGTTGCACTTGGTGCATGTTCACAGCAAAAGGCACCAGAAACGTCTAGCACAGAAGTGCAAAATACAACGGCATCTCAACAAGCACAGTTTGATAACGTGCTGCTTCAAGAGTTTAAAGGCCCCTATGGCGGTGTACCTGCGTTTGATAAGATGAATTTGGAAGATTTAAAGCCTGCGCTAGAAAAAGCTATGGAATTGAATCTTAAAGAAATTGAAGCTATCGCGAACAACGAAGCGCCACCAACGTTTGAAAACGTTATTGTAGAAATGGAGCGAGCAGGTGCTGAACTTAGTCGCGTATTCACTTACTACGGCATTTGGAGTTCAAACAAGTCGAGCCCAGAATTCCGCGAAATTCAGGCAGAGATGTCGCCTAAACTATCGGCTTTCTTCACACAAATTACGCAAAACGAAAAGCTTTTTGAAAGAGTTAAAGCGGTATATGAATCTGACGAGTTAGATTCACTTACGCCAGAAGAACAGCGTATCACATGGATGACTTACAATAGCTTCGCACGCAATGGCGCGACCTTAGATGGCGAAGCGAAAAAGCGCTACGCTGAAATTAACCAAGAGCTTGCTACGCTACACACTAAGTTTTCTAACAATGTACTAGCAGACGAAGAAAACTACGTTACCTATATTACTGAAGACCAGCTTGACGGTTTGCCTGCCTCATTTGTTAAGGCAGCAAAAGCGGCAGCCGAGTCTCGCGGCGAAGAAGGTAAATATGCAATTACCAACACGCGTTCTTCAATGGACCCGTTCTTAACATACTCCACCAATCGAGAGCTTCGCGAGAAAGTATGGCGTACTTACTACAACCGCGGTGACAATGCTGACGAGTTTGATAACAACGACATTATTAAACGTATCTTAACTCTTCGTGACGAACGCGTTGAGCTATTAGGTTACGAAAATTACGCTCAGTGGCGCTTAGAAGATCGCATGGCAAAGAACCCAGAAAATGCCATGGACCTTATGATGAAAGTATGGCCTGCCGCTATTGCTCGTGTTGAAGAAGAAGTGGCCGACATGCAAGCCATTGCCGATGAAGAAGGTGCAGATATTACTATTGAACCTTGGGACTACCGCTTCTATGCGGAGAAAGTACGCCAAGCGAAATACGACCTAGATTCAAACGAAGTAAAGCAGTACTTACAGCTTGATAAGCTTCGCGAAGCCATGTTCTACGTTGCTGGTCGCTTGTTCAACTTCAATTTCACGCCTGTTGAAGAAGGCAAAGTGCCGGTTTTCCACGAAGACGTAAAAGTATGGGAAGTAACCGACAAAGACAGCGGTGAACACATTGGTCTTTGGTATCTTGATCCGTTCTCACGTCAGGGTAAGCGCTCTGGCGCTTGGGCAACTACATATCGCTCTTACACTACCTTTGATGGCAAGAAAACTGTATTGTCTTCTAACAACTCGAACTTCGTAAAAGGCGCTGAAGGCGAAGCCACGCTTATTTCGTGGGACGATGCTGAAACCTACTTCCACGAATTTGGCCATGCACTTCACTTCTTAGCGTCTGATGTAGAATACCCGTCGTCGCATTCTGGTGTACGCGATTACACTGAGTTCCAGTCTCAGTTGCTAGAGCGCTGGTTAACTACTGATGAGGTTATTAACAACTATTTAGTTCACCATGAAACAGGTGAGCCTATTCCTGCTGAGCTGGTAGAAAAAATTAAAAAGGCTTCAACCTTCAACGAAGGCTTTAAAACTACCGAGTACATGGCTTCTGCCATTATGGACCTGAAGTATCACACCACCGATCCTAGCAAGATTGACCCTGATACTTTTGAGCGCGAAGAGCTTAAGAAGCTGGACATGCCGGAAGAAATTGTGATGCGTCACCGCTCACCTCATTTCGGCCACGTATTCTCAGGCGAAGGTTATGCGGCGGCCTATTATGGCTACATGTGGGCAGAAGTGCTAACTGCTGATGCTGCAGAAGCCTTTATGGAAGCACCGGGTGGTTTCTACGATAAAGAAGTGGGCGACCGCTTAGTGAAATACCTATTTGCTGTGCGTAACGCAATGGATCCAGCTGAAGCGTATCGCAAATTCCGTGGCCGTGATGCCAAAGTAGACGCACTAATGCGCGACCGCGGTTTCCCTATTCCTAAGGAAACGAAAGAGTAAGCGTTAGCTGATGCTCTAATAAGCATTGCTTAAACTAGCCCTCGGTTCTATGAGTAGTCCGAGGGCTTTTTCGTTTATGTTTACTACCAGTCCACATAGATAAAGTCTAATATTTTTTGTTGACCTTTTGGTCAATTATGCTTCACAATCGTTTTGACCTATTTATTAGCAAAAAGTATAAACTTTACAAACAATAGGTCGATAACTTCTCTGCGCTTTAAAAAATAATAAAAGCATTAGCGTAAGAATCATAAAGTAGTACTGGCCCGCCTAGGATTCAGTATCAGACGTTGCTGTGCCTGCAATGCCACGTCACCTTTAATCTATAAATTTTCAGCATTAACTTACGTGGTCGAAAGTCATGACTTTCAGTATTAAACAAAAACTCATTATTTCTCTTATTGTGGCAGTACTTGCCGCAGCTATTCTTGTAGGTTCAATTAGCCAATGGATTGCCCGTGATCTCGTTAAAGAGAACATGGAAGAACTACAGCTCCCTTCTTTACTGAAACAGGTTGGCAACCGCGTAGACAGAGAGGCTAGTGTGATGCTTACCGTAGCACACAGCATTGCCTCTAACCCCGATATTCTCGCTTGGTCATCAGCCGGCGCCGATAGCGCTGGCGAACGGCGTTTACTGGGCTATCTAAATAATATAGTTGAATTTAACGATTTAACGGTAGCCTCGTTTGTAGACAGAAACACCTACAAATATTGGAACCAAGATGGCTTTTTGCGTGTACTTAAGAACGATGAGTTCGATGGGTGGTTTTTCGCTTACAAAAATAGTGGCGAACCCATCTCGCTGAGTTTGTACAACGAACCCGGACAGGGTTACCGCCTGTTTGCGAATTATCAGCAAATAAACGGCAGAGGTATGTCGGGTGTCGCTAAATCGGTAGATGAGTTATTAGGTATTATCAATGCTGTTAAAATTGCACAAACCGGATTTGTCTTTCTTGTAGACGGTAGCGGTACTATTATCGCGCACCCCAATACTGAGTTACTGGGCAAAGCCAAATTAGCGTCAATAAGTGATTCGGACACAGCAGGACAGCTACTTAATCGTCAGGGTTTCGCTATGGCCACCAGCGACTCAGCAGGCGATACTCAGTTATTTGCCAGTACCTATGTGGAAAAGGCGGGCTGGTACGTAGTAGCGCAAGTACCCGAGCACGAACTTTATGCATCGTTAGATGCTGGTAGCCGCCAAATCATTATATGGGCGTTGATCATAGCCGGTGCTTTTGCATTCATCGGAATATGGCTAGCTGGAACCCTTACTAAACCACTTGAATCACTCGCTGATGTTTTCCAACAACTTGGCAGAGGTCAAGGCGATCTGCGCTCGCGAATTCCTGTGCCTGAACAAAAAGAAATTGCCCGCTTAGTAGAAGGGTTTAATAACTTTATCGACCACCTTCACGGCACTATCTCTCAAGTGGCTAAAACAAGCCATGCATTAAAAGCATCGGCTCAAGATGTAGCAAAGCAATCTCATCAAACTGAAAACTCTACTAAAAGCCAACGGGATCAGACGTTGCAAGCAGCTGCGGCATTAACGCAGATGGGCAGTACAGTAAATGAAGTGGCACAGTCAGCTACTCATGCCGCGCAAAATGCGAATTTAGCAACCACAAACTCGGCTCACGGTCGCGAAATTACTCAGCGTGCAGTGCATGCGATAAACGGCCTGTCAGAGCAAATTCAAGATGTATCACGAGTTATTCAGTCGCTAGATGAACACACCGCAGCCATTGGCGGTATCCTTGATACGATAAGAGGTATTTCGGAGCAAACTAACCTACTTGCGCTTAATGCTGCAATTGAAGCAGCGCGGGCTGGCGATCACGGTCGAGGCTTCTCGGTTGTTGCCGATGAGGTTCGAACTTTGGCGCAACGTGCCGCCCAAGCGACTGATGAAATACAGGTTAAAATTGACAAGTTCCAGCAAGATTCTAAATCTGCGGTTTCGCAAATGGAGTCGAGCCGTACGCGCACCACTGATGTTGTAACCGCAACCACTGAGATTGACAAGTTGCTTCAAGATATCGCCGAAGAGATTGCTCATATCAATGATGTGAATACGCAAGTTGCCACTGCAACCGAAGAACAAGCGACTGTGGTTGAAGATATAAACCGAAACATCAACGATATTAGTGCATCTAGTGAAGAAACCTTAAATGCAACGCAAATATTGGTGAATGTAAGTGACAAACTTGACGAGCTGGCGCAGGAACTTTCGCTAGAAGTGAGCAGGTTTAAGTTGTAAGAAGCTTATAGTGCTATACGCCAAACAGTTGGTAAAAAACCTTGTTCGCCATTATTTAGAAGGTAATGGCGTATTGCACTTTTACTTGATTATCACGGCTTGAGCGCCATGGTAGTTGAAGTGAGGCACCACCACTTTCCCACGATTCTCTCATGGCGCCTATAGTAAGTAGGTGCCTATCTTCGTTAAACGGAACTTCAACATATAGGCCAGCCGTTGTGCTAGTTGGTAGTCTTATCGTATCAGCAACCGGGATACGCATTTCATGACGAGGGCGCACTTTATGGCTCAACCCTAAGCGGTAATCTCCTCTATCCCACCAGCTGACTACTTCGAACTCGTGGCTTTTCACGCGCTGAGATAAAACACCGTAGTCAAGGAGCCCTTTGTTGTAGTGCACAATGGCTTCAATGTTAAACATTGGCGCTATTTTTTGGCTGAATGCTAATTGGTACTGCTTCTGTTTACAGCCTTTGAATTTAATTTTGTTTTTGGTGAGAGTTAAAGAGAAGATATCATCGCTGTCTGAATACTTGTTTAGCCATTGTTGCGCTTTTTCAACCACGGAAGCATTAGCAGCACCTGCCATCATTAAACATGAGCAAGTGCACATTGCCAAAATAGCATGTACGAAACGTCTCATCTTCGCCCCTCTTAAAATGTGGTTGGTTAAAACAAACGTAAACACAGTTTTAGTATAGGCAGGAAAGAGGGAAATTGGGTATTAGCCATTTTACTAACAACAGCTAAAAGATAACTTAAATAGAATTGTGACGAGTGATGAAAGCGCGCTTGTTCACGATTGTTAACAAGCGTAACGACCGAATTTTGCTTATTTTTGTGTTACTTGAGCGCTAGACAATGACGCCTTGCGCCCTTCCGTTGCTTCTTCACTAAACCAATAGGTGCCCTTGTTATCTACGCATACACCTTCAACCTGCTTATATCGCTCTAACGGCCATATATCAAAAAGCGTATAGTCTTGTGAAATTTGAGCGATAAATGTTGCGAAATTGCCAAAGGGATCTGATTTATACCCTGTGATAACGAACATGCCTTGATGATGGTCGAAATCAACGCCAGTTACTACACCTGGTAGGCCTTCAATCGATGCAAAGGGGCTGATGGTTTGTTCTGTTTCCCCTTCGTTGACCTTGTAAACATGAGTAATGCCCGTTCTCCAGCTTTTTGAGAACAGAAGCAGTTCATTACCGTACTTGACCATCGCTTCTGAGTCGAAATCGTGTGCGTAAGGAATATTGCTCGAAGCATTATTGCCTGCATATTTTAGCGTGAAGGTAGTAATTTCGTTTGTGTTGCGGCGATTTACTTTGTGAACTTCAACCTTCTCTCTTTTTCCTTTATTGTTTCCAACATCTGCAATGTAAAACGACGTGTCATCAGCGGTTATTGCTTCCCAGTCTCTATTAGTCAGTGGTAAACCCGTCCGCTCGGTTATCTCACCTTGGTAATTAATACGGTAAATTACCGGTGCGTTGCCTGAGTCATTAAGCGAATACATACTATCAATTTCACAAAACAAACCCGACGTTTCCGAAAGCTCTTCAGGCAATTCCACAACACTCTTAACGTTAAACGAAGCGCTCGAGGTGGGATATTGATTCGCGCATGCAGACGCTAGTAAAAGCGCAGACATAAAAAATGCAAGTTTAGAAAGAGAGTTCAAAAAGTCGCTCCGAAAAGATCAGTAATCTCTTGTAATAATACCAAAGCTTTTAAATATCGAATATGTATTTAGCGCGCTAAAAATGGTCTATTGGTCTAAACTTCAAACCCAAGCGTATATCGCTATGGGCTAATGCTTGGCCTAAAGTCTCTATATGACAAATATTTAGGCTGATATAGGATGAATAAATAATAACGCGATAAGGATTCACTTTGTCAGACCCGCTTCTCTCACTCGTTGCAGTAGGACTACTGTCAATTACATGCCAATACTTAGCTTATAAGGTGAGGCTTCCTGCAATTTTGCCGCTCTTAATAGTCGGTATTGTTGTCGGCCCGGTATTCGGTGTACTTAATGCAGACGACTTATTCGGCGATTTATTGTTTCCCGTCGTTTCTCTTTCTGTTGCCATTATCTTGTTCGAGGGCTCACTGACGCTAAAGTTTAGTGATATTGCGGGCCATGGCAATATGGTGAGGAACCTGTGCTCTATAGGTGTATTAGTCACCTGGGTGGTTGCGGCGACAGCCGCACACTATAGCCTAGACCTTTCATGGCAATTGTCCTTTTTGTTCGGTGCAATTGTTACTGTAACTGGACCTACCGTTATTGTTCCCATGTTAAGGACTGTACGACCTAAAACTAACCTGGCCAATATCTTACGTTGGGAAGGTATAGTTATCGATCCCATTGGAGCCTTGTTAGCGGTACTGGTATTCGAATTCATCGTAGCGTCACAAGAAACAGCTATCACACATACGCTCATTGCCTTTGGAAAAACCGTCGGTATAGGCTCCGTATTGGGGCTTGCCTCAGGCTATTTACTGGGCCTATCTATTCGTAAGGAATGGATCCCCCACTATCTGCTTAATACCGCTGTGTTAACCGTTATTTTAGGTGTATTTGCAGCATCAAACTACGTAGCGCATGAATCGGGCCTTCTGGCGGTGACCATCTCTGGTATGGTGTTGGCCAATATGAAAGATGTTGATGTAGAAGACATCCTCGAATTTAAAGAAACCCTAAGCGTTTTACTTATTTCAGGTTTATTCATACTGCTTGCTACGCGACTGAACTTACAGTCTGTCATCGATGTAGGGTGGGGATCGATTGTGGTGCTAGCTGCTATTATGTTTATAGCCCGCCCCCTGTCAGTATTAGCATCGTCCATTGGTACTGGACTTAAGCTAAATGAATTAGCGTTGCTAAGCTGGATTGCTCCACGTGGTATCGTTGCTGCAGCAGTCTCAGCCCTGTTCTCTCTTAAGCTTGAAGAAATTGGCTATGAAGGAGCGGGTATTATCGTTCCTATCGTCTTTATGGTGATTATCGCGACGGTTGTAGTGCAAAGTCTTACCTCTCGCAGTGTTGCATCTCTTCTTAAGGTTAGAGCGCCGGCGCCTACTGGCTACCTTATTTTTGGAGGTAGCAAATTCAATCGCGCCCTTGCGTGTGAAATGTTGAATCAAAAATTGGACGTGACTATTGCAGATACTAACTGGGATGCCATTAGAGAGGCGCGCATGATGGATATTCCGGTGTATTTCGGTAATCCTATGTCCGATCATGCTGCTCGACATCTCGATTTAAACACCTTTGGCACTGTATTGATAATGTCGCCTTACAAACAATTGAACCCACTTATTGCTTATCACTTTGAGTACACTATGGGTAAAGACAAAGTGTGGGCGCTAACCAATAATGAACAGTCTACACGACCTAGTCACCAAGTTAGCGAGCAGTATGCTAAAAAGCTTACGTTATTTGATGAGGGTGTTACCTATGGCTATTTAGCGTCAGCCATTGCCCGTGAATCTGCGGTTAAAACGACCCGGCTTTCGGAAGAGTTTACCTTTGAGCAGTATACGAAGCAGTATGGTGAACGGGCTACGCCGCTTATTGCTATTAACGCCGAAGGTAAAAGCTACACCTTTATCAACGGTAACAGCATTCAGCCGAAAGCTGGCTGGCGTATTATCAGCTTGATTGAGCCAGAGCTTGAACAAAAAATAGAAGAGTAAAAGTAAGAAAACCTCCTGCCTCTCGGCAGGAGGTCTCTCCCTGGAGAACACGTAACACAGTGCCCTTTTTAAAGGTGCGTTTTTATTTGGATTTTACTGCCATTACGCTGTCGTACGCTTTATAGCAAACAGTAGACCAAAACAACAAAAACCTTGCTTTACAGCAACTTACATTAATTTACACATTCTAGCTTTGCAGGCACCTCATAGAAAACCCCATTTAAGTGCACAATGCGCACTATTTAGGGGCCCACTTTTTAACCATAAAACAATTAGTTAACGTATTTTCGTATGCATTGAACAGTAGCTTCAAGAGCACCACTATTTTCTTCTAGTACTTTACGGCCTGATTGGCCTGCTTTTTCTCGCTCATTGGGGTTTAGAAGCCATCTATTCACAATCGCCGACATTGCTTCCCCACTCTCTACTTTTATCAGCGCGCCACATTCTTCTAAGTAACTGCAGATAACCGGATTATTATAAGTGTGAGGGCCCATTATTATTGGGATGGAAAAGCTTGCAGGCTCTAGGGCATTGTGACCCCCTCTATCAGCTATGGAGCCACCAACGAAGGCGAAAGAAGCCACCGCATAGGCATCATTTAATTTTCCCATCTCGTCGAGTAACACCACATTGGTAGCTTCTGGTACAGATTGCACTTGAGAACTTCGAACAAAGGGTAGCGACCTAGCTTCAATAAGCTTAGCTACCGTATCGAAACGCTCAGGGTGACGCGGAACAATAATTACTTTCAAGGAAGGGCTTTGTTGCCACAACTTTTTTGCTGCTTGAAGTACCGCTTCTTCTTCAAGGTCATGGGTACTCCCCGCTACAAGTATGGGGTAATCTGCTTGATTCAAACCTAAAAAAGGATGGTCCGGCGCGGTAGCAGAAGCTACTTGGTCAAACTTAATGTTGTTAGTAAGCGTAAGCTTTTTATCGGGCACCCCAAGCCATGCGTAATTTTTGTAGTCGCGCTGCCCTTGGGCGCAAATATGGTAAAGCTTAGCGAGCATAGGGTTAAACAACTTACCAATCTTTTTATAACGTCTGGCAGACCTATCGGTCATACGGGCGTTGACGACCATTACAGGTATATCCCGTTTCCAGCATGCGTGGATAAGGTTAGGCCATAACTCTACCTCGGTGATTAGCACAGCTTTGGGCTGAATTCTTTTAAGCATTCCTGCCATAGCCATATGCAGATCGTAAGGTAAGTAAAAGTGATGCACGCTGTCACCGAAGATTGCGCGTACCCGGGCAGAGCCCGTAGGCGTAGTGGTGGTCACCGTAATCTGGCAATCGGGCTCGTCCGCCATGATACGTTTAATTAAACAAGAAGCCGCAACCACCTCTCCCACTGAAACACAGTGAAATAAGTATCCGTCTTTTTTTGGTGCATGTGCGACGAACCCAAAGCGTTCAAACCTTCTCCGGTTATAGTCTTTGTTTCTGGTGGTACCTCTTAGCATTAACTGTAAAAAGGCGAAGGGAATAATGAACACTAATATCAGCGAATATCCCCATCGGCATATATCTTCGATAAGTGTGGGTTTGTAGCCGTTACGCTCGGCAGCAAACATAAATTGTCCTTAATGGTAAACATAAACGCATACATAACCGTTAATACAATGTGCGTCATTAAAGTGTCGTCAAACTGTGATGATATTGCTAGCTAGTTAGCTTCACGTGAATTTTGAAAGCCTATTCTAATGCCTAAAGACGTACAACAAATTCTTTTTATCAGGCTTAGCGCAATTGGCGATATTGTAATGGCTTCTGGCCTACCGTCTAGCATAAAGCAAAGTTATTCCCAATACGGAGAGCCTGTTGAATTAACTTGGCTAGTAGAAGCTCCCTATGTCGCGCTAGTTAAAAGTCAGCCCTATGTAGACCACGTTATTGCGTGGCCTAAAAACGAATGGCGAGCGCTATTAAAGGCTAAAAAGTACTGGGCGCTTTTTAAAACTATAAAAGCGTTTAGAAAACAGCTTAGAGAAAAGAACTTCAAAGTAGCAATTGAAGCACAAGGACTGTTGAAAAGTGCCTTTTTCGCTTACGTCAGTGGTGCTTCACAACGCATAGGTTTTAAGAGCAAGGAAAATAGCCAGAGATTACTCACTCTCGCACTAGATAAGCCAACATCACAACAAATTAGCAGCGAATATCGACACCTCGCTAAAACACTATATTCACTTTGCGGCGCTGAAAACAATGATAGCCAAGGCTATGAAATGTGCATTAGATCAAGTAGCGCTGCCATGCAGTCAGCGATATCGAAAACTAGTCACTTAGGCTTAACAGAACCCTTTATAGCCATCGCGCCTTTTACCACTCGCCCTCAAAAGCATTGGCCTTCTGAACACTGGCAAAATTTAATTCACAGGGTACGTAAACACTCTAGTTTAGCTATAGCCATTTTAGGAGGCCCTGGTGATGCAGCCAAAGCTGAAGCCTTAACCTTTGAATGTAACGGCGTAATTTCGCTCGCAGGAAAAATTAGCTTAGAGGAGTCCGTGAGCGTGCTGTCACTTTGCCATGCGTTTGTTGGTGTAGATACGGGTCTTACCCATTTAGCTACAAGTTATAAAAAACCTACTGTTGCCATTTTTGGTTCAACAAGACCCTACACTATAACCGACAATGCATATACCCATGTACTGTTTAAAGATATGCCTTGCGCCCCATGTAAACGAAAACCCACGTGCAATGGAAGCTTTGACTGCATGACGCTAGTTACACCTGAACAAGTCTTTAATCAGCTTAAACCATACATAAGCCACTAGTATGAGCAACAAGCATTCTTTCGACATTAACGTTTTGCATATCGAATTGGGAAGGCATTTATACGGTGGTGCGAAGCAAGTAACTTATCTTATCGATGCGCTAGATAAAGACAGTGGGTTTACCCAACAGCTTGTTTGTGCTGCTAACAGCGAAATCAGTCATTACAGTTTTGCCCGCTGTAAAACTTTCTCTATTAACTACAAAGGCGATACTGACCTAATAGGCTTTAAGCGTTTACTAGTCGTTGTAAAGCGCATTAGGCCCGACGTAATTCACGTACACAGTAGACGTGGCGCCGATGTCTGGGGCGCACTGGTAGCAAAAGTCACGGGAATACCGGCAGTATGTACCCGACGTGTAGATAATACTGAAGGTAAATTGGCCCGCTTTAAATATCGAGAGTACGAAGCGGTAGTCAGCATATCGGAGGGTGTCCATAATGTAGTCTCTAAGCATTGCGATAAAGTGAAATACCAAGGAATTATTCACTCTGCCGTTGATGAGGAAGAATACGGACAGCCTTCTGACCAGCAGTGGTTAAGGAATAAGTTTGCTATTCCACACCACCACTTCGTTATCGCTAATTTTGCACAATATATCCCCCGCAAAGGGCAAGCCGATTTAATACTCGCTATGCGAGAGCTAACAACGCAATTTAATAACCTAACTTGCCTTCTTTTTGGTAAGGGCTCTCAAGAAGAACACTATAAGTCGTTAATCGACAGGTATAAGCTGCACAGTAATGTAAAGCTGTGCGGTTTTACTAACGACGTCGCGAGCATTTTGCCTAATATAGACGTGCTGGTTCATCCCGCTTACGCTGAAGGGCTTGGCGTTATACTTCTACAAGCAGGGATAAGCAAACGTGCTGTTATAACAACCCCCGTTGGCGGAATTCCAGAAATTATAAAGCATAAGGAAACGGGTTTAATGGTGAGCCCTGGCGATATTAGCGGGCTGGTGCAAGCAGTAAGCTTATTGATAGCAAAACCCAAGGAAAAGATAGCATTAGGTAAAGCACTTCACCGGCATGTGAAAACACACTTTAGCATAGAGAATATGGCAAGAGAGTATGCTGCACTTTACAACCAGATTGTGAAAGCGTGAGTAAAACAAAGCGCGAACGCTTTTTAGGACAGGACACAGAAAACAAAAAAGCCGCTCGAAAGCGGCTTTTTTAAGACTTTGAAAAAAGTTAGCGATTAAACGCCAGCTTTTTCAACAACGTCAACTAGCATCCAAGATTTGTTCTTAGATAGCGGGCGACATTCACGTACTGTTACTACGTCACCTTGGTTGCACACGTTGTTTTCGTCGTGGGCGTGAAGCTTAGTAGAGCGCTTGATGAACTTCCCGTAGATTGGGTGCTTAACAAAACGTTCAACTACAACAGTGATGGTTTTATCCATCTTGTTGCTAACCACACGACCTTGTACTGTACGAATTTTTTGCTCAGTCATTACGCATCAGCCTTTTGAGTCAGAATGGTTTTAACACGCGCGATGTTACGACGTACTTTTCTCAACTGATCAGTTTTTTCAAGCTGACCTGTTGTGTGCTGCATGCGTAGGTTGAACTGTTCGCGTAGCAGGTTAATCAACTCTGCGTTCAGCTCTTCTACGCTTTTGTCTTTCAGTTCAGTCGCTTTCATTACATCACCGTCCGAGTTACAAAGGTTGTTTTAAATGGCAGTTTAGCCGCTGCCAATTCAAACGCTTCGCGTGCAAGATTTTCAGGAACACCTTCCATCTCGTAAAGAACACGACCAGGCTGAATTTGGCATACCCAGTACTCAACGTTACCTTTACCTTTACCTTGACGCACTTCAAGAGGCTTCTCAGTAATTGGCTTGTCAGGGAAAACTCGAATCCAAATTTTACCTTGACGCTTAACGTGACGAGTCATAGCACGACGCGCTGCTTCGATTTGGCGCGCAGTCATTCGACCACGGCCAACTGCTTTAAGGCCGTAAGTACCAAAGGCAACAGTGCTACCCGCTGCGAAGCCGCGGTTGCGGCCTTTGTGCATCTTACGGAACTTCATGCGTTTTGGTTGTAACATGATTAGCCCTCTCGCTTAGCGTTGCGGCCTTTCTTCTTAGGTTGAGCAGCTGGTGCTTGCTCTTGAGTTGTAGGTAGACCACCTAGAACTTCACCTTTGAAGATCCATACTTTAACGCCGATGATACCGTAAGTAGTTGACGCTTCAGAGGTTGCGTAATCGATGTCCGCACGGAAAGTGTGCAGAGGAACGCGACCTTCACGGTACCATTCAGAACGTGCAATTTCTGCACCGCCCAAACGGCCGCTAACTTCAACTTTAATACCTTTCGCGCCTAGACGCATTGCGTTTTGAACTGCGCGCTTCATAGCACGACGGAACATAACACGACGCTCTAGCTGGCTAGAGATGCTGTCAGCTACTAGCTGGCCATCTAGCTCTGGCTTACGTACTTCAGCGATGTTGATCTGAGCTGGCACACCGGCTAGCTTAGATACGTAGTTACGCAACTTCTCTACGTCTTCACCTTTCTTACCGATTACTACGCCTGGACGAGCAGTGTGAATAGTCACACGGATGCTCTTAGCAGGACGCTCGATCACGATTTTAGAAAGTGAAGCGTTCTTAAGTTGTTTAGTCAGATACTGACGTACCTGATGATCGTTATACAGGTTGTCTGCATAGTCTGCAGTATTAGCGTACCAGGTAGAAGTCCATGGTTTGCTGATACCCAGGCGTATACCTGTAGGATGTACCTTCTGTCCCATTATCTACTCCTAGTTATCCGCTACAACCACAGTAATGTGACTGCTGCGCTTAAAGATACGATCAGCACGGCCTTTAGCACGTGGCTTGATGCGTTTCATAGTTGGACCTTCGTCAACGAAAACCTTGGCAACGACTAGCTCGTCGATGTCCGCGCCTTCGTTGTGCTCTGCGTTAGCAATCGCAGATTCCAAAACTTTCTTTACTAGCGCTGCGCTTTTCTTCGGGCTGTACGCAAGAACTTCTAAAGCTTTCTCTACGTGTAAACCGCGAATTTGATCCGCAACCAAGCGTGCCTTTTGAGCCGACGTGCGGGCAAAACGGTGTTTAGCTAATGCTTCCATCTTCCTACCCCTTAACGTTTAGCTTTCTTATCCGCGACATGGCCGCGGTAAGTACGCGTTGGCGCAAATTCGCCCAACTTGTGGCCGACCATTTCGTCACTAATAATGACAGGTACATGTTGGCGACCGTTATGGACCGCAATGGTCAACCCAATCATATCTGGGATGATCATAGAACGACGAGACCAAGTTTTGATTGGTTTACGTTCGTTCTTTTCCACTGCAGCCTCTACCTTCTTCAGCAAGTGAAGGTCAATAAAAGGACCTTTCTTGAGAGAACGTGGCATGGTGAATCCTCGCTATTACTTGTTTCGACGACGTACGATAAGCTTATCAGTACGCTTGTTGCTTCGGGTTTTCTTACCTTTGGTAGGAACACCCCAAGGAGTTACTGGGTGACGACCGCCTGATGTACGACCTTCACCACCACCGTGTGGGTGATCAACCGGGTTCATGGCAACACCACGAACGGTAGGACGAATACCACGCCAGCGTGTAGCACCAGCTTTACCTAGTGAACGAAGCATGTGTTCTGCATTACCAACTTCACCAATGGTGGCGCGGCAATCAGAAAGAACTTTACGCATTTCGCCAGAGCGTAGACGTAGGGTAACGTAGTTTCCGTCACGTGCTAGGATCTGAGCGTAAGCACCAGCAGAACGTGCGATTTGTGCACCCTTGCCAGGCTTCATTTCAATTGCGTGTACAACAGTACCTACAGGGATGTTACGCATAGGTAGCGTGTTACCAGACTTGATCGGAGCACCCGAACCAGACTGGATTGCATCACCTGCTTTCATACCCTTTGGAGCCAGAATGTAACGACGTTCACCGTCTGCGTACAATACTAGTGCAATGTTTGCAGAACGGTTTGGATCGTATTCTAAACGCTCAACTTTGGCTGGAATGCCGTCTTTGTTGCGTTTAAAGTCGATTACACGGTAGTGTTGCTTATGACCACCACCAATGTGACGAGTGGTAATACGACCATTGTTGTTACGACCGCCAGATTTGCTGTTCTTTTCAAGCAAAGGTGCGTACGGTGCACCTTTGTGCAGGTCAGGATTTACGACCTGAACAACGTGACGACGACCGGCAGAAGTTGGCTTAGCTTTCAATAATGGCATTTCTAATCCCCTTCTTACTCAGCACCACCGACAAAGTCGATGTCCTGACCTTCTTTAAGAACCACGTAGGCCTTTTTCCAGTCGCTGCGCTTACCGAAAGACATGCCGTGACGCTTGGTTTTACCCTTAACGTTCACAGTACGAACACCTTCAACTTCAACTTCAAACAGTTTTTCAACTGCAGCTTTGATTTCAGCTTTGTTCGCGTCTTTAGCTACTTTAAATACAACTGTGTTGTTCGCTTCAGCAGCCATTGTAGACTTTTCTGAAACGTGAGGTGCTACTAGCACCTTCAGTAGACGTTCTTCTTTCATGCTAACGCCTCCTCAAGTTGTTTAACCGCATCAGCAGTAATTAGCACTTTTTCAAATGCAATCAAGCTCACTGGGTCGATGCCTGCTACGTCACGTACGTCAACTTTGTACAAGTTGCGTGCCGCTAGGAACAAGTTCTCATCAACTTCTGGAGTAACGATTAGAACATCATTTAGTTCATATTCGTTAAGTGCAGAAATAAGAGCTTTAGTCTTAGGTGCGTCAACACCGAACTTCTCTACAACAACCAAACGGTCTTGACGGATTAGTTCAGACAGGATGCTCTTAAGTGCACCGCGATACATTTTCTTGTTAACTTTTTGGTCAAAGTCACGAGGCTTTGCTGCGAAAGCACGGCCACCGCCAACCCAAATTGGGCTACGGATTGTACCAGCACGTGCACGGCCAGTACCTTTTTGACGCCATGGCTTCTTGCCGCCACCACGAACTTCAGCGCGAGTTTTCTGCGCTTTTGTACCCTGACGAGCGCCTGCACCGTAAGCTACAACTACCTGGTGTACCAGGGCTTCGTTGAATTCACGTCCAAAGGTCGCTTCGGATACTTCAAGAGCGCTTTGCGCGTCTTTCAATGTTAATTCCATCAGTTCACTCCCCAGACGTTACGCTTTAACAGCTGGCTTTACGATTACATCGTTGCCAGTTGCGCCAGGTACGGCACCTTTAACTAGGATAAGGCCGTTCTCTACGTCAACACGTACAACTTCCAAAGACTGAGTAGTCACTTGCTTGTTACCAAGCTGACCAGCCATTTTCTTGCCTTTGAATACTTTACCTGGTGATTGGTTTTGACCAATTGAACCAGGTGCGCGGTGTGACAAAGAGTTACCGTGTGTCATACGCTGTGAACTGAAGTTCCAGCGTTTGATTGCACCTTGGAAACCTTTACCTTTTGATGTACCAGTTACATCAATCTTTTTAGTGTCGTTAAAGATTTCAACAGTGATTTCACTGCCTACTTCAATATCGGCACCTTCGTTTTCTTCTAGGCGGAATTCTACTAGAGTGCGTCCAGCTTCAACACCAGCTTTAGCAAAGTGACCTGCTTCAGCTTTGTTGATGCGGTTAGCTTTCTTAGTTCCAGCAGTAACCTGAAGAGCGCGATAACCGTCAGTTTCCTCAGTACGAAGCTGAGTAACGCGGTTTGGGGTCGCTTCAATAACAGTCACAGGGATAGACGTACCATCTTCAGTGAAGATGCGAGTCATACCCACTTTACGACCGACTAGACCAATCGCCATTGTTATAACCCTCTCTTATTAGCCCAGGCTGATTTGAACATCAACGCCAGCAGCCAAGTCCAAACGCATCAACGCGTCAACTGTTTTATCAGTTGGCTCGATGATGTCTACCAAACGCTTGTGAGTACGGATTTCATATTGATCACGCGCGTCTTTGTTAACGTGCGGAGAAATCAGAACTGTATAGCGTTCTTTGCGAGTAGGTAGAGGAATAGGACCACTTACCTGAGCACCAGTGCGTTTCGCAGTTTCAACGATTTCAGCCGTAGACTGATCGATCAACTTGTGATCAAACGCTTTCAAACGAATGCGAATTCTTTGATTTGGCATCGATTAAGCTCCAATCGAAAGAACAAAAAAATTCACCTTTTCTCTTCCATTAATTCCGGAAAGAAAAGATGTGCGTAAACCGATGGTTCCCTATCGGAACCCTGTTCTTTTTTCTAGCACGCCAGCAACAGGCTAATCAGTAATGATGAATCCGTTACTTCGGCAACCACCCTAAAAGCAGTGAGGTTGCGGCTAAAAACTTCATACCCTAATTGGGCAGTGGGCGCGAATTATACAGAAAGCAGAGGGCAATGCAAGAGGCAGTTTGCTTTTTATACACATATTTTTACGCTAAAACAGTGTATGTAACTGTCTAGAAGTAGTATTGTTGCTTTTATGGTAACAGTATATCTTGATACCCTAGCGTAAAACATGCTTATAGCGTCAAAAGCGTAAAGGACTAGGCGCCAACATTATTAGTAGTGAGAATATGGAAGTAGTAAATAACCAGCAAACATTTGCACAAATAAAACGCATCTTAAATAACCACTCTACGTTGTTAGATGCCTACAGCCTATTAGAACCTATGATACTTGGCTTGTTTGACGCCACACGCATGAGTATTTTTCAACGCCGTCGTCAACACCAAGACCTGGTCGCCCGATTTAAAACAGGTAAAGAAACCCTAGAGATAAAAGTACCGATTAGCCCCATGTCTATTGCTGGCTACGTTGCGCTTTCACAAAAGCCTGTTGTCATTGATGACCCGTACAATCCTACCCTACTTCAAAGCATTCACCCTCGACTTCGCTTTGCCGATAAATTCGATAAAGACAATGACTTTAGAACTCAAAACATTCTTTGCGTACCAATAATGAACGCTGGCGTGTTAATGGGTGTTATTCAGATCATCAATAAGGCAAGCGGCGGTTTTACCGAAGAGGACCTCAAGCGTGGGAATGCATTAGCGCTAATTCTTGGTGATAAATTCAGATTCGAGTTAGGCGGCACCAATAACCCGTTTGACCTGTTAGTTCACAAAAGCTTGCTAGAAGAGGCCACCCTCGCCGATATACAAGCGACAACGCCAGATATACGAGCCTTAGTTCAACGGTTGATATCTGAACATCGCATATCGGAAGATGAAATTGGTAACTCTCTTTCAATCCACTATCAAGTACCATTCATTTCTTACCTGCCGGAAAAATATCACAGGTTCGAAAACGAAAGTCGTCTAAACGTTTCTTACCTCAAGCGAAACTATGTTGCAGTTATCGCCGATGCACACGATAAACCCATTGTGCTAATGGCTGAGCCAAACAATGCTGCGCTCTTAATGGAAATTGAGAGCGCTATGGGCATAGATAGCTACGAAATCGCGGTAAGTTTACCTAACCTTATTCTTCAATATTTAGGGGAGAATAGCGGTGGCGGCGGCCCTGGTGAAATGAGCGACATCCTCGATGAAATTGGCTCATCCAGCGACGACAATGAAGACCAGATTGATGAACTTTCAGACGATGCGCCAGCAGTTGTCCGCTTGGTTAGTCGTATACTGCACGATGCTAAACGTTTAAACGCCTCAGATATTCATATAGACCCTGAAAAGAATGCGCCTACTCGTGTTCGCATGCGCGTGGATGGCGTATGCCGCGATATGAACCAGGTACCTCACTCGCATCATAACGCGGTGATTGCGCGTATTAAGATAATGTCGAATCTTAATATTGCAGAGAAACGCGTACCTCAGGATGGCAAGCTCGCATTTAGAATGAACGGTAAACTCGTAGAAGTGCGTGTGGCTACTATTCCCACCGTCGCCGGTGAAGGTGTAGTAATGCGTATTTTGGCATCAGGCGGTGCGATGCCTATCGACAAGATGAACCTGGCCCCCACCAACCGTACAAGGTTGGAAGAAATGATTAAAAAGCCTCACGGTATTTTACTGGTTGTAGGCCCTACAGGTTCCGGTAAAACCACTACGCTTCACGCTATATTGGGATATTTGAATACGCCTGAAAAGAAAATTTGGACGGCTGAAGACCCGGTAGAAATTACTCAGCCTGGTTTGCAACAGGTTCAGGTAAGCCCTAAAATTGGTTTTAACTTTGCGGCAGCACTTCGGGCATTCTTGCGGGCAGACCCAGATATCATTCTTATTGGTGAGATGCGTGATAAGGAAACCGCTCATGCGGGTATTGAAGCGTCATTAACTGGTCACTTAGTACTTTCAACGCTGCATACTAACTCAGCACCGGAGACCATCACCCGTCTACTTGACTTAGGTCTTGATCCGGTCAACTTCTCAGATGCATGTGTAGGGATATTGGCCCAGCGTCTTATAAGAACCTTGTGTGGTAACTGTAAAGAGAAGTATGTAGCAGGCGAGAAAGACATGGCGTTTATTGAGCGCCAATATGGCAAAGAGCACCTACCAGAACTGAACATTCAGGCCCCACTTGAACTCTACAGAGCCAAAGGTTGCGAAGAATGTGGAAACACAGGTTATAAAGGCAGAACAGGTGTGCACGAATTACTGGGGATGACACCAGAGCTTCGCTCAATGGTATATAAAGAAGCCAGCGTTTCAGAAATGAAATCACAAGCGGCCAAAGATGGTATGCGAACCCTAGTACAAGATGCTATTTTCAAAGTATTAAAAGGCGATACTGATATAGCACAAGTTCAAATTATTGGCGGAGAGTAAATGCCCTTGCCGGGTGCCATAAAGAAAAAGGCTGCGAACTAACCGCAGCCTTAATCTTATAAACGCTTATCGTTTTAAATACTCTCGAATAACGTAGTGAAGTATTCCTCCGTTTTCGAAGTAAGTAAACTCGTTAGATGTATCAATTCTGATATCCATCTTAAACGTTGTTGTTTTTCCTTCATCCGACACGGCTTTTACTTCAACCTCGGTCTGCCCGCGTTCAACTGCATCGATAGAGAACGACTCGTTACCTTTAAGCTCCAAAGAGCTCGCGCTGTCACCTGACTTAAATTGGAGTGGTAGAATACCCATTCCTATTAAGTTAGAGCGGTGAATACGCTCATAGCTTTCCGCAAGCACAGCTTTTACGCCCATAAGAGAGGGCCCTTTAGCTGCCCAGTCACGACTTGAGCCAGTGCCGTACTCCTTACCACCAATGACAATTGCTGGTACACCGTCATCTTTATAACGCATAGCAGCGTGGAAGATAGACATGCTGTCGCCGCTCGGATAATGGGTTGTCGCACTGCCTCGTGTACCCGGCGCCAGTTGGTTTTGAAGACGAACGTTCGCAAACGTCCCTCTCATCATCACCTCATGGTTACCGCGACGAGAGCCATAAGAGTTGAAGTCTTTTGGCTCAACACCTTGTGCCTGCAGGTACTCTCCTGCTGGGCTATCATTTGCGATGGCTCCTGCGGGTGAAATATGGTCTGTCGTGATTGAGTCACCAACTTTCACTAGGCATCGCGCATTTTCGATTGCCGTTAAGGCTTCAGGCTCTTTACCCATCACTTCAAAGAAAGGTGGATGCTTAATGTAAGTTGACTCAGGCCAGTCATAAACTGATGTTTTACTCACTTCCAGTTCATTCCATTCGCCGGCGCCTTTAAACACATCCGCATATTTTTCTTTAAATAGGTCACCTGTTACGTTTTCAGCAATATATTGCTGAATTTCGTCTTCAGTAGGCCAGATGTCTCTAAGGTAAACAGGTGAACCATCACTTGCCTGACCCAATGGCTCTGTGGTGATATCTACATTCATGTTCCCTGCTAGCGCATATGCGACTACTAAAGGCGGTGATGCAAGATAGTTTGCCGCTACATCAGGGTGAATTCGCCCTTCAAAATTCCGGTTTCCAGACAATACAGACGTCACTGTTAGTTTGGCTTTTCGAATGGCATCTGTAATGGCATCAGGTAGTGGACCTGAGTTGCCGATACAGGTGGTACAGCCATAGCCCACCAAGTTAAACCCAAGTGATTCTAGCGGGTCCATAAGACCAGCATCTTCTAAATACTGAGTAACAACCTGTGAGCCAGGTGCTAGTGACGTTTTGACCCACGGCTTACGAGTTAAGCCTTTCTCCGCCGCTTTCTTAGCAAGTAGGCCCGCGCCAACCAGTACTGACGGGTTTGATGTATTGGTACAGCTTGTAATGGCAGCAATCACGATTGCGCCATCTTCTAAGTTGAACTTGTTACCTCTGAACTCAACAAAAGAGTCATGGTCTTCATCAACATCATCACTGGTACCCAGGCCAGCCTCGGCAATTAAATCGGTTTCTTCATCTAGTACTTTCACATCAATTTGCGAACGATGCCATTCATTGAATGCTTCTGCTGCCTTGTCTAGGGCAATGCGATCTTGTGGACGTTTCGGCCCAGCAAGTGATGGCACCACTTCGCCCAAATCGAGTTCAAGTGTTTCATGGTACTGTGCATCTTTTGAATGGTCGTCATGCCATAAGTGACTAAATTTAGCGTACTGTTCGACAAGTGCTATTTGGTCTTCATCTCGCCCTGTAAGTCTCAAATAATCTAACGCCACATCGTCTATTGGAAAGATACCGCACGTTGCACCATATTCTGGTGCCATGTTTGCAATAGTTGCGCGATCTGCTGTGGTTAAGTGTTTAAGACCTGGACCGTAAAACTCGACAAATTTGCCAACAACGCCGTGTTCACGCAATTGCTGTGTGATGGTAAGCACCATGTCAGTAGCAGTAACGCCAGCAGGTAATTTCCCTGACAATCTAAAGCCTACTACTTTCGGCAGTAACATAGTAACGGGTTGACCTAACATTGCCGCTTCCGCTTCAATACCACCGACACCCCAGCCAAGTACGCCAAGGCCATTAATCATTGTAGTGTGAGAATCAGTACCCACAAGGGTGTCTGGATAAACCAAGGTTTCACCATCTTGCTCTTTGGTAAAAGCACAGCGAGCCAGATACTCTAAATTGACTTGGTGCACAATACCGCGACCTGGAGGAACAACTTTAAAGTTATCGAAGCTAGACTGCCCCCACTTTAGAAATTGATAACGCTCTTTATTGCGCTCAATCTCTATATCGGTATTCTTTTCTAATGCATTCTCTTCAGCGAAATGATCAACCATTACAGAGTGGTCAATGACCAGTTCTACCGGGTTTAAAGGGTTAATTGCTTGCGCATCGCCCCCCAAGCGATTAACTGCATCTCGCATTGCAGCTAAATCGACTATGGCAGGAACGCCAGTAAAGTCTTGAAGAATAACCCGCGCAGGAACAAATGATACTTCGTGATCAGCGTGGTTGTCAGTGTCCCACTTAGCTACTTGCTCAATGTCACTACTAGAAACGAACTCTTCATCTTCATGTCGGATTAGGTTCTCGAGAAGAATTTTGATACAAAAAGGTAGCCGGTCGAGCGCATACTGATTACCTATACTGTCAAAATTGACCGCCTTGAAGTTTTTGCCGTTTACTTCAAGCTGCGAAAAAGACTTATATGTCATACGCTCTCATCCTTCTTTGCCTGTTCATGAATTTTGTCTACGTCTCAATTTTTGCCAATGCAAGAAACGAGCGACGTGTTTAATCCGTCGCGTTATTTTCAAGTTTGTACGGCATAAACATGAAAAAAAGTTCACCTATTATTAGTTATTCGTATCGCCGCTTCTCGTTTAAACATATGCTTCTAAAGAGGTGAGCAAAAAAAGTGTTCCCTATCAGCGAAAAGCAACCAGTTAGAATAATTGGCCTTTATGTTCAAATAAAAGCTCTTGGCCTTGCCCAACAAGGAGAGAGTTATTACAAATGAAATGTCATGCACCTCACTCATTTACAAATATGCAACATTATTATTTTCTTATAATCTTGCAAGCGGTATGCTTATTACCACGCTAAATGCCTAATGCCTTAATACATGCTCAGAAAGTCATTGAAGGACGAGCACCAGTAAAAAAGCAATAACAAGAATACGAAGTTATCATGACCCATCCACTTATTAAGAAGTACAACCTTGAACCTCATCCCGAGGGAGGTTTTTATCGTCAGGTTTTTCGTTCAGAAAATAAGACTACATCCTATGTCCATGGTGCCAGCCGTCCAGCACTCACCCATATCTATTTTCTTTTACTTAAGGGCCAAGTCAGTCGCTTTCATCGCGTTTTACATGATGAAGTATGGAATCACTATGAAGGTGCTCCTTTACAGCTATTCCAAATTCAGAAACAGCAGTTATGGGAACGCCGTATAGGTGGTGGCAACAACGATTATGTTGAAGTGGTTGAGGCGGGCAATTTTCAGGGAGCTGCAACTATGGGTGACTACTCACTTGTAGGTTGCACAGTCGCGCCAGGGTTTGATTTTGAAGATTTTAGCTTTATTGAAGAACCCTCAATGAAAGAGTGGATAAAAGTTGCCCATCCAGACCTGACACGGTTTATTTAATAAATCTCTTATCTGAACGGCAAAGACACGTCTTACCTGCGATTTTATACCCGCTTAAACTGGATTTTTAAGCGCCAATCAAGGATGATAACAGCAGTTTTTAAATATACGTCTGAACGTCCAACTTCTGGAATTATCTCAGACTATTTCACTTTAACGCCGCAGGTAACCCAACTATGTATAAATTGGTACTTATTCGTCATGGAGAAAGTCAGTGGAACTTGGAAAATCGTTTCACAGGCTGGCACGACGTTGACTTGACCGACACTGGTGTAGCACAAGCAAAGACCGCAGGTCAGCTTCTTAAAGATGCTGGATTTACATTTGATCAGGCATATACGTCTGTACTCCTTCGCGCAATCAAAACGCTTAATATTGCCCTTGAAGAAATGGGTCAACACTACCTTCCAGTTGAGCGTCACTGGCGTCTGAACGAGCGTCACTACGGTGCTCTAACCGGTCTAGACAAAGCGGAAACTGCTGCTAAGCACGGCGAAGAGCAAGTGAAAATCTGGCGTCGTAGCTTCGATATTCCACCTCCGGCAGTTGAAGACGACAGTGAACACTTCCCAGGTCACGACCCACGTTATAACAATGTAGATGCTGATATTTTGCCACGTGGTGAAAGTCTAAAACTTACCATCGAACGTGTATTACCTTACTGGCATGATGTTATTCGCCCAGACATCCAAGCTGGTAAGCGTGTAATTATAGCGGCCCACGGCAACAGCCTTCGCGCGCTTGTTAAGTATTTAGATGGTATGTCAGACGAAGAAGTATTAGGTCTTAACATCCCTACAGGTGTGCCACTAGTATACGAACTAGATGAAAACCTTAAGCCAATCTCTAAAGAGTATCTTGGCGATGCTGATGCAATCAAAGCAATGATGGATGCAGTTGCTAAACAAGGCCAAGCGAAATAAGGGTAAACCTTTTAAGTACTAAAAAGCCTGCTGAAGCAGGCTTTTTTTATGTGTGTCTGTTTGTACCAATCCGCTTAGAAAATTACTCGCTGAGTGAGTAATGATCTATGCGGATTTGTATTAAACTAGTTTTGCACTTTGACTAACCAGTTGTGAGTATCTTCAGCTTTACCCCACTGAATATCGTTAAGCGCCTGTCTAAGCTTCATTGTCACAGGGCCAGCTTCACCGCTTCCCACCTGATACTCTTTATCGTTATGGATAAACGTACCTACTGGTGTTAGTACAGCCGCAGTACCTGAAAGCGCAGCTTCTGTATTTGGTTTTGCAGCGCGTTCTAATAGCTCCTCAACTGTAATATCACGCTCACTTACTTTCATGCCGTGATCTTTAGCAATTTGAAGAACGGTTGCACGAGTTACGCCGTGCAAAAAGCTAGAGTCCAACCCTTTTGTAATGATCTCGTCACCGTCAATAAGTAAGAAGTTTGCTGCACCGGTTTCTTGAACGTCACCATTAGGACAAAACAGTATTTGATCAGCCTCAACTTCTGCGCGGGCTTTGAGGATAGGTGGTAAAGCACTGGCATAATTACCGCCGCTTTTTACCATTCCCATATGAGGTGCACAGCGCATACCTGTTTCGTCTAGTAACAAGCGAAGTGGCTTTGCTCCGCCCGCAAAGTAATCACCCACTGGTGACAATAATACGTATAGCATCGAATCTGCTGACGGTGCTGCTGCTTTGCCAATAGACGCTTCTGTACCAATGTGAGTAGGACGAATGTACATAGAGCCAGGAGGCTCTGGAACCTCAGAAGCATACTTTGCAACAATATCGATAATCATCTTTTCAACTTGCGCTTTATCTATTTCAGGCAAATTTAAAAGGCGGCTACTTTGAACAAAGCGCTCAATGTTCTTATCCATTCTAAAAATATTGATGCTGCCATCTTCATGCTTAAATGCTTTTAAACCTTCAAAGCATGTACTTGAGTAGTGAAGCACGTGTGCACCAGGGTGAAGTGAAATACTGTCTGCACTGACAAATTCGGTGTCAGTCCACTTATCGTTGACAAAGGTAGCAAGCGCCATTTGTGGCATGAATACTGTACCGAATACGGCCATTAGTTCGTCCTATTTACTTCGACTAAAATGTTATTCGCAAGAGTTTACCAAAAAACCTGCACATTGCTAAAAGTAAGTCGATTCTATTAAGGCTTTTATCGAATAAGAATGTCTAGAAATACTGACAACAACCCGTATCTGTCGTTATTGTTCTCTTAGTGCTTTCTCAAGCAGCAACTCTATTCGCTTTACACTTTCAACAAGCGCCTTCATATCGCTGTTTTCATAATTTTTTTGTTCTGGTACCTCGCTAATTCCCGTTAACAACTTATCTTTTTGCGCCAGGATAGTTTCTCTAAATGTATCAGCATCATTGATACCAATTAGCGAGACTAAGGCACCTTGTGCAGACTGTCCTGCTGTTTCAAATGACAGTCTGTATAAGTTAAACATCCGCATTAACGGACCTTGCACCATAGCAACATCGGTTATCTTTTCTAAGGGGATAGATTTCTCTTCTTTTTGAAACACCCCCCGTTTAACGACAAGTTTTCGCTCTGTCACTGTTGCAGACATAGCAGCCAATATTTTGCTACTTATCAGGAAGAATAGAGGAACAGATATGATCAAAAAAGGTATGCCCACTACCGTAATCGTAGACAATAATAATAAATTTATAATCCAGTAGGTTTTTACCGCTGGGTTGAAGGTGGCATTTAGAATTATTTTTTCAGACATAAGCAGTTCCCTGTTATAGGCTATTAAAGCGTCTAGCTAATCAATGTTTGAAATGACGTACCGCTAATACACCAATAGCAAGTTACCTAGACTAAATTTGAGATTTATTCCGATACACTTTTCAAGTTTGAAATGCCTAACATTCTATAATATATGGCTAAAGAGCATTTGTAAGAAAATTCTACGCTCAAACGCTTATAGCTTATTGGTAAGCTGTTCTTGATGAAATAAACGATGGAAGTACACAGCGAGCACAGCTGTTAGCCGCTGTATTTATTGAAGAGCACAAAGCAAAAAACCCGCCGTTAGGCGGGTTTTTCTTAATGGGACCTGGCAGTGTCCTACTCTCACATGGGGAAGCCCCACACTACCATCGGCGCTAATACGTTTCACTTCTGAGTTCGGAATGGATTCAGGTGGTACCGTATCGCTATGGCTGCCAGGAAAAAACTGGTAACAATTTGGGAAAGATAATATTAATTCAATCAGTGAGTAACTGCTTTTTACTCTACTTGCGGCTCATGTTTCAGAGCTTAGCTTGTCTACAACACTCAAAAGCCTAAAGCTTCTTGGGCGTTGTATGGTTAAGCCTCTCGGGCAATTAGTACAGGTTAGCTTAACGCCTTACAACGCTTCCACACCCTGCCTATCAACGTCATCGTCTATAACAACCCTTCCAGAACTTAAAGTTCAGGG
>NZ_JADOEK010000046.1:0-469 GCF_027563165.1 Alteromonas sp. PRIM-21 | reverse complement strand
AGTCTTGTTTAAAATGAAGAACGACACAAGTTTATGGGGCTATAGCTCAGCTGGGAGAGCGCCTGATTTGCATTCAGGAGGTCAGCAGTTCGATCCTGCTTAGCTCCACCATCTACTTGACACTGAGCTTGCATAAGCGAAGTACTGAAGGCTTGTACCTCGGATGGTTGCAGCCCTGCCCTCGAATAAGAGCGGTGAGGTCACAACGCCGACCGCCTCGCAAAATAGGCTTGTAGCTCAGCTGGTTAGAGCGCACCCCTGATAAGGGTGAGGTCGGCAGTTCAAGTCTGCCCAAGCCTACCATTTCCTTGCTCTAAGAAAGGAAGGTAATAAAGGTAGAAACGTGTCACGTTGGACCCGAAATCCTAATGAATATTTACTGTTTCAGTAAGCATTGATTAGGGTTTTTTACTCTAAAGATGAAAGTACTGCTTTTGCAGGAAACATCGAATGTTCTTTAACAATTTGG